>JAUYMO010000002.1 GCA_030699445.1 Candidatus Giovannonibacteria bacterium
GTAAGTTTTTCGCGCCCCGCCAAAGATATTTCTTGGGGCGTGCCTGTGCCCGGAGACGCCACGCAAACAATGTATGTCTGGCCGGACGCGCTCGCCAATTATATTACAGCGTTGGGATTTGGAAGTCCGACTTCCTTAGGATTAGAATTTTGCCAGTTTCTATAAAATTTCCAAAGAGGCAAAAGCGCGATTAAAGGCGCGACGCGATAGGCGATATAAGAATGCGCGCCCAAACCGAAAAACAATCCGGCTAAAACAAAAAACGGCTGTTTTAATTTGCGCATCCCTAAAAACAAAAAATTAAACGCCCACACCAAAAAAAACGGCGCCATTATCGCGCGGAATCCCATCCGCGAAAAATTGATATGCCAAAAGGAAGTTGCCAGAAAAAAAGCCGAGAAAAGCGCGATACGCTCCGAAAATAATTCTTTTGTTAAAAAATAAAGCCCTAAAACTGTGAACAAGCCGAAAATCGCGCTGGGTAACCGCAAAACCCAGGACTCATGCCCTAAAGTTTTCACAAATAACGCTTGAATGTTTATAAAAAGTCCCTCCCTGCCAAAATTTTCCGGATAAAAAACCTTCCATTCGTCGCCTTCCAGGGCCTGAATGGTGTTGGTGCCGTTCATCGCTTCATCCGACCAAAGCCCGGGAGGGGTGTTTTTTAAATCGTAAAATCTTAAAAAAGAGGCAATTAAAACAATCAAAATCAGCCAATAAACGGCATTTTTCATAATTTAATTATAGCATGTTATTATAAATCTATGGTTCAAGAAGCGGTTCATGAAGAAATAAAATGGCTGGAGGAGCAGCTGGAGGCCAAAAAGAAAGAATTGGCCGTCGGCGGCGCTGAAAAGCCGGAAAAAGAAATGGTGCGCGAGGTCATTAAAGACGTTTCTTTGGAAAAAACACCCCTGCCGGCTGGCGGAGCCGCGCCGATATCCGATGACGCCGCCCAAAAGGCGGCTTATAATCTTAAAGAACAAGAACACCAGCAAATTATAGAAGGGCTGATAAGTTTGGCGCTCGCGCAAGGGCTGGCTATCGCCGTTAAAGCCGCGAATCATTTAAAAAATCCGCATCTTCTGGATGAATTCCACGACGCGCTCGCCGATAAATATTACGAAAAACTGCTCGCGGCCAGAAAACTTAAAGCATGAATTCTTTCACCTTTTTTTATATTATTCTTCCGATAGTTCTCGCCTTAATTCTTTGGCTTTTGCTTTTTTCTTCTTACCAAAAAAATAAAAAACTGCGCGGCGTGAGTTCCGGCTTGGGCTTGGCGCTTTATTTAATCAGTTCGCCGGAAATCGCCAAAGCTCCGCAGGGGGACGAAGCCCAAGCGCTTAAAAATTTCATCGCGCAGATGGAGCAATTTTTGAGCGGCCTCGCTACCCTTCAAAGAAAAGGCCTGGCGGAACAATTATGGGGCAATCCTTCTTTCGCTTTGGAAATCGCGTCGCACAACCGCGGGAGTGAAATTTTTTTCTATATTGCTTTTCCCAAAATGTACGAAAATCTTTTGGCCAACCAGCTTCACGGCGCTTTTCCGGAAGCCAAAATAGAAAAAGTGCCTGACTATAATATTTTTAATGTTGAAGGAGCTACTGCCGGATCGCTTGTGTTAAGCGCCGAATCGCAGATCCTGCCGATAAAAACATACGCTAAACTGGGAGCGGACCCGCTTGGAACAATTACTTCGGCATTTTCTAAAATAAAAGAATACGGCGAGGGAGCGGCGATTCAAATAACCCTAAGAGCCGGGGGCGGAGATATAAAAAAACGCGCGCACGCGGCGGCCAAAAAAATAAAAGAAGGAGCTTCCAGAAAAGACGTTTTGGGCGGGAAAGGCCTATGGGGCATGCTTATAGACATACTTTCCGGAAAAATGGAAACGGGGAAAAAATCTTCTGGCGGGAAAACATCGGCTTACGACGAAGAGCTGGCAAAACTTTTTGAGGAAAAAGCCGGAAAGATTATTTTTGAATGCAACATCCGCGTTTTGGCTTCGGCTACAAAAGGCGGAGAAGCCGACGGGATTTTAAAAAATATCGGCGCGAGCTTTCTGCAATTTAACAATCCGGAAGGCAACGGCTTTAAAATAAAAGAGCTTTCCGGAAAAGCTTTGCGGAAACTGGTTGAAAATTTTTCTTTCCGGCTGTTTGATGAAAAAAATATTGTGAATCTTAACGTTGAAGAAATCGCGAGCATCTATCATCTGCCTTATTCAAAAAAATCCGCTCCGCAGGTCCGGACGTTAAAATCGCGTGAATCTTCTCCGCCGGTAAATTTACCGAAAGAAGGATTGATTTTAGGTAAAAGTTCTTTTCGTGGCGAAGAAGAAGCAGTGCGCATGAAGCAGGACGACAGAAGAAGGCATTTTTATATGATCGGGCAGACCGGCACGGGAAAATCAGCGTTGATGCAGAATTTGGTGGTACAGGATATCAGAAACGGCGAAGGCATCGCTTTAATTGACCCCCATGGGGACACCATAGAAAAGGTCTTGCCGCTAATTCCCAAAGAGCGCTGGGAGGACGTGATTTATTTTGACCCGGGAGACGCGTCCAGGCCTTTGGGGCTCAATATGCTGGAGTTTGACCCAAGGTATCCGGAGCAAAAAAGTTTGATTGTGAACGAGCTTCTGGAAATTTTCAACAAGCTTTTCAATATGTCGGTGGCGGGCGGGCCGATGTTTGAGCAGTATTTCAGAAACGCCGCCATGCTGGTGATGGAAGACCCCGAGTCGGGCAACACGCTTTTGGAAATTGAGCGGGTTTTGGTGGATAAGGCTTTTCGGGATTTGAAACTTTCCAAATCAAAAAATATCGTGGTGGAAACTTTCTGGAAGCAGATCGCCGAAAAAGCCGGCGGAGAACAGTCGCTTGCCAATATGGTGCCTTATGTTGTTTCCAAATTTGATACTTTTCTTTCCAATGAAATCATGCGCCCGATCATCGCCCAGGAAAAATCCGCTTTTAATATTCGCGACGTGATGGACCAGAAAAAAATTCTTCTCTTAAATTTATCCAAAGGAAAACTTGGAGAATTAAATTCCAATCTTCTTGGGCTGATTATGGTCGGGAAAATTTTAATGGCGGCGCTTTCGCGCGGGGACAGGCCGGAAAACGAGAGACAGGATTTTTATTTATACATAGATGAGTTCCAAAATGTTACAACTAAATCCATCGCCACAATTTTATCAGAAGCCAGAAAATACAAATTGAATTTGGTAATCACGCACCAATTCATCGGCCAGCTGGAAGAAGACATAAAAAAAGCGGTTTTTGGCAACGCCGGCTCAATCTGCTCTTTTAGAATCGGCTCGGACGACGCCGAATACATGGAAAAGCAATTCGCGCCGATTTTTTCCGCGCAGGATTTGCTGAATTTGGATAATTTCAACGCTTACCTTAAACTATTGATAGACGGGCAGACCTCCAAAGCGTTTAATATTAAAACAATTCCTCCGGAGGCGGGCGATAAAAGCGCGGCAGAATATATAAAAAATCTTTCCCGCGCCAAATACGGCCGTCCGCGCGAGGAAGTGGAAGAAGAAATCAGGCGTAGGCATCAGGCATTATTGTAAGAAACATGAATCAAGAAAACCCAAGCGCCACAGTTGAAAAAGTTGAATTTTTACCTTATTTTCCGACAGATTTGGAAAGAGCGAAATCTGGATTTGAGAAATTCAATGAAGTTTTTGAAAATAGTAAAATTCTGAAAAAAATAGCCGAAAAAGACAAATTTTTCAAAGACAAATTGTTTTTTGTTTCAATCGGCTTAATGCCGGAAACGGGATTTTATGGCGGAGGAGGATTTCAAGAACTTGATACGGAGGGGGAACGCAAAAAGCTTAAAAGAATTTACGAAGAAGAGCTCGGATTAAAAACTCTGCACTGGCAAAGATTCGATGAAAGCGAAAAATGGGATACATCTTTATTTAACCCCGAATCGGTGGAGAAGGTAATAAAAAATTGCCCAATACCGGATTTGTTCCCTGAAGAAGCAAAAAAGGACCCAATGGAATGGGTTTTGAATAATCCAAATGAATGGGCTGATCTTAATGACCCAAAATACAAAGCGCGCTTCGGCGTTATGAGCGGGTACCCGCCATATGGTTCTTCGGTGTATTTTGAATATAAAAAGGCGGCGACTTTTGTTGATGAGGCGTTGGTAGAAAGAGAAAAAAAAGCGTATTATAAATACGCGAATTCTCCCCGAGAAAACAGAGAGTTTCCAAAAAATCTGGAAAAAAGATTCAGCGAGGCAATAAAACATAAAGAACTTTTAGAGTCTCGGGCCGGACTATTAAAAAATTGGTTTAGTTACAGGGGAAAGCTAGAATTTTTTGGCGATGGATTTTCTGATGAAGATGAAAAATATTTTGAGAATATCAAAAAAATATTTGATGAATTAGACATTGATTATAAACAAGTGCCATGATTATAAAAAAAGATTATTTAATCGGGGCGGGGGCGGGGTTTTTTACGGGGGCGCTGTTTCTTGTGGTTTTTTATTTTTTAAAAATTTCTTTTCCGTACCAAAATATCGCTGCTTTGGTTTTGCTGCCGGTTCTTTGGGCGATGGGAGTTTGGCTCGGCGACTTTCTTGGGGCGCGCGTTAAGCCGTTTTTTTCGCAATTCGGGCGCTACGCCGCCGCCGGGTTCCTTTCCACGGCGATTGATTTTTCTGTTTTAAATTTTACAAGCTATCTCACGGGCGTGACCGCGGGCGTTATTGTCGGCTGGATCAACGCACCCGGATTTCTGATAGCGGTTATAAACGGCTATTTATGGAACAAGCTTTGGGTTTTTAAAGATTATGACGGAAATAATTTATTCCGCGATTTTCCGAAATTTTTCGCGGTCGGCATCGGCGGACTTATTATCAATAGCGTTCTTATTATCGCGCTTACCACTTACGCGCCCGTTTCAATAATTTCCGCCGTTGGCTCGTCAAAATGGCTGAACGTCGCGAAATTTATCGCCAACATCGCGGTGCTTGTCTGGAATTTTCTTGGTTTTAAATTTATAGTGTTTAAAAAATAATATGTCACAGGTTTTTTACAGGAAATATCGCCCGCGGAGTTTTGAAGATGTGGCGGGGCAGGAAAACACCGTCAAAATTTTAAAAAACGCCGTGGCAAAAAATCGCGTTGCCCACGCCTATCTTTTTTCGGGCCCCCGGGGCACCGGAAAAACCACCGTTGCCAGAATTTTGGCCCGGGAAGCGGGCTCTGCCGAGGAGGATATTATTGAAATTGACGCCGCCTCTTCGCGGGGAATAGACGAAGCAAGGGCTTTGCGGGAGGCCGTGCGCACGGTGCCGTTCCGCTCCCAATACAAAACTTACATTATTGACGAAGTGCATATGCTGACCAAAGAATCCTTCAACGCGCTTTTAAAAACTTTGGAGGAGCCGCCGGAGCATGCCATTTTTATTTTGGCCACCACCGAGCTTGCCAAAGTTCCGGATACAATTGTCTCCCGCACACAGCATTTTCAATTTAATAAAATCGCGATTCCGGATATAGTCAGAGAGCTTAAAAAAATATCTTCGGAAGAAAAACTTGTAGCGGAGGACGACGCTTTGAAGCTTATCGCTTTTTTCGCGGACGGCTCCTTGCGGGACGCCGAAAATATTTTATTCCAGATCGCGAGCCTGGGAGAAAAAAATATAAAAGAGGAGAATATGCGGACGCTTTTGGGAGCGCCGGAGGAGGAAAGCATTGAGAAAATAATAAAATCCGCGTTTGGGAAAAATGTTGAAGAAGTTTTGAAACTTTTGGATAAAGTTTTGGAGGAGGGGATTGACCCCGCGCTTTTGGGCAAGTTGCTTTTGCGGAGTTTCCGGGCGATTTATTTTTTGGCGCTTGACTCCAAAACGGATAAACTTTTGGAACGCGAATTTTCCGGAGATGAAATAGAGGGGTTTAAAAAAATGGTTCCGGTGGACGCGCCCCGCGCCGAGCACGCTCTCCGCCAAATAATGGATTCTTTAGAAATCCGCACCGACGACTATTCTGCTTCTTTGCCTTTGGAACTCGCTTTGATTAAAATTGCGACTTATAAATAACCAGCTTATTTATTCCAGCATTTTTTTGACCAATGCCACGGGCCTGTTCCGTATCTGCGGTAGAGCTCCATTGCCATGGCTTTGTTGCCTTCTTCAGTATAAATATCGTACCCGAGCTTTTCCGCCAAGCTTTGCCAGTAGATTGCGTTAATTTGGTATTTACCGATATCGTATCTGTTTGCTCCAACCAAAACATTCCCGTTATCGTCAAAATGCCTGCTTTGTGATTCGCAAGCAGCTATTTTTTTAAGCATTTCATAAGCCACGCGATTCTCCGCGGGGAGCGAACTTTCGGGCTGTTTTTGCGCGGGAATTGACTGGGGGAACGAAAATAAGGCCGAAACCATCGCCAAAATCAAATAATTCATATAGCTACATAGTGTATACTATATGATTAGAAAAGTCAAGTTTTTGGTTTAGCTAATTTATTTTTTGGCTTTTATCGTGTTTAAAATTTTCTCCACTTTTTTGAGGCTTTCGGAATCATATATTGAAATCGCGAGGGTTTCCGGATTTATTTTTTTGAGCGCCGATAATTTTTCTTTAATCTCCTTTTCGCCCAACAAATCGCTTTTTGTGAGAAACAGATATTCCTGTTTTTCCAAAAGCTCTTTTTTGTAAGCGCCGAGTTCCCTGCGGATTATTTCGTAATCTTTTTTGGGGCTCGCGGACTCCGCGGAAATAAAATGAAAAAGTATCCGCGTTCTTTCAATGTGGCGCAAAAATTTTATGCCGAGGCCTTTCCCGCCCGAAGACCCCTCAATCAGCCCGGGAATATCCGCCAAAATAAGTTCATAGTAGGCGCCGAGAGAAGGCTCAAGAGTCGTGAAAGGATAATTAGCCACCTTGCTTTGCGCTTTGGTGAGAGCGTTCAGCAAGCTCGATTTGCCCGCGTTTGGCAAACCGACAAATCCGACGTCGGCGATAAGTTTAAGCTCCAGCCGGAGTTCAAAACTTTCTCCCGGGATGCCCGGCTGAAATTCTTTGGGCGAAGTATTGGTGGAGGAACGAAAATGAAAATTGCCCCTTCCGCCCAGCCCGCCTTTCGCGAGCAAGATTCGCGCGCCGATTTTTTCTATTTCAATATCTTCGCCGGCCGTAAGATTGTGTATTATCGTCCCCACAGGAAGTTTTAATATCAAATCTTTTCCGGCGTTGCCGTCGCGAAACTGGCCGCGGCCGTCCATTCCATCCTCCGCGCTTAATTCTTTTTTGAAACGGAACTGGCCCAGAGCGCCGAGGTCCGACACTCCCATCGCGTAAATATTTCCTCCGTCGCCGCCCCTTCCCCCGACCGGCCCCAGGCTATTTACATTTTTATTAAAAGCCACGGCGCCCTTGCCGCCCTTGCCGGCGGAAATTTTTATTGTGATTTCGTCAATCAGCATAGATACGCCTATCCTAGCTTAAAAACGGATAAGGTGGTAGAATGGAAACCTATGAAGCTCACGGAAAAAACAAAGATTGAACTGGAGAGGAGATTCCAAAAAGTGCTGGCGACTCCGGCAAGCTTTGATTTCCTTATGGCAATCCACGATTTTGTCCAATATATTGAGTTAAGCTCGCTTTCAAAACGGCTTCCCGTAAAATACGCCCATTTGAAACAAATTTATCAGGGGGTGAAAGACACTGAAGCCAAATCAAAAGGCGATCTGGGGCACGCTAGATACATGGTCATCCACGATTTGAACCGGATACAGAATAACGAATTTTCCCAGAATAATTTATTTTGGCGAAAGCAGGAATTTTTCCGGAAATTGGCGATTGAAATCCACGAAAAACTAAATCCGAGTTTTTAATAGCTGGCCGTCACGAGCTAGAACAGTTGTCGGTCAAGCCCAGTAATATTATTTTTTACTATTTTAGTTTACTTTTCCGACGGGTCTCGAGCGAGAGTAAAATATATAAAATTATAAGTCTTTCCTCATCTCTATTCTATAGTCATAGAAACCAAACTTTTTCCAAGCCTTAACTCCTATTTTATTTCTTGCATCCACACTAAGTCTAATGTGTTTAATCTTTTTCTCTTTAAACCATTTCAGTAATTCTTTGAGTAACTTTTCTCCAGTTCTTTTGTGTCTATAAGCCTCTTTAATAAATATATCATCTATATTCCCAATCTTTTTAGGTGAAACATAAGGAGGAGGTTTTATTATTACACCAACAATGCGACCGATAATCTTTCCGTCATCTTCAGCTACAAGCATTTTTACACTCTTACCCTTTAATTGTTCTTTTGTGTATTTATCTAGTCCTTTATATTTAGAAAAGGGTTTATAATATTTGTCTATCTTGTAATGATAATCTGTTACATCTTTAATTAATTCCATTATTCCACTTAGATCTTTATTTGTAGCTTTTTTTATAGTAATTTTCATATTTTAATTCTATCGCAAATAACCAAACTAATATAGCAATCATCTACAACGCTCCTCGTGCGCAATCACTGCGCTCTTAATGGCGGTGTTTTTTGGACGAAGTTCGAACATTTTTTGATGAAAATCCGAATTCCGAATTTTAAAATCCAATCGCTCGGGCGGGCAAAAAGGAAGGGGGTTGGGGGGAAGGAATTTTTGCCCGCCCTCG
>JAUYMO010000007.1 GCA_030699445.1 Candidatus Giovannonibacteria bacterium
GAACCCCCCTTTTCCCCCGGCGACCCCCAATAATGTAGGGGGCGCTAAGTAAACTCGGGGGGAAAGGGGGCGCTCCTGGGGGTTTTTTTTTTCCTAATTCCCCCAGCCCCTTAGTAAAAAATTCTAAAAAGCGGGGGAAATTCAATGCCGTGAATTGGAGTGGTCGGGCGAAGTCCCACACTAACGGCGGGAAGCGAAAACTAAAAATTTAAAAATTGAAACTGAAAAACGGCCGTCGGAAAAATAGCGAACGCTTAAAACTACCGAAGCGTTTAATATTTTTCCGAGAGCCGTTTTTTTAGAGGAGGTTATCTTTTAAATTTTCAGTTTTCGCTCACCGCCTGCGAGAGCGGAGAGTAACCAAGTTCGTGGAAGTTGCGGGCGGGAATTTATTCCTGCTGCTCGTCAAGTTTTACGTCCGCCCGCTCAAATTATCAATGTGCGAATAAAATATTTTGTTATAGCCACCCGCCATATTTCCCCATGGCGCATGATCATCCGGGGCCAGAGGCCACCATTTCCCTGGGCACGATTTCAACCACAGGGTTCGGGCGCGCGGACAGAGTAGTGTTTGCGACGGCTTCTTTTAAGGTTGAGGACGCAAAGTTTTATTTCAGTTCGTTTTTCGTTCGGTTTTATCAGATGCGGAATTTTTCGTTTTTTAGCTCGGTTTTATTTTTCCGATTATGATTTTGTTAAAAAATATAAATCTGGGTAAATGCATCTATAATGGTGCGTCATTTATGTCCGGTCGGATAAGTCATTTTTGTCGCTGTTGTGGATAACTATTTTTTATCTTTTTTCCGTCGCTTTTGACTTTTTAACCGCGCTTTTTAATTTTGGATTTGGGCAGGCGCCCGGCCAAATAACCCGATATTCATTGCTACGGTGGCGTCGGCCGGATTTTACTATCAGCCAGCCCGACTCTATTAGTTTTTTAGTGTACCGCTGGATTGTTTTTTCGCCTCTGCCAATTAAAGCGGATAACAGTTTTTGGCCGCAATAACTATAGCCATCTTCATCGCCGGCATCCTGCAACATAGTCCAAAGAACCTTAGCGCCCAGAGGAATTTTTTTATCGTATAAAAGTTTATGGTGAATAGCGGACCAAAAATTATTCTGGTGTTTTTCCGAAACAAATGCCAGGCTTAAATCTTTATGAAATTTGACCGGTTTTAATTTATTGGCCAACGCGGATTGTATGGGCGCAAACTCGGACATAACTTTTATAACATTTTATTTTAATTTAATTAACTTTAATTTATCTTCTTTTTTTAGCCGCTCATAAATTCTATTCAAAACTCCAAAGAAGCCAAAAAGATTTTCTTTAGCCTCAACTAAATTTTCCTCTTTTAAATTGAGGGATTTCATAAATTTTTTATCTTGTTCAGAGATTTTATCCATACTAAAAAAACTATAACTTAGTTATAGTTTTCTGTATAAGACTTCTCAATAATTTATGAGATGTCAGTTAAATGCTTTTTATATCTTTCAATAATCTTATATATATGGGTGTAATCTTCAAGAGTTTTAAACCCTTTGGCAATTAGTTTCTTATTAACATTTTTTAAAGTAGCCTTTGGGTTGCTTTTTTTAAAATCATAAACTGTTTTGTCTCGTTCGCGTTTTGGGTCCTCAGTTTTACCCTTTTTTCTGCCGTAAAAATTTGTATATTTATCCTTTGGATTCCGTCTGTAAACTTTTGGATTCCAACTGCAAATTTTTTGCTTATCTTCAACTTCTTGCCAAATATACGAGATGTCTTCTTCGGTTGTAAGCTCATTGATTTGAATTTGCAGATTCATATTTACCTTGGGAAAGTATTCGTCAACTAAAATTTGATGCATGCATTTTAAAACTCTTTTTTTGGGGATTCCAAACAGTCTGGCCATAGCTATATTATACCAAATTGCAGGATCTAAATATTTAGGCTTGCAAAAACTTACTTTAAAATTTTTGATAACGTATCGTTTTAGCGCGATTACTGCTTTGTAATTAATATAATTATTGCTCCACTTTTTCAATGTTTGATCTAAAAGTTTGTCTAGATTAATTGAGTCAAGAGCCGCTTGTTTGCTTTTATATGGATGGGGCGGTATACAAAACACCAAATAAACTTGTTTATTTTCAAAAAAATTAGGTTGAATATTAAATTTTTCATAGCATTTTTCAATTTCTGTTTTAATCGCAGGACTATCATAAATATCACAAATACTCAACTCCATTTTTTGAGCTGCATGTTTCTCAATTTTTGCTCTGTCGGCCTCCTTCATGAATCTTTGGCTTAATTACTTGATTTTATTTTACCTTAGTATTAAAATTCAATCAACGATAACTTAACCAACGATATCTTTTAAGTATTTTAAATTACAGGCGGCGAACTTTAGATTTTCTCTAACTTCCACCCAATCCATCGTTCTAAAGTCGTCCGCCAGCCCGAGCCAGTTAGAAAATGCGTCGCTTCGCGACGCCAGCTCCCACTCAAATTGAGCTAAGAATTCAAACTTTCCGCCTTGCAAAATAAAGTTCGAGCCGATATTTTTTAGAAATGCTTTGAATTGGGAAAGATCGCCTTCATCGGCGGTCTTTTTGCTAACCTTGAACGCAAAATAAAATCTCTCATTGGTTCGAGCCAATTATCGCCCTGATCGTTAATTCTTTTGATTTTTTCCTCCAGGTCAACCTTTTTGTTGATTAGCTCCTCT
>JAUYMO010000022.1 GCA_030699445.1 Candidatus Giovannonibacteria bacterium
TTGGGCAACTCGCCGTTTTTTGACCAGACCGAAATTTTTTTGGGCGGGAATGGAATTTCCTTGAGCGCTTCCGGATATCCCGCGCTCCCGATTTTAATTTCATTAATATTTTCCGCCATGAGTTTTATCTAAACATAAATAATACTATTTGACAAATTGCTAGATAAGAGTATAATAGGAATTAGATTTAAGCGGAAGGAGCACTTATGATAAAAGGCAAAGGAGAAATCAGAGATATCAATCGGCAAAGCGGGCGTGGTATTCTGCACAAAGACGAATTTCAAGAATGTTCAAAAAACTGTCAGGAGCCTGGGCACTGCATAATTTTTACTCGTAAGCACTTGGTAGAAGGTAATGTAAATGCTTATGTGGGGACTAAAGTTTTTTACACGGCTTTCCCAAAAGGCGAAGATGTAGAGGCCTTTACTCGGACGCTTCGACAGGCTTACATTGGCCGGTAAAAAAAGTTGCCGAAAATAGCAAAAGGGGAACGACGATGCGTTCCCCTTTTTTTATTGCCTTTTTTATCGCCACTTGACAAGATTTATAGAAGGAGTATAATAGGGGGTAGCAGAGTAATAATGGCAGTTCCTTAAACTTATTGGTATTCTCCGCCAAAATTTACATTGGCGGGGCCAAACATTGTGCCCGCACTGCGGGAGAAAGGGTTTTTATGGAAACGATGAATGGTGCTCTTAGAGTGGCGGGGGTAAAAGTACTTGCCCCAGAGGTTGTGGATGGTGCGAATGGTAAGGAGAATGTGGCTGAATGGATTGACGAAGGAGGAAAAGATTTTGTAGACGACCGTCCGCGCATCTTGTCTGATGAGGCATTTAAGAAACGGCGGCAGGATGTTGAGTTGGCGGTTGCCGAACGGCAGAAAAACAAAAACGCCAAGCCCTTCAAGCGGTTAATCAAAGTGGTGCATTGGGACGTCTTGCACGATGTCTTTAATGGCCGCGGAACCAATCCTCTCACGGTGGCTGAATATGGAGCTTACCGTGACAAAGCGTTGGCTGAACTTCCGGAGGACTGCGGCGATCCGCAGTTTACTGGGCGAGCTAACAATCGGGTAGCGAATAGCTACTTTGAAGACCAGCTTCGCCAAGAAGTTTTCCACGGGAGGTCTAACGTAGACCTTCTTGAGGTGGAGCAAGCGATAGTCATTTTGGAACAGAAAGGAGGCAAGCGCGGCCTAGAGGTAAACCTCGATGTTCTGGTTGCGTGCGGTGAGAAAACTGGCGGAGGCGTGTGCGTCAGTGAGTTTTTGCCCAGGTGCTACCTGAACAAAAACGACAAAGTGCGCGGAAATTACAGCCCGGACATGTTTGATGAAAAAGTTGTGGCTGTATGTCCCCCCTGTCAGGAATTTTTGGTGGGTAGACTGGTTGAGCGCAACAAAGCTATTATTGCGGCTTGCCGGATTTGCCGAGAGCTTGACAAAAAAGATGAAGACGGTCGGCACAACGACCATGCCACGGATCCCAAAAATAAGACTGCCTTTGTGCCAAGGTTTTTGTCCAAGGAGGATGCGGAGGAAGTTGTAGAGCGCCGGATGTTTGCTATCAACCGTGGAAAAGAGAAAAAGCGGCTTGCGGAGGAGGTCAAGGCGCAGCAAGAACGTGATGGGAGCGCTGACCGGTTTATCAAACATATGGTAGATCGGAGAAACCAGTACACCCCGGAAACAAAGCGTGGCCAGAGTCGCAACGGCAATAGAAGCGATAGTCACCGCAGACGCGATCGTTACGACGATTAGTCTTACTCTCGGTAAGGTGTGGGTGTTATCATACACTCCCCTTGCCGAGGGATTTTTTTTACTATATAATAGGTTTTATCTATGCAATTGCTTTCAAAAAATATCGTAGGGGCGCTTTTGATACTAATGATGCTGGCGTTTTTGTACACTTCTTTGTCGGGCGCTTTTAAAGAGGTTAAAGAAATCTCGCTCTCGGAATTGGTCGGGAAAATCAACGCCGGCGAGGTCACAAAAATTGTGGTCCGCGATTCCGATTTGGATGTAACGCTGAAAGACAACTCCGAGCTCCGCTCAAAAAAAGAAAACGAAGCGGCGCTTTCGGAAACTTTCAAAAATTACGGAGTGGCGGAGGATAAATTGCGCGCCGTCGCGATTGGCGTGGAAAACCCCGACGGGGCTCTTTACTGGCTTGGGGTTTCCCTGCCGTTTCTTTTGCCGTTTCTTTTGATTGTGGCTTTTTTCTGGCTGACCGCGCGCCAAGTCCAGCGGGCAAATATTCAGGCGTTCACTTTCGGCCAATCTCGCGCGCGGATAATTTATCCCAACAACGCCAAGGAACGCGTTTTATTTAAAGACGTCGCCGGCGCCAAAGAAGCCAAAGAGGAATTGGTGGAGATTGTTGATTTTTTAAAGTCGCCTAAAAAGTTTTTGGATATTGGCGCGAGAATTCCCAAGGGCGTTTTGCTTATGGGTGCTCCCGGAACCGGGAAAACCATGCTAGCAAAAGCCGTGGCGGGAGAGGCGGGCGTGCCCTTTTTCCACATGTCGGCTTCGGAATTTGTTGAAATGTTTGTGGGTGTTGGGGCTTCTCGCGTTAGGGACTTGTTTAAAATGGCGAAAAAATCCGCTCCCGCGATTATCTTTATTGACGAAATTGACGCCGTCGGGCGGCACCGCGGAGCGGGCTTGGGCGGAGGGCACGATGAAAGAGAGCAGACCCTAAACCAGATTTTGGTTGAATTGGACGGTTTTGAAACAAACGAATCGGTAATCGTTATGGCGGCCACCAACCGGCCGGACGTTTTGGATCCGGCGCTTTTAAGGCCGGGGCGTTTTGACCGCAGGGTAATTTTGGATTTGCCGGACATCAACGACCGGGAAGATATTTTAAAAATCCATTCAAAAACAAAACCTGTGGATGAGAGCGTTAATTTAAGAAGAATCGCCGAGCGCACGCCCGGATTTTCCGGCGCCGATTTGGCAAATTTGGTGAATGAGTCCGCGATTTTGGCGGCACGTGAAAACCGGAAGCAAGTCACACAGATGGATTTAATCAATTCAATAGAAAAAGTTTTATTGGGGCCGGAAAGAAGAAGCCATATTCTTTCGGAGGCGGAGAAGAAAATTTCCGCTTACCACGAGGCGGGGCACGCTTTGGTGGCGGCGTCTTTACCGGAGGTGGATCCCGTCCACAAAATTTCAATTATTGCCCGCGGCCGCGCGGCCGGTTTCACTATGAAGCTTCCTACCGAAGACCGGCACTTGTATTCAAAGACGCATTTTCTTTCGGAGCTCGCGGTTTCTTTGGGGGGTTACGCCGCGGAGTTGGTTTCTTTCGGCGAGCTGACTACCGGAGCTTCCGATGATTTGAAAAAAGCCACGGACTTGGCTCGCGCCTTGGTTACAAAATATGGCATGTCCGAAAAAGTCGGCCCCTTGGCTTTCGGCGGCAAGGAGGAGTATGTGTTTTTGGGAAAAGATTTTTCGGCAACGAATGATTACTCCGAAACCTTGGCAACTTTGATAGACAGCGAGGTATCGCGTTTTATGAAAAACGCTTTGAAACGCGCCAAAGATATTTTAACAAAGCATAAAAAATCTTTGGACGCCTTGGCGCAAAAACTCATAAAAGATGAAACGATAGAACGCGATGAATTTGCCAAATTCATCCACGCCCACGGCGTGGCTTAAATAAACTTAGAAAAAATTAAAATGGTGTCCGGTATAAAATGCCGTTAGAAAAACGGTGCCAAGCGCCCAAGATACTAAAAGAAAAATTAGCGCTTTTTTAAGGCGGTCTTTATTTGGGCTATAAAACGCCCAGTATAATAGCGCTGTAGCAACCGCATATATTAGCGCGGAAAAAATACTTTTTGATGCCCAATGATGGCCGGAAAAATTTTTCAGCCAATCTTTCAACGGCGCAAATAGTTCCGCCAAAATAGTAATAACCACGACAAAGACAATAGTTATAATTGCCGCGTATGCCGATGAAATAATTAATTTTGGTTTATTCATAAAATATATTAATTGATTGCTCCCCAGCGGGCCGCGGCGGAGATTATAAACCCCATCGCGCCAATGAGGAGCCCCAGCGCGGCAACGGAGCCGGAAAGCCACAAAGCAAGGCGGCGAAGCCCGAGCCGCTCCAGAACCTCTTTTTCTAACAACGTGATAAAGAATACCGTCATCGCAAGCGGGATAACAAATAGAAAAATATGTTCCTTGGTTTCCATAATAATATTGTGCGCCCACGGCGCAACGCCGCTTTTGATTGCCGGCCTCACAAGCGTTCCATAATAAACGACGTAGTAAAAGCCTCCGGCAAGCCAGCTCGCGGTGAACGCGGCAACGCCTATTGCCGCGGTGATAATCATGCTTTTCCGCGAGCCCCCTTCGCCTTTTAGTTTTCCAAACAACCACAAAAACGCGTCAATGCCAATAATGGCGAAACCTAGATGAAGGCCTATAAGAACGGGCTTACTCTGAATAATTGCTAAAATATCCATATTGTTTTATCGGCCCGGTAGGACTCGAACCTACAACCCCCGAGGTATAAGCTCGGTGCTCCGCCGTTGAGCTACGGGCCGTTTTTAATTTATAGCACAAAAAATGAGATGGTAAAACCTAATACTTGTGGTACCATTAAAAAGGTTGCGAAAGCCCTTGATACGAGTGTTGATGAGTTAATTCAATAAAACCATGAAAAATATTAAATCTATCGGATAAACTCAAAAAACTATGGGAATCATTAATTTTCTTGCACATCGAATGCTCAAAAAGGAAGCCGCGAGAACCACAAAGCTTGTGCTTGAGGAATACAATGCTCTAAAAACAAAAAGTCCTTCAGCCAAAGAGAGGGATGTCCTTAGGCAAACCTTTTATGATATTTGGGGGATTTCTTCTGAAGAAGATTTGAAAAAATTCAAGGAGAAAACAGTGCAAAAAATAAATATTTGCTGTGAATCTCTGCATGGTGTTTGCTATCTTGTGGCACTTGATGGTCCCGCTGGTCGCGGACTGATGGTAAGTCGATGCCTTCAACTTACATGTTATATTGATATGGAATTGGAAAAAAGGGGATTTGCAAAGTTAGCATATAACGAAAAGTTAAAAGTTCTAGAACCCCTGGAACTTGCTGACTTGTATAAGGAAAATGGCGAATCGTATTAAAATGCGATTTTTCAAGATGAAGTATTGCTATGAGTATAAATAAGAGAAAAAACATCTACCTCATCATAGCGGCAATAATGCTTTTTGTTGCTCTGGCTGACGGCTGGCCTTATGGTTTTTTCACGCTTTTGCGGTTTGTTGTTTTCGCTGTTGCTGTTTATATCGCATGGACGGCTTACGAACAACAAAAAGAAAAATGGGTTTGGATTTTTGGATTTCTCGCCGCTCTTTTCAATCCGTTTATTGTTATTCACCTCAATCGTGAACTATGGAGTTTTATCGACGCAATTGTTGGAGTGTTTATGATTGTTTCGATTTTTGCGCTAAAATTAGAGCACAAGCTATAGAGTTATTGTAAAGAACGCCTAGAATTGGTACTATATTAAAATTACTATATGAGTAGAACAGACTTAATCAAAAAGCTCGAAACCGAGCGTAATTCGCGTGTTATTTCCTATGCTACTGGCGATAGACCACCTTTTGCTACTAAAATTGCTGGCGATGTCGTGCCATTGCTCGGCAATTTGCTTGACGGCATAGGCAAGGTCAAAAAAATCAGTTTGCTTCTTTACACGAGTGGCGGTGATATGCTTGCGCCGGTTCGCATTGTCAAACTCATTCGTAATAATTGTGACAGTTTTGAAGTGTTGGTGCCGTACAAAGCGCACAGCGCGGGAACGCTTATTTGTCTCGGCGCTGACACTATCGTGATGGGAAAATTAGGCGAGCTTACGCCAGTTGATCCTACTACCGGACACCCATTCAATCCACAGAATCCGGCAAATCTTCAACAGCGTCTCGAAGTGAGCGTAGAAGATTTAAATTCGTATTTGCTTTTTGCCAAAGAAAAGGCAGAAGTAAAAAGTGAACAAATGATTGACGCATATAAATTGTTAGTTGAGAAACTACACCCACTTTCTATTGGTAATGCCTATCGCGCATACCGCATGGCACGTCTTCTTACCGAACGGCTTTTATGGTTACATATGGACAAAGAAAATGATAAAGAGAGGATAAAAAAGATCGTCAAAGAAATAACTGGCGACATTACTATTCATGCTTACCCCATTGACAGCGATGAAGCTAGCGATCTCGGTTTGAACGTAGAGAAAGCGGATGATACGCTAGATAAGACCATGCGCGGGCTTTATGAGGCGTATGCCACGGAAATGAAACTCGGTCAGCCGTTTCATCCAAACGAGCTACTTGCCGGAAAAGATTCGGCAGAAATTGATCGGCCGGGCGCATACTTGGAAACATCCGATATAACATACCAGTTTACTTTTTCCGGCAAGGTTCAAAAAGTTATCAAAGATAACCGACCAACGATTGATCTTAATTTTGAGTCCCAATCGTGGGTAAAAAAATAATTATGAGCCACACACGATCAAGTGATCAAATTCTAGATTTAGAAAGCGATACAGTTGCCGTTATCGGCAAGTATTTAGGTTATGAATACCAAACGGAGCCGCTTCCGTTTGTCTTTCGGCTGTTGCCAAGTTTGTCACTTGGTATACAGCGGGATCAAGGTATTGAGGACGAAATAAGAACTCTTATGTTAATGGGGGAGCATGATGTATTTAAGGAATTGGGACCAATTTCTAAAGAAGACTATGACTACTATGAAAATTTATGATTCGAAAGGGAGATTTAGAATTCGGCGATATAGTGTTAGTCAGTTGCGATCCGAGTATCGGACATGAATTCAAAGGCAAAAGACCTGTGGTAGTTATACAATCAGACGAACAGTTAAAAAGATCAAACTTAGTTACAATTGTCCCACTAACATCTAATACAGGAAATACAATTTCAGACGATATAGTAGTCGTTACAGATTCTGACAACAATTTGAGAACTGATTCGGTCGCCAAAGTCTATCACATCACTTCTTTTGATTATTCACGTTTTGATAAAAAGATTGGCAAAATAAACGCTAACGTTTCAGATGCCATTAAATCGTATCTAAAGAAGCACTTTGATCTTTAAATAACCCCTGCCAAAAAATTGCCAACCCAAGCAATGGCGTGGCGGAAGTAGAGTTCAAAAGATTCCCTAAAACTCAAAAACCCTCCGACAGATGTATGAAAATTGGAGGGTTTTTGGCATTTTGTTTTCACCCGAAAGGATATTCAAGCTGGCGCAAGTTTTTCTTTCAGGCCGGCGGAATGCGAATCCCGCCTTTTGCCGAACGCCGTTTAGGCGTTTTTATGCTCGGTTCGTATTAAATTGTCGGTTACAAAATATGAAAATTAGCACTAACTGGGGTTCCTACCATATATAACCCCCGGCGCGGGAAAAGGTGTCACGGTTTGAGCTCTTTAAGCCGGGCAAGCTTTTTCCGGGCGCGCGACAAGACCAGCTTTACGGCGTTCGCGCTTTTTTGGGCAAGGTTCGCGATTTCTTTCACCGAGCGCCCTTCGCGGTATTTAAGGAGAACGATATTTTTTTCCGCATCGGGCAGTTTTTCAATGGCCTGCCAGAGAAGCTCGGATGCTTCTTTGGTTTCAGATTTGTCGGGCGCGCTTTCTTCGGCGATGTTCTCGGCGTTTCCAATTTCCTCCAACGAAATCGTTTTCGGCTTTTTATAATATTTTACGAGCGTGTTGTGGGCGATGGTTTTAAGATAAGAAAAATAGGAATAGGCATGCAGGCGGAAATTGGGCAGTTTTTGGTAGGCCTTTACGAATGTCTCCTGCGCCAAATCCTCGGCCACCTCTTTGACCCGCCCGGCACGATACCAAAAATAATTGTAGACGCGCTTGCCGTATTTTTTATAGAGCGCTTCATAGGCCTCGGGGCTTTCCTGGGCCTTTTTTACCAAAATTTCGTCCTCCTCCGCTTCATTTTTATCTTTTTCTTCCATAGCGCCTATACTTATAATACTCTTTTCTTTTTAATAAGTATCGTGTAGTCTAATAAATAGACAAACTGAAAGGAGGCGCTAATATGGCTTTTGACAAAGCATATTTAGACGGACTTTTAAAAAATAGAAAACGCGGGATATTTGCTTCAAGGCCTTTTTTGGGCCTAGCTGACGATCAGCGCGTGGTGCTCAAAGATGTTTTTCCCGGGAGTTCCGTTGTCATTTCGTCGCCGGTGGATGTTTTTGACTCCTGGCCGGCAATAGTTTTGGAGGGCCCGGAGTTCCAGATTAATTTTTTGCGTAAACAGCTTTCGCCGATAGTTAAAAATTCGGCTTCGGAAGAAAGCGGTTTTTGGAGCAATATTCTACAGACAAGCGCGGAAAAAATAGAAATGTTTTTTAATTACGGAAGATATCCTTGGGAGCGGTTGCTTTTAATAGAAGATGTTTTCCGGAGAGATGCTATGCTTTGCGCCGATCTAAAGTTGGAGAAATCTTCCAAGATTGAAGTAGTCTACAACAACAAACAGGTTTTGGCTACTTCAGTGGTTCTTCCTAAAGAGGTTGCGAACGGAAACGTTGAGCTGCCGCGCATAGCTTTTTTGCAGTAGCCCCAGCGCAAGCTGGGCTTTTTATTTTGGTTTTTTTTGATAAGGTTATTCATAATGGACGATAAAAAATCTTATCTGAAAATCGGGTTTTCGCCGGAGCTGGAGGGGAACAACCGGCTGATTTATCGGGCGCTGGAAATTTTCCCCGGCGCTTTGGCTTGGGCGACGCTTTTGGGAATGGTGGCGGCGTCTTATTTTTTGCCGGTCTGGGCGGCTTTTTTTATAATTATTTTTGACCTCTATTGGCTGATAAAAACAATTTTTTTGTCTTTGCATCTCCGCGCAAACGCCAAACGCATGAAGGAAAATATTTCTGCCGATTGGTCGGAACGCCTTTCGCGCCTTAGGTGGGAACATCTTTGGCATCTAGTGATACTGCCGATGTCGCGGGAGCATCTGGCGGTGGTGGAGGGGACAATACGTGCCATTTTAAAAAGCCCCTGGCCGAAAGAAAGAATGATTTTGGTCTTGTCTTACGAAGAGCGTTATCGGGAGCATGGAGAAAAAATTGCTGAAAAAATAAAAGCGGACTTTGGGGAAAAATTTCCAAATTTTTTAATTACAATGCATCCCGAAGGAATTGAGGGGGAAATTTCCGGAAAAGGCGCCAATGAATCATGGGCTGCTCGGGAAGCCAAGAAAATTTTTATTGACCCAAAAAATATTCCTTACGAAGATATTTTAGTTTCCTCGTTTGATGTTGACACGCAAATTTACCCGAAATATTTTGAGGTTTTGGCGTGGAATTTTCTTACCGCCAAAAATCCCGTCCAATCTTCCTATCAGCCCGTGCCTGTTTACAACAACAATATCTGGGACGCGCCCGCGCTTTCCCGCGTGATGGCGACCTCCGGAACTTTTTGGCAGATGATGCAGCAGGAGCGGCCGGAACGCTTAACCACTTTTTCTTCGCACTCCATGAGTTTCAAAACTTTAACCGCGCTGGATTTTTGGCAAACGAATATGGTTTCGGAAGATTCGCGGATTTTTTGGAATTCACTCCTTTATTATGACGGCGCTTACACTTCGGTTCCTCTTTCATATCCTGTTTCAATGGACGCGAATCTCGCGCCGACTTTTTGGGGGACGGTAAAAAATGTTTACCGCCAGCAGAGGCGCTGGGCGTGGGGCGTGGAAAATTTTCCGTATGTTGTCTTTGGTTTTTTAAAAAATTCCGCACTAGGCGGATCCGCCTTTGGCGAAAAAAAAATTCCTTTGCGCACGAAGCTTTATTACATTTTTAATATGGTG
The DNA here is from genome assembly GCA_030699445.1 of Candidatus Giovannonibacteria bacterium. Classification (GTDB taxonomy): domain Bacteria; phylum Patescibacteriota; class Minisyncoccia; order UBA11713; family 2-01-FULL-45-33; genus GWA1-44-29. Next base: position 9,878 of record JAUYMO010000022.1, read on the forward strand.
GAAGGTTATTGGTCTTGGCCAACCAACGCGATTTTAATTTTCGCTTTGGGGTGGCTTCCGATAATTTTGGGGGGGAGGGAATTTAATAATCTGGTTTTGGCGTATAATTTGCCGGCAATCACGCGCTTAATTATGACTTTCGCCATGGTGGGGCTTGTGACCTCAGCAATAATTTCCATGCAGCTTTTACCGCCCCGTCCGCCGCATTACGGCAAAAGACGCCATGCATATATGGTTCTCCAATGGATTTTGGTGCCTTTTACTATCATAGTTTTCGGCTCAATTCCTGCTTTGGACGCCCAAACCCGCCTCATGCTCGGAAAATATATGGGATTTTGGATCACCCCGAAACACAGGAAAAATTAATTTTTTATTCAAAGTGCACGGGTTCTTTTTGCAATTCTTGTACCTTTGTTTGCAAAAGGGGATAACGCGGCAGGATTTTTTCTTCAATAATATTTTTGGCCTCAAAGCGGGCGGCTTCCACCATTTTTAAATTTCGCAAGGCCTCCATTCCGATGTCGGAAATGCCCCATTGCTTTTTGCCGGAAAGCTCGCCGGCCCCGCGGAATTCCAGGTCGTATTCGGCGAGCTCAAATCCGGTTTTGGAAGTGGTGAGCGCCTTTAATCTCCTGAAAATATTTGCCGAATAAGAACTTGCCAAAATAAAACAATAAGATTTTTTCTCGCTTCTGCCCACTCTTCCTCTGAATTGGTGCAGTTGTGCCAAGCCGAATCTTTCGGCGCCTTCAATCATCATTATGGTCGCGTTGGGCACGTCCACTCCGACCTCAACCACGGATGTTGAAACCAAAACCTGCGTTTTGCCGTCTCTGAATCGGCGCATGGCCTCCTCTTTTTCTTTGGGTTTAAGCCGCCCATGCATAATCCCGATTTCAAACTCCGGAAAAATTTTCTCTTTTAATTTTTTATATTCCTCTTTTACTGACCGCATTTCGGCTCTTAGGAAGTCCGACTTCCCCGAGAAGTCGGACTTCCTGTCTTTTGGCTCAATCCTCGGGCAAATCACAAACGCTTGGTCGCCCGCCGCCAATTTGCTTCTTATAAATTCATAAGCTAGATCTCTTTCTTTGGGCGGGACGATTTTTGTTTCAATCGGCTTTCTGCCGGCGGGCATTTCGTCAATTAAAGAAACATCCAGGTCGGCATAAATGGTAAGCGCGAGCGTGCGGGGGATAGGAGTCGCCGTCATTGAAAGAAAATGCGGCGCACGCGCCGATTTTTTAAAAAGCCTAGACCTCTGCATGACTCCGAAGCGGTGCTGTTCATCCACCATAGCCAGCGCGAGATTTTTAAAAACAACTTTCTTTTCAATTAAAGAATGCGTTCCGATGAGTATTGGGATTTCTCCGTTGGTAACCCATTTCAAAAGCTGATTTTTTGAAATATGGGTGGCGAGCGCGGGGTTCACTTTGGAAGGAAATTTGTCGGAAATGGAAGAGGTCAAAAGGCCGATTTTTATTCCGGAGTTTTTAAAAAGTTTGGTGAAGGTCTCAAAATGCTGCCTCGCCAATATTTCTGTTGGCGCCATATAAGTCGCCTCCATGCCGTTTTTTGCAACCATAAACGCCGCGCATGCCGCGACCGCGGTTTTGCCGGACCCGACGTCGCCCTCCAAAAGCCGGTTCATCGGATGGCCCGATTCAAAATCCTTAGTCACGTCGTTTATGGCGCCCAGCTGCGCTTTGGTTGGCTGGAAATTAAAGAGGCCTAAAAATTCTTCTTTTAATTTTTTTAAATTTTTAAATCCCGCGCCGGCGGTTTTTTTGATTTCTTCTTTTTGCCCGATTCTAAAAAGCTGCATCAAAAAAACCTCCTCAAAGGCGAATCTTTTTTTTGCCGCAGAAGCGTGCTCCGCGGTTTTGGGAAAATGCGCCCAGCGGAGCGCTTTTTGTAAATTTGGCAGATGATATTTTTTTATTATTTCTTCCGGCAAAAACTCATCTATATTGGTTTGCGTAAGTATTTTTTCTATGGCTTTTGAAATCCAAAGCGAAGAGAGGCCGGCCGTAGCTGGGTAAAGCGGCTGAAGCTTGGCTGAATCTTCTTTAGAAAAAGCCGGAATAACATTGCAAGGAACTATGTCGTAAAGCGGGTTGGCGATGTATTTCCCGCCCAAGGCGGGTCCGCCTTTGGCGGATTTGCGCATCGCGACTTTTCCTGAAAATATCGCGCAAGAGCCCTCGGGAAGCATTTTGGCGATATATGGCTGGCGAAACCAGACGAGTTTAATCTGCCCGGTCGGATCCTCAACCGTGGCGTAAGCGATATTCATTTTTTTCTTCCAGGTTTTTTCGTAGTCAATTTTTTTGACTTTGCCCCAGACGCGGACTTCTTCTCCCTCAAAAACTTCGCCGATTCTTTTTAAATCCGCCGGATTTTCGTAGCGGTAAGGGAAATGGTAAAGCAGATCGCTGACGGTTTTCAATTCCAAATTTTTAAGCGCCGTTTTCTGCCTCGGAGCAAGTTGCTTAAAAATTTCTTCAAGTTTCGTTTCCGGAGTCATATTGACCCCGTTAGAAATTTTATAATCATCATATTTCGCATTATAAACTACTATTTGCAAAAAAGTCTATAAAACGGAATCAAGCCTTTTGCAAAATTTCTAACGGGGTTGACAAGTTTAGCGGATTTGCTACACTTGAGCTAGATTTCTTTAATAGGAAGGAGACAGTAATGAAAAGTCAAACGCGTGAGCTGTTTACAAAAGAACTTACTAAGCGTTTACGGAGAACTAGAAAAGCAATCTGGTGGCGATGCAATAAGGAAGCGGTGATGCAGCTGATTGAAGATAATAAAAATTGTCTCGCCAGATTTGTCGTTTTTTGCAAAGGTTCCTTTCCGGAGCATTTTCTGGCTTGGCATGTCGGCGGAATCGAACCGAAAAAGACAGCGCTTTTTTACAAAAATGGCAATTTCTATCGCTCCATAGAAAAATCCCAAGCTAGCCAAGATGAAGCGCCTCTGGTTGGACCGTGCTCATTTGAGGAAACGTGGGTTTCGCCAATTCTTAAATTTTTGGAAGACAAAACTTTTCTCAGAAATGGCTCGCCAGACAAGATAGTTGCCCCGAAGGGATTTTTTGTTTTTCAATTTATGGCGCAGTGGGCTGCCGGCGGCTATGAAGGTGATCAAAAGCAAGAAACCGCGGTTGTAAAAGCCACAGACTTTGTTGAAGCGGCAAAATTGCTAAATTTGGAAGGCCGCGCAAACTGCTTTTGGAATTTTTCCGTTTATTTTGATGGAGTATGGCACAAAGTTGGCGTTGAATCAATAACTGGCGCTGGTATTTTCCATACCGACGTGGGCGAACAAGCTCTTAAATTAACGGAAGCTACGCTATAGAACGCCACAGGGCGTTCTTTTTTTATGTCCCCAAGAGGAATCGAACCTCCATCCCGGGTTCCGCAAACCCGTACTCTATCCATTGAGCTATGGGGACAAACACGATTAAAACTTAGCAAGATGAGAAAGGTTGTCAATCAAAGATTCTTCCTGCTCCACTTCCGGCAGAAATTTTTTCACAATCTCGCGGACTTGGGAGGGGTCGGTTTTTCCCAAAGCGATTTTAATCCGCGGCATAAAAGCTTTTTTTGATTCCAGCGCCAAATCTTTGTGGAGCGGGGGATTATAAAAAATCCAAAACGACTGGAGATTTTGCCAAGGGTAGAGAGTTTTTTCAATCAAAACGCCCCGCTCGGTGAGGGCAAATTTTAAGAGCCGCGGAGGGCGGACGGCGTAGAGCACTATTGTAAACCAACCCAACAATACCAAAACGCCGAACAAAAAAGACCCCTGGTAAATAGCGAGCCCCAGCAAAACCACCGCCGCGAGGCCCGTCCACCAATACCAGTCAGTTGAATGGTTGTGGTGGAAATACTCATGCGCTTCCCATTCCAACAAAACTTTTCCTGTCTGTTGCTCGTTTGGTTCCATGGATTAAATTATACCACCTATTTTAACTTTTCCACTTCTTTACCGAGATATTTTTTCATATTTTTAATTTGCCACGAGAGTAATCGTTCTTATGCCGCCGGAGTATTCCAAGTTTACGATAGTGTTTGCGGAGTTTGAGGTTGATTGGGATTTTACACTCTGACCATCAACGGAAGCCGTGAAGTTCTTGCCGAGCGCTATTGGTATGGTTACTACGGCACTGCCCGCCGTCCCGTTAGAATCAGCAACGGTAAAAGTGATCGCGCGCGTACTTTGATTGAATGTCAGGGCCGAAACAGAAGATTTAGAACTTACAGAAATGGAATAACACTTGCCGCCTGAAGAAACAGAGTAATTGTAATCGGGTTTTTGTTTCTTCAAAAAGAGCTCTCGGGCATTGGCGCTTAGGATGTTGCGGGCGGAATTGTAATCCAAGTTAGAAGTAAGAGATCTCCAGTGTCCGGTGGCATTAGGCGCGGTACCTTTAGATGTGTCGCTAGAATAGTTGAGCCATCTCTCCAAACTATCTCCGCCCCCTCCCGCGTCTGTGCCGAATAAGATGCGGGAGTTCCATGTTTCAAAGAATTTCTTCCAGTCCTTGTCTAATTGGCCGTTAGGCATGAGTTTGTCCCAATTAGCGCCAGACTTTTGCATGTTTTGGATTCCGGCCGTGTCAAAGTATAGATGAGGATATCGCAAAAGGTAGTTGCTTAGCGTGGCGCTCTCTAGCGCCATCTGGTTGAATCCGAGATGAGCCCAGATTAAAGTCGCGTTTTTATTATGATTCAACATCCTTTCAAAAGCGGCGTTCGCAGCCGTGTCTTCAGGCACGAAATGAAACGATATGGGGACATGATATCGGGCGGACAGGTCTACCAACTGAAGCCAGAGCGGAGTGTCCGGCACAACATAGACGTCTGGGGTTGAAACGTTCCCATTCTTGTCACTAAGCCTCAGATTAGTTTCGCCTACGCCATAAAATTTTCCTGTCTTCAGCTGTGATTCGGTGGATGTGATAAATGCCTGACCTTGCGTGAGCCAGGCAGAGGGGTTCGGCGGCTCAGGAGTATCTACAAATGTTATAAACCTGCCGGGGTATTGTGATATGGCTTCGAGCGCGTGTGAGGCGTCCGAATAAAGGTTCGCCACGCTCACACCAGCCTTATTCATCTCTAAAATCATCCGAGGCGCGTCTACTGTGGACGACATATGGACATGTGAATCAAAAATATCCATACGCGACGTGTCAGTAGGGCTGGCGCATGAAATGTTTGCCTCCGCGGATGTTTTGGGGGCTGTGCTTTGATTTGTTTGTTTTGTCTGTTCAGCCGGAGCGGGGGAGGATGTTTTACTGGAAGAAGATTCTGGAACCGCAGGAGCAGAAGATGATTCGGGAGCCGCCGGAATAGAAGATGATTCGGGAGAAACTTGCTCCCCCGTGGCGGATTCATTTTTTGGCCCGGCCGATTTCTGATAATACCAAACACCTCCTCCTACTATGACTATCGCCGCGACAATAATTACTATGGCTTTTTGGTTCATAAATTTATTATACCAAAAGTGACAAATGAAAAAAAACGTGATAAGTTGTAGAAATCTGGAGGCGTGGCTGAGTGGCCGAAAGCACCTCACTGCTAATGAGGTAACCCCCAAAAGGGGTTCGGAGGTTCGAATCCTCCCGCCTCCGAAATGACAAATTTTAAACCAAAATAAAAAATATGCACTTAAACGAATTTGAAAAATTTTTACGGTCCGTTGATCTAATAGGTTATCGTGAAAAATACAGGCCTATTAAGATTGTGGAAATGGATTTGCCTAAAGAAATCCAGGCTATTAATTTACTCTATAAAGTATATTGGAGCAAGAAAGAGTTTCTGAGTTTTGATAAATTTTACGGACAATATCTAAAGGAGTACGGAGCGGATATTAAAAAATTTCAAGAAAAAACAGGAATGTGTGAGAATTGTTTCAGCAAAGGACTGCCCGCAAGGATTTATAGAACATGGGCAAGTATAATTACTCAAATACACGCCGGTTATGTGGCAGAGTCAGTTTTTGGCGAAGGCACAGTTGCGATGTCAGGCGAACTTGATCATCGCGGAGCAGATTTCCAAGTTATATATAAAGGAGAGATCTTAAATTATCAAGTTAAAAAGAAATCATTTAGCGGAGAGGTTAGACGCGGTAAGGGCGGAGTTAAAACCAAAATAAAAGGTGAATTTATTGATATTAACTACGAAGTTCCAAGCAGTGATTATTTTGAAAACCCAAAGAAAAAGGACGGCAAGTATAAACTTCCATACAAAAGATTTCAAAATAACAAAGAGTTAAAAAGGTTTTCGAATGGTTTTGTCGTTTTTACTCCTTATGCTTTTGAGCGAAAGAAAAAAGAAATAGACAAATTTCTAAAATAATTTAGCAACCAATTTTTTATCACCCACCATTTTTTCCGCCAATCTTATATAATCCGGATTGATCTCAAAACCAATATACGATTGCCCCAGTTCTTTTGCCGCCGCGCATTCCGAGCCGGTGCCAACGAAAGGCACTAATACGACGCCGTCTTTTTTAGGCATTGCAGATTTTATCAATTTTTTAGATAATTCAAACGGTTTTTGCGTAGGATGTTTCATTATTTCGTGCCCATCGTGATTTTTTAATTGTCGCGGTTCATAAACACCATCACAAGTTTTACACAAAAACCACCTTTCAATCATTCCGGCTCCGCCAGCAAGAGCGGGGATTTTGATAACATCTCTCGGTAGGGCCCCGCTCTCATGAGCTTTGTAAATAGTTTCTAAACCGCTGCTGCCAAATCTCCCCAATGTGCCCTTTCTTATTTTTCCGGCGGCTCCGTTTAAAAAACCATCAGTGTATGGTTCTCTAACTTCATCTCTATTGAAAACTGGCTTGTTTTTCCATGCGCAAATAATTGATTCGTGGCTTCTTTGCCAGAAATTAAGCGAAGCGACATTTTTGTTTGTATAATGCCAAATCAGCCATCGTTTTTGTATTGGAATTTCAATGGAAAGATAGGCTAAAATTTCACTAAAGCCGTAAATAAACATTGTTCCGTTCTGTTTCAAGGTTCTTATGCTTTCGTTTATCCAACTTTTACACCATTCTATATATTCCCCAAGTTCTCGCTTGTCTATATTGTTTCCAAAGTCTTTGCCGATATTATAGGGCGGATCGATTATAACAATATCGCAACTTTCATCGGGAAGTTTTCTTAATTCTTGAATGGCATCTCCTAAAATTATTTGATTAAGCGGCAGTTTTTTTTCTCTTTTTATTTCTTTTGTTATTGTGATTTTCTCCGCCTGTAATTTTTCTTCATTTCTAATAACATCAATAACAACCCCTTGAATTTTGATGTCCCGATCTTTTCTTATAATAATCGGCTCAAAAGTTTTATTTGCCGGCTGTAATCGAATATATCCTCGTTCTTTATAAAATTTCTTTAGCGTTGCCTCATGATTATCTATCAAGGCAACGACCCGCTCTCCATTTTCCGCAACATCCTGCTGTTTTACCAAAACAACATCTCCGTCTTTGATATTTTCGTCAATCATACTGTTGCCAATCACGCGCAAGGCGTAAAGATTCCCGCTGCTGGGGAGTTTTGTTTTAGGGAAAGCAATAAACTCATTTTGGCGGATTGCTTCTATGGGCTCTCCGGCTGCTATGGTTCCAAAAAACGGGATTTTGACCATTGGCTCCTTAGATGAAATGCTAATGGCGCGAGCCTTATTTTCTGTTTTTCCCAAGTAACCGCCCTCTTTAAGTTTGGAGATATGAAAATGAATAGTTGAAACAGAAGCAAGTTTAAGCCGCTTTCTAATGTCCTCAAACGACGGAGCATACCCTTTCTTTATCGTGTAATTTTCCACAAAGTCGAGGACTTGTTTTTGGCGTTTTGTAAGCATATGATTTAGATAATTGGCTTATTTCCCATACTTAGATTATAATAGAACAAAAGTAGAAAATCAAAATTAAGTTATCCACATAATCTAAATTAAAATGGGAAAAGCATATAAAAATTTTTGGAGCTTAAATACCGATGAGGCAGTTGTTGCCGGTATTTTAAGAAACGAAACGGCTAAAAATGTAGAAGTTTTAATGCCGCTTAATGCTCAAATGAAAGACATTGATCTTGTTTTATTCAATACGGAAAATAAAAAATCCTTAACTATACAAATCAAAGGAAGCAGAGCATATGAACCCGGGAAAAATTTAACTAAAAAATACGGTGATGGATCCGGTGGCTGGTTTTACTTCCCAGCGCGCGTTATTAATAAATCTTCTGCTGATTACTTCATATTTTTAATATATGTTATTGAGCAATCATATAAAACCGGAAGAAGGTATTTAGAACCCCATACTATTACAGTCCCAACGCGCGAAATTAAAAGATTAGGGAAAAAATACAAAAAGCTGGGGAAAGGCAGTAGATACAATTTTTTCTTATGGGTAAATCCAATAGAAAAAACCGCTTTTGATTTCCAATATAAAAAATATTATCTAAGCAAATTTTTGGACAAAGGCGGGTTTAATAAATTAAATAAAGCATTAAGGTAACGGATAATTGATTTGCGGTAGACAACCTTTTTCCCAAGAGACTTTGTTTTTCTGCTCGGTTTTTGGTATAATTCAATCATGAAAGGATATGCGGAAAATATAGAAAAACTTTCGCTTGAATTTGACGGCATGACAACCGAGGGTGTATAATGGAATCATTATCAGTTAAATAATTAAAATCATGGCAAAGTCAAATTCGGCTTTTATGAAGCCAATGAAAGTGAGCGGGGAGCTCGCGGAAGTAGTCGGCAATGGCCCTATGCCGAGGTCGGAGGTTGTAAAGAAGCTCTGGGTTTATATTAAAAAGCACGACCTCCAGGACCCGAAGAACAGGCGGAATATCAATGCGGACGCGAATCTGCAAAAGGTTTTCGGCGGCAAAAAAACCGTCAACATGTTTGAGATGACCAAGCTTGTCTCAAAGCACCTTTCATAGAAAGCGCCGAGAAATGGAGGCAAACGACGAAGTAAAAAATCTGCTCAAAAAGAATCTGGAGGTAGGAGAGGAGTCGCTGAAGGTTTTGCGCAAAATCCACCGCGATGTCTGGTGGCGGAGATTTTTCGGCTTCGCCAAGTTCGCGGTTATCGCCGGGCTTTTAATTTTCAGCTATCTTAAATTGGAGCCCCTGCTCAATAATTTATTGAATACTTACGATAAGCTTTTAAATCCCGTTGCTCCGCAAAATGTAAACCTGAATGTCGGAGTAAAGCCCGTACTGCCTCCGGAAATAAAAAATTTGATTGACGGCTTTTTAAATACACGCTAATTGAATAATATGGAAGCGTGGCTGAGTGGTTGAAGGCACCGGTCTTGAAAACCGGAAGGTCCGCAAGGGCTTCGGAGGTTCGAATCCTCCCGCTTCCGATTTTATTTTTCATCCGTGCGCTACGGCGAGGCCGATTATTTTTTCCGCTCCGGCTTTTTCCAGCGCGTGAGCCGCGTGAATTAAAGTCGCGCCGGTGGTGGAGACGTCGTCTATTAAGATAATTGTTTTGTGCTTCGTAAAACTCAGCGCGTTTTCTGCAACCGAAAACGCTCCTTCCAGATTTTTAATTCTTTTTTCTTTGTCTTTGACTTCCACCTGCGCCAGGGTTTCTTTTATTTTTAGAAGCGAGCCGGTGAGAAGTTGGATGTCAGAAAGTTTGGAAAACTCACGCGCCAGAAGCTCGGCCTGATTGAATCCGCGCTCGTGCTCTTTTTTGAAATGGAGCGGAACTGGAATAATCGCGCAATCTTCAAGTTTTATTTCTAGGTAAATTTCATTAAATTTTTTATATAAAAGATTTGCTAGGGGCTCCGCCAGCTCTTTTCTTTTTTTATATTTGAGCTGGCGGACGGCCTCGCGCAAAGCTCCGCCGTATCTTCCCGCCCAAAGGGCGCTTTTTAAAGCGGAGCCCTGCGGTCGGCAGTTTTTGCAAAAACTGCCGGAATTGTTCCTCTGCCCGCAGATTAAGCAATTGGCGCCGTATTTATAGGAAAGTGCCAGGCAGTTTTCACAGAAAGATTCGCCGGATTTCCGGCATCCCGCGCAGTATCTCGGTAAAATCAAGTTCAAAACGCGCGCGCCAAGCATGTGGATATTGTTTTTCCAGCCGGTTTTCATTGTGGTATTATTAAATCAGATGCTAGAATTATGAGCAATGGAGCTGAAATCGCTATTAGAGAGGTTCAGTTGGAAAAAGGCCTCCGCTCTTTTAAATAAGGAGAGCC
>JAUYMO010000024.1 GCA_030699445.1 Candidatus Giovannonibacteria bacterium
TTAAAGCGCTGACTATGTCTTCGGCGATTGACCAAGGGGCGGTAACGCCGGAAACCGCATATCTTGACCCGGGACAACTCACAATCAACGGCAGGGTAATTAAAAATTTTGACGGCAAATCGCACGGGACCCGCACCATGACCCAGGTTTTGGAAGAATCTTTAAATACCGGCGCCGTTTTCGCGATGCGGAGCATAGGAGGAGAAAAATTAAAAGAATATTTTCATAAATTCGGTTTGGCCGAAAAAACCGGCGTGGATTTGCCGGGCGAATTGAGGGGGGACCTTAGCAACTTGGAATCCGGCAGGGAAATTGAATTCGCGACCGCGTCTTTTGGCCAGGGAATAGCCGTGACGCCTTTGGAATTGGCAATGGCGCTTTCGGCTATCGCCAACGGCGGGCATTTGATGAAGCCCTTTATAAAAGATGGAACTTCTCCGCAAATAATCCGCGACGTGATAAAACCGCAGACTTCCGAAACCGTCACAAAAATGCTGGTTGACGTCGTGGATATGTCTTTAGCGGGCGGAAAAGCAAAACTGCCGCATTATTCCATCGCGGCAAAAACCGGAACGGCGCAGGTAGCCAACATTGGCGGCAAGGGCTACTCCGACCAGTATCTCCATTCTTTTTTCGGTTATTTTCCGGCTTACGACCCGAAATTTTTAGTTCTGATATTTTTAGAAAAGCCCCAAGGCGTGAAATACGCTTCGCAGTCCATAACCGACACTTTCAGGGCCTTGGTTGATTTTTTGATAAATTATTATACAATTCCACCAGACAGATGACCCCGTTAGAAATCGCGGACGCATATATAAAAACATGATAAATAATCAAAGGTCAAAATTTATAAGCAATAATCCAACACGCAACGCGCCTTTTGCGTTTGCGTCCTATTTCTAACGGGGTGATAAAAAAAATTATAACAAAAATATTGGCGTTGGAAGCCAAACTGGCCTTGAAAAAACATAAACCCAAAATTATTGGGATAACGGGGTCTGTCGGCAAATCGTCCGCGAAGGAAGCCGCGGCCGCGGTTTTGGAAAGCAGGTTCAATGTCAGAAAAAGCGTCAAAAGCTACAATAGCGAGCTAGGCATGGCTTTGGCTATTTTGGGTTTAAAAACCGCTTGGAATAACCCGATAGGATGGATTAAAAATATAATTTTGGGGTTTAAAGAAATTTTTACTAAGAATTTCCCAAAAATACTGGTTTTGGAAATGGGCGTGGATAGGCCGCGCGATTTTGACAGATTGCTAAAGATCGCGCGGCCGGACATAGGAATAATCACGGCCTTGGGTGAAATTCCTGTGCATGTTGAGTTTTTTGCCGGACCGGAAGAAATTGCCGGTGAAAAATCAAAACTTATAAAAAATCTGCCGCCGGACGGCTGGGTTATTCTGAATTTTGACGATAAAAAAGTTTGGGAGATGAAATTAAAAACCGGCGCTAACGTTTTAAGCTTTGGCTTTGGCGCGGGAGCGGATATTCTTGCCTCTAATTATAAAATTTCCGAAGACGGCCTGTCTTTTAAAATAGATTATAAAGGTTCTTCAGTACCGGTGCGCCTGAAAAATATTTTTGGAAAACATTCCGCCTACGCGGCGCTTTCCGCCGCGGCGGTTGGGATAATTTTTGAAATGAATCTTATAGAAATTTCGGAAGCGCTTTCAAAATACCAATCGCCCCCGGGCAGATTGAGATTGATTCCCGGAATTAAAAATAGTTTGATTCTTGATGATTCTTACAACGCTTCGCCGTTGGCCACTGAAGCCGCTCTTAATACCTTAAAAGAATTAGAAGCTACTAGAAAAATAGTAGCTTTCGGCGATATGCTGGAAATCGGCAAATTTACCATAGAGGCGCATAAAGCCGTGGGAGAAAAAGCAGCTAAAATCGCGGATTATTTTGTCACGGTCGGCCCGCGCGCAAAATTTTCAGCCGAAGAAGCCTTGGCGCATGGCATGTCTAAAAAACAAATCGCCAGCTTTTCCGAATCGCGGGAAGCCGCTCTGCATTTAAAAGAATTAATAAAAGAAGGCGACCTTATTTTGGTAAAAGGTTCGCAATCAATGCGGATGGAATTGATTACCGAGGAACTTATGGCTCATCCCGAAGAAGTCAAAATACTGCTTGCCAGGCAGGATGAATTTTGGAAGAATAAAAAATAAACAGGCCCCTGTCGTCTAGCCTGGTCTAGGACGCATGGTTCTCATCCATGTAACCCGGGTTCAAATCCCGGCGGGGGCATAAAACATTATAAAACATTAATAAGTATTATAAAACCTGCCTGCCGGCAGGCAGATCTCGAAGGTAACTTGGGGATTTTTTGTTATTTTAGAGATTAAAAATTAAAAATTAAAATTTTATTGTTTATCCACAGATTTTTTATAAAAAACTATATTTTAAAAATTTTTAAAGCGATACAATAAAAATATAGAAACATCATCGAGCTCGAAGATATGAAATCAAAAATTGTTCGGGAAATAAATTATAACGGAAGAAAATATTTATCGCTTAAACACACAGCCGATCTTTCCGGATATCATCGCGACTACATCGGGCAACTTATTAGGAAAGGGGATTTAAGCGCCGAGAAAATCGGTTTCGCATGGTTTATTGAAGAAGCCGAGTGGAATAGGTTTTTAAATAAGAAAAATGGCGCTTTAACTGAAAATATAAGCGAATCTCGAGGATTAGAATCTAAAAATACCGGCGATGCTTGGGAAAAAGAATTATTGGGCAAAAACTCATCTAACCTCGAGTTTAGGATTAAGCTTCCTAAAATTACTTTGCCCAAAATCCCGTTTAGTATAGTTTCTCTCGGGATTTTAAGTTTATTGGCTACGGTGGCAATTTATGCTTATCCGAACAAAGCTTTATTGGCCACAGATTACATAGGCGCATTGGCAGAAAGAAGCATAGTAAAATCTGCGAATATCGCAATAGAATCTATAAATCAAGTAAAAAATAGCGCAGTTCTAGTTTATAGAGAGTTGCCCTCATTGAAGATTTTAGAAAAAAGAGGCAATACTTATTTTCTCGCCCTCTCGCTTCCCGATATCTCTTTTCCCGCTTTCCAACCTCCTTTTTCTTTGGAAGACAGCCGGCTCGCGGTTTTGGACATTAAAAATAAATTTACGGAAAATTTATTTTTATGGAAAGATTATCTGGCTTCTTTCAGCAATGACATCAAAATCATAGCTCAAGATTTTTTGTCCATAAAACCTAAAGTTGTGGAGGCTCCGACGACCGAAGGTGTCGGAGCCCCGACCCCCGCAGAGCGGGGCGTCGGGGGAAGCAAGATAATAACTTTCGCGTCTTCAACTCCGCTCTCTTCCTCCCTCCCCCTTACGAAGGGGGAGGGGCAAGGGGTAGGGGTTAAAGAAATCAGAACCGTTGTTGAACGCGTCCTCTCCGGCCTGCCTGC
>JAUYMO010000033.1 GCA_030699445.1 Candidatus Giovannonibacteria bacterium
GGACGTAAGCGCTGCTCCAACTGGGCAGCAAATACAAGCATCACACAAACATATCGATCCCGCCTTAGAAACAATAACAATCCGCTTCTTGCTATGCGATGCGGAAGATATCGAATTATGCGGGTAGAAGGATAATCCCAATACCCGCTTTTTTTATTTATAAATCTGCCCCACTGAATCTTTTGTAAAATTCCACAAAAGAGAAAACGGCGATGGTTCGGAGGCGGCGACTGCCGGCTCCGAAGGAGCGAGAGAAAAAGTTGTTATCCAAATCCCGATGATTGCCAGCGCGAAAAAAATCACCAGCGCCGCAGCTATCAATTTCCTCACCGGCTCCGGCTTTTGTTGGATATTTTCAATAAAATCCAACGGATGTCTCATCCCGTTAGAAGCAGATCGCGCTCGGGCCACAATCTGTGATTTTATTGTTAATAAATACTTGTTTAACCATATCTATTAAAAAATCTGTTTAATATGCGATCTCGGCTTCTAACGGTACTCACGGCGTTTTTAAAATTCTTATTTTGGAATCCTCGGCGTTTGGAAGCCCGCTTTTTTTGATTGTGAATTTTTCCTCCGCTTCAGCCTTCTCGCCCATTTCTTTCATAAAAACATCAACGCCGTCCAATTTCGCCTTAAGCCCTGCCTGACCGGCAGGCAGGCCCGAAATTTTATAGTGCATCGGGATTATGACGCGCGGCTCAATTTGATTGGCTAATTTCGCCGCCGATTCACCATCTATCGTGTCGCCTCCTCCCACCGGCAAAAATAAAATGTCCGGCGTGCCCAGCGCTTCCTGAATTTCGCTCCGCAAAGTTTCCTCGCCATAGTCACCCAAATGCGCGAGGCGCATCCCTTCCCACTCAATTATGTAAATTGTGTTTTTGCCTTTTTGCTTTCCGTTTTTAGAATCATGGAAAGATTCTATACCGCGCACCAAAATACCTTTGAATTCGTATTCGCCGGGTCCGGTGATTTTAAAAACATCCGTATCTTTTTCTTTGGCAGTTAAAGCTTCAACATTATTGTGATTTTCGTGGCCGTGCGTGGACAAAACCGCGTGCGCCTCAAACCTCGGCGGCGTCAGCCCCGACTCTTTTGAAAACGGGTCAATCGCGAGCACCGTGTCCCCGCTTTGTATTTTAAAACACGAAAGCCCGTAGTAAGTGATAACCATATTAAACAATTGTAACAAAAAATATGCAAAATAAAAAGAGCTTGTTTGGCCAAACCATAGGTCAAGCGTTTGTAAATCAATATCCACAGATATTTAGCATGTATTGACATTGTATATACTGGGTATATACTTAACATATGAAAACAGTTATAAACATAAAAACCGATAAAAAAGTCAAAGATGAGGCTAAAAAGATAGTTGAGGAAATGGGGCTTTCTTTGAGCGCGGTTATAAACGCCCAATTAAAACAACTGGTCAGAGAACAAGAAATGAGATTTTCATTAGCGCCCAAGATGACTTCTTATTTGGAAGAGATAGCTCGCGAGGCCCGCGGAGATTACCAAAAAAAAATTAACATCTCGCCTACTTTTCAATCTGCCACGGATGCGGCCAAGTACTTGCGCGCAAAATGAGAGCGGTATTTCACAAAAATTTTAAAAAACAATTTAAAAAACTGCGCAAAAATGAGCAGAACAAATTCAATGCCCAATTGGCAATTTTTATTGAAAACCCGTTTGACCCCCTATTAAATAATCACCCCCTGCAAGGCAAATACGAGAGCTTTCGCAGTATAAATATCGGCGGTAACTTGCGGGCAATTTATGAAATGGCCGAAAAAGATATCGCATATTTTATCGCGATAGATACGCATAATAAACTGTATTCTTCGTAAATCCGGCCCTTGCCTAATTTTTTTATATCGCTATAATCAACCAATGATGGCGAATTTAGCTATGGAAAAAGATTTAAAGCCGAATAACGGCATAATGGACGCTTTGCTCAAAGCGCGGCCGAAAGTTTTTCTTAAAATCGGCGACTTAATAGAAGGAAGGGTGCTGGAGCGGGAAGGCGCCAAAGTGTTTTTGGATTTGGGAATTTTCGGCACCGGCATTATTTATGGCCAGGAATATCAAAACGCGCGGGAGCTCATTAAAAATCTGAAACCGGAAGACAAAGTGACGGCGAAAATCGTGGAGCTGGAAAATGAAAACGGCTTCGTTGAGCTTTCTTTAAAAGAAGCCGGCGCCGAAATAGTTTGGAAAGAAGCCAAAGAGCTGAAGGATTCGCAGGAGGCCTTGAATCTGAAAGTTTTGGAAGCCAACAAAGGCGGCGTGGTTTTAGAATGGCGCGGCATAAAAGGATTTTTGCCGGCATCGCAATTAAAAGCTTCCCACTACCCGCGGGTTGAGAACGGCGAGAAAGAAAAAATTTTTGACGAGCTTAGAAAATTAGTGGGGGAAGCCATTTCTGTAACAATTTTGGATTTTGAGCCCAAAGAAAATAAATTGATTTTTTCCGAAAAAGGCGCGGAGTCGGAAGATTTGAAAAAAGTCGTGGGAAAATACAAAGTCGGCGATATTATTGAAGGCGAAATTACCGGCGTAGTTGATTTTGGAATATTTATAAAACTGGAGGAGGGGCTGGAAGGGCTCGCGCACATTTCGGAGCTGGACTGGGCTTTGGTAGAAAACCCAAACGCGCTTTTTAAAGTCGGCGAAGAGGTAAAAGCTAAAATAATTTCAATAGACGGCGACAAAATTTCCTTATCGGTTAAATCCTTAAAACCCGACCCATGGGAAACGCACAAAGAAAAATATAAAAAGGGAGATATCGTTGAGGGAAAAGTCCTGCGCCTAAATAAATTCGGCGCCTTGGTTACATTGGATACCGGCATCTACGGGCTCGCGCATATTTCGGAATTCGGCACCGAGAAAAAAATGCGCGAGATGGTCCTTGCCGGCGAGTCCTATTTTTTCCAGATAGTGAACTATAAGCCGGAAGATAAAAAACTCTCACTTTCTTTTTTAGGTAAAAAAGGCGAAGCGCCTGTGGCTCCGAAAGAGGAAAATAAAAAAGAAGAGGAAGAAACGAAATAAAAAAATGCCCCGCGATGCGGGGCTTGGGGGCTTATATATACTTGGAGACATGCTTGGAAAGGATTTGCGCGATCAAGGCATCATTGCCGTTATAGAAAATCGCATTGCCAATGCCATCAATTGCCAACGGTTTTCCAACCCAGTCAACGACCTTGCCGTGCTGGGCTTCCTCTATAATTAATTTACCCGGGAAAATATCCCATGGTTTGCAATTTTGAGCAATTATGGCATCAACACCCAACGGGCGAAAACCGCCCAAGGCCATGCGAGTGGTTGAAACCGCGAAAGAAAATCCGTTGCGGTTTCTTTCGCTAACCAGTTTGACTTGGTTCAAAAAATCAGATTTCGGTAAATCTTTGCTTTTACCATCAAGCAGGATGAAAGCCCTGCTTAAATCCGATTTGCTGGTCACGGAAAGCGGTCTCTTGTTGCCGCCAGCCAGTCTTTGCCAAGCACCCAAGCCCTTGCCGGCAAAATAAAATCCGTTGCCCATGCTTTGTTCATCTATCGGCACATAAATATAGCTGAAGACGGCTTCCCAATTTTGGAATAAAGCGCCTTGATGGCCGAAGTCATTAAACCCAGCGTAAAAATTATCTGTTCCATCCAGTTCGTCCCTAAGCCAAAAATCTCCGAACGGCGGAGGCCAAGGAAACTGTGTCTCTCCTTCTTCCACCTCTTCGCCGATAACAGGAACTGGCCTCAATTTTGGCAAACTGACTCTCGTAGCCCTATGCATCATCATATCCAGAGCGCCCACATAATCTCCCGGCCCTTTTTCAATAAGTATCGTCGGGTTGGCAAACTCTTTTAGAATCTCGCCCTGCATATCCTTGAAAAAACGATACAAGCTCTCCGCAAAAAAGAAACACTCTTTTAAGTCCATAATCCATTCCTCCCTTTCTCCTAAAATTTTGTTTTCAAGCCCAGAAATAGCCTAGCAAATCTAGGTTTTTTTGTCAAATCCTTTGGCTTCGGAAATCGCTTCTTCCAGAAGCTCAAAATAAAGATTTAATCCGATGCGGAAAGCGATGCCCGATTGCGCCCGGCCTAAAATATTTCCGGCGCCTCTGATTTCCAAATCCCTTTTGGCGATTTCCAAACCTGCGCCGAGCCAAGAATATCTTTCCAGCGCCTCCAATCTTTCAGCCGCGCGCTCCTTTAATTTTTGCGCCGTGAAAAGAAAATAAGCAAACGCCTCTTTATCTCCCCTTCCTATTCTTCCCCGCAATTGGTGCGCTTGCGAAAGGCCAAGGCGCGTGGCGTCTTCCACAATCAAAGTATTTACATTAGAAAGATCCAGCCCGTTTTCAATAATCGTGGTGGAAACCAAAATGTCCGATTTGCCTTCGCGGAAATCATGCATGGTTTTTATAATTTTTGCCTCCGGCATCCTTCCGTGAAGCACTCCGATTTTTGCGCCGGTTTGCAAATTTTTAATTTCCTCCAAAAGCGCCGGGATTTTATGTATGCGGTTGGCGAGAAAATAAATCTGGCCGCCGCGCGCGATTTCAAAATTAATCGCTTCTTTAATTAATTTTCTATTTTTTGGAAGCACGAAAGTTTCAATTTTCATCCTGCCTTCGGGAGAAGTTGAGATTTCGGAAATCGCGCGGATGCCGGAAAGCGCCAAATGCAAGGTTCTGGGAATCGGCGTGGCGGATAAAGTCAAAATATCAAGCGCGGGATTTTCTTTTTTGAATTTTTCCTTCTGGGCCACGCCGAATTTCTGCTCTTCATCAATTATCAGAAGCCCCAAATTTTTCCAGCCCGAGGCTGGTCCGCCTTTGGCGGAAAAATTAACGCCCAAAATTTTATGCGTCCCGATTACAATATCCGTCCGGCCGTCTTCAATTTTTTTTAAAATTTCTTTTATTTTTTCATGGCTTTCCAGGCGAGTGAGCCTAGAAATATTTACTCCGAAAGCGTCCATGCGTTTTTTAAAAATCTCAAAATGCTGGTCGGCCAAAATCGTGGTGGGCGCCATTATCGCGACCTGTTTTCCGCCGAGCACGGCGCGGAACGCCGCTAAAACCGCGAGCTCCGTTTTCCCAAAACCGACATCGCCGACCAAAACTCTGTCCATCGGCGTATTTTTTGACATATCGGCAAAAATTTCTTCAAGGGCTTTTTTCTGGTCGGGCGTGTATTCATATTGAAAATTGGAAATTAATTCTTCTTCCAATTCATGATGCGCCGCGTAGGGCATGCGCGCCGAAATTTTTCTTTTAGCGAAAATTTCCAAAAGTTCCTTGGCGTAAGCTAAAATATCTTCTTTGGCTTTTTTCTTGGTCAAATTCCAAGCGAGAGTTCCCAAGCGATGAATCTCCGGCTTTTTAAAACCGAGATAAGGAGAGATTCTCTTGATTTCTTTTTTAGGCACAAAAAGCAAATCCGGAGAATTTGGTCTGTTCTTGGGAGCGGCATACTCAATGATAAAGTCCGCGTCTGTCTGCGTCGCAGTCTGCGTCAATCCGCGGTATACACCGATGCCGTGGTCAATATGAACAACATAATCTCCAGCTAGGAAAAAGTTTAGCTTTTGAACGGTTGGCTTCACTTTTAGTGAAGAAGCGAAACTTTTTCCTAGTATTTTTTCAATAAAATTTCCGTCAAACTCAATCGTGAAAATGTTCTCTGAATTTATCGGAAAAATATGAATTGTTCCTCCGCGCTGGGAAAATTCCCCGCGCCTGGCGGTCTCCCAAACTTTCGTGTATCCCAGCTCGGCAACGCTTCTTAAAAATTCTGAAAGTTTAATATTTTGTCCCGTTTCAAAAATAAAAACATTTCTCCGCCAAAAAGGATTTTCTCTGCGATTTTTCGCTATCTCGCTAAAATTTTTAGTAAACCAACCCGCCCCCTTCTCCAAAAGAGAGGGAATAACCGCGGCTATTAAAATTTTATTTAAACTTTTCTCCAGCCCCTCAACACTACCAAAAATTTGACAGAAAAACAAATAGGTGCTAGGCTCAATACAGCAAAACAATAAAGGAGGTGTCCAAATGCGGCGATTTTGGCAAAAGACTCGGAAGCGGGACCAGATTGAAGAGAGAAACTACGAGGCGTTATGCATGGCTACGGCATTGCAGAAAGACGAACTAATCCGTACTCTTGAAGCGGTGGCAGGGAATTCCAAGGACGATGCTAGATATATCGCTATCCAATTGCGCGAAGGGATTATCAACTTTGGCGAAGGAGGAGCAAGAGCTATCACCCACCGGATTCCAATAAATTGGGACTCCGTGCGAAAAATACCTCCTCCATTTGATATTCTTTTTTGATGTTTCCACGGGTTGGAAACGCAGGTGCTGATTCGTCAGCACCTTTTTATTAGTTAAACTTACTCATTGCTCGCTCCAGCGAATCTGTTGCCATCACTTCCAATGCCTCCGATATTTTTTTGATAACTTTTTTAAATACTTCCGATTCAGCCGGCTTGAATTTGCCGACTATGAATTTCATAACTTCTTTTTGAGTCGGTTTATTTTGGGGCGAAACGCCGATGCGGATTCTCACGAAATTTTTGGTTTTAAGCGCGCGCATCACAGATTCCACTCCCTTGTGTCCTCCGGAGCTTTTGCCGTAGGAAATTTTAAACCGCCCCAGCGGAATATCCAAATCATCGTGAATCACAACCAGCTCTTTTAACTCTTTTTTCGGCTTGCCCGCCGAAGCTTTAGCGAAGGCGGGGCGGATTAATTTCACAGCCGCGCTTCCTGATTTATTCATAAAAGTTTCCGGCAAAGCGATCAAAAATTTGGTTTTCCCAACTTTGCCTTCGGCAATTAAAGAATTGGATTTTTTATCAAATTCAAATTCGCCCGCACCGATTTTTTTGGCGAAATATTCCGCGGCGGCTCTTCCAGCGTTATGCCGAGTCCCCTCATATTCTTTGCCCGGGTTGCCTAAGCCCAAAATTAAGCGTATCATATATCAGTATTATGGATGAAAATGAGAAAATTGAGGAGGGGAAGGGAAGCGCCGTCTGGGAATTTGTAAAAGTAGTGGTAATTTCCGTGGCGATAGTCCTGCCCATCCGCGCTTACATCGCCCAGCCTTTTATCGTCTCGGGCGCCTCAATGGAGCCTAATTTTTATAACGGGGAATACCTGATAGTGGATGAGTTGACTTACGAGCTCCGGCCGCCCGAGCGCAGAGAAGTCGTAGTTTTCCGCTATCCGCTCAACCCCTCGGAATTTTTCATAAAAAGAGTTATCGGGCTTCCAGGCGAAAAAGTGGAAATTAAAAGCGGGAAAATAACCATAAACGGTATGGAGCTCGCGGAGCCATATCTGCCGGCCGATTTGGAAACCGCGCCAAACGTAAAAATGGAGCTTGCCGAAAGCCAGTATTTCGTTTTGGGAGACAACCGCCCTCACAGCTCCGATTCAAGATTTTGGGGAGTGTTGCCGAAAGAAAAATTAATGGGCCGGGCATTGGTGCGCCTGTGGCCGATCGCAAAAGCGGGTATAATAAAATAAACATGCCAAAAAAACATAAAAAAGAAATGATTCAATCGCCAAAGGGCATGCACGACATGCTTTTCAGCGATATCCGCTATCTTGAAAAAATATTGGAGCGGGCCAGAGAGATTTCAGAATTCTACGGCTTTTTGCCGATTCAAACTCCGCACTTGGAACAAGCGGAACTTTTTTTGCGGCCCCTTGGAGAAACAAGCGAAGTGGTGGAGAAAGAAATGTACACACTGCGGACAAAAGGGGGAGATTTTTTGGCGCTCCGCCCCGAAGGCACCGCTCCCGCGGTGCGCGCTTATTTTGAAAACGGCATGGTTTCCTGGCCGCAGCCGGTAAAGCTTTATTACGAAGGTTCTTTTTTCAGACACGAAAAGCCGCAGCGCGGAAGATTCCGCGAGTTCCGGCAATTCGGGCCGGAAATTTTGGGCGGAGACGATCCGGTTTTGGACGCTTTGATTATAAAAATCTGCTTTTTGATTTTGAAAGAGCTCGGATTTAAAAACATAATGGTCAATATCAACAGCATCGGCGACAAGGAATGCCGGCCGGCGTATAAAAAGGAACTGGTCAATTACTACCGGAAAAAATTCAATTATCTTTGCAAAGATTGCAAGCGGAAATTAAAAGACAATCCCCTGCGCCTTTTGGATTGCAAAGAGCCCGGGTGCGTGGAACTCAAGGCGCAAGCGCCGCAGATGATTGAACACTTATGCGAAGGGTGCAAAACGCATTTTAAATCGGTCTTGGAATTTTTGGACGAAGGGCAGATTCCTTATCTCTTGGATAATTATCTGGTGCGCGGTTTTGATTATTACGGGCGGACGGTTTTTGAAATTTTTCTTGAGGAACCTGCCCGTCCGGCCCGCCTGCCAATTGACGGGCAGGCAGACGGGGAAAATAAAAAAACGGATGGCGGGCCGGAAGCTGCCGCTAAAATCGCTCTGGCCGGAGGAGGAAGATACGACGAGCTGGCTCCAATTTTGGGAGCAAAGCCCCTGCCCGCGGTGGGCGCGAGCTTGGGATTGGAAAGATTGATTCATGAGATGAAAAGGCTGGGCATCGCCCCAAAAAGCCACCCGGAAAATAAAGTGTTTTTAATCCACATCGGCCCGGCGGCCAAAAAAAGAAGTTTTAATTTAATGGAAGAGCTCCGAAAAGAAGGAATTCCCGTGGGCGAATCCATTTCCCGAGATAATTTAAAAAACCAGCTTAACATCGCCTCCAAAACCGGCGCCAAACTCGCCTTGATTTTGGGCCAGAAAGAAGCCATGGACGGCACAATTTTAATCCGCTATATGGACGAAGGCACGCAGGAAGCGGTGCTTCAAAGCAAACTCGTGGAAAAAATAAAAGCCGGCCTCAAGAAAAAATAAAAATGGAACGAGAAGGAAAAATCAGAATAAAAGCAATGTGTCTTTTCCACAAAGATGGGAAAGTTTTGATATCCAAAGGTTTCGATAAAGTAAAAAATGAAAATTTCTACCGTGTTCTCGGTGGCAGTATAATTTTTTTTGAAACAGGCGAAGCAGGTGTCCGTAGAGAAATACGAGAGGAGCTACTAAGCGAAATTGAAAATCTGAAACTCGTCGATATCATAGAAAACTTGTTTACCTATGAAGGGAGTAACGGGCACGAAATTGTTTTCTTATATACCGGAGATTTAGCACGCAAAGAATTGTATGTGCAAAATCCAATCCATATTGTTGAGGACACATATGAATTTGATGCGGAATGGATTTCTACGGATGATATTCTTGCTGGAAAAATTCCCCTTTATCCAGCTCTTGCTTACGAAGCTTTATTCAAAAAACTATAAAAATGGACAACTGCATATTCTGTAAAATCGTAAAAAAGAAATGGAGTCTCAAATGCGTTGGACGGATACATCCATTTGCATTAATAATTAATATTTGCTAGACTAAACATAATATGACTACTTCAACTCTTGTTAAAAAACTCGGCGGTGATATCAAAGAATTAAAAAGTGACCTGCGGGAAATGAAACAATTTCTTTTTGCTCCATTGAATGATGTTGAGGGAGAGTATAAAGACGCTTTCGTAAAAAAAATGCTTAGCCGTTCGCAAAACCAAGCTCCCCTTTATCGGTTTACGGACGGGGTATCTTTCTTAAATCATGTCCGATCAAAAAAGTGAGATTGTTTAAATGAACGACTGCGTATTCTGTAAAATCGTAAAAAAGGAAATTCCGACGGAGTTCTTGCAAGAATCAAAAGATGCTGTTATCTTTAAGGACATCAAACCGTCGGCGCCGGTGCATTATTTGGTCGTTTCCAAAAAACATATATCCTCCATTAAAGAGGTAGAGCATGAAAACGAGGCCTTAATAGGGCATTTGGTTCACGAAGCCAAAATAGCCGCCGAAAAATTGGGGCTTTCGGGGTATAAACTGGTATTTAACGTGGGCAGAGAAGGCGGGCAGGTGATAGACCACGTGCACTTGCATATATTAGGAGGCTGGCCCCGTTAGAAATCGCGGACGCATAAATAAAAATATGATATACAATAAAAAGTCAAAACTTATAAGCAATAATCTGGAGCGCAAGACGTCTTTTGCGTCTGCGTCCTATTTCTAACGGGGTGGTAGAAGTTAGAAAAAGAGAAAACGAATCGGCGGGAAGCATGCTCCGGAGATTTACCAAAATTATCCAACGGAGCGGTTTTTTGGTACACGCCAGAAAAGGAAGATACCATATCTCGCCGCAGTCGGCATATCAGAAAAAACGCGAGGCTCTGCGCCGGCTGGATTGGGAGAAAAACGCGCGGCAGCTCCGGAAATTAGGCAAAATCAAGTAACTGAAGTAAAATAAGGCGAGAGATGGAAAATTTAAAAGATAAAATCGCGGAAGACCAAAAAAACGCTTTAAAAGACGGGGACGCCCTGCGGCTCTCCACTTTAAGAATGCTCTCTGCCGCCGTCGCCAACAAGGAAATTGAGCTCCGGAAAAAAGACGTGGGCCTTTCCGACCGGGAAATTTTGGACGTAATTTCTTCGGAAGCCAAAAAGAGAAAAGACGCCGCTCAAGGATACAGAACCGGCGCCCGGGAAGAGCTCGCCCAAAAAGAGGAGGCGGAGCTAAAAATTCTGCAGTCATATCTGCCCCCGGAAATTTCGGAGGAGGATTTGAGGCGAATCATAAAAGACGGTATCCGCGAAGCGGGCTTGCCTGCCGGCCTGTCTGCCGACAAGGCAGGCAAGGCAGGAGCCGTAAATCAGCAGGATTTCGCGAAAGTCATGAAAGTCATCATGCCCACCTTAAAAGGCAAAGCGTCCGGCGACAGAATTTCGGGCGCGCTTAAAGAGGAACTGGGAAAAGCGGTATGATTGAAATCCGGAATCTGACAAAAAAACGCGCGGATACCGGAATAATAAAAAGGATTTATAAAAAACTTTTTCATAAAAAGTTTGAGCTGGACGTGGTGCTGGCGAGCCCCCGACTAATGCTGGCGCTAAACAAAAAATACCGCAAAAAAGAAAAAATCGCCGATGTGCTTTCTTTTTTGCTGGAAAAGAATATTGGAGAAATATTTTTAAATATATCAAAAAAAAATTTGCCCTATCTTTTTATCCACGGCTCGCTCCATCTTCTTGGATATAAACACAAAAAAAATAAAGACGCGAAAAAAATGGAAAGGAAAGAATTAAATATTTTAAAACAATCAAAATAATGCGAGCGAAAGGCGTCATCGGCATAGATATCGGCACCGAATCCATAAAAGTGGTGGCCTTGGAAGCCGTGCCCGGAGAAAGCGTGGCCCGGGTGGTGGGCGCGGGAGCGTCCTTAACCAAAGGAGTAAAAAAGGGCGCGGTTGTTGAGCTAGAAGAAACCGCGAAGGCCTTAAAAGAAGCCGTAGCCGCCCTGGAAAAATCCACCGGAATAAAAAGCGGCGATGTTTACGTTGGTATAGGCGGGGCAGGGTTGGCTTTTCAAAAATCCAAAGGGCTAGTAGCGGTGTCCCGCGCGGACGGCGAAATAACCAAAGAAGACGTAGTCCGCGCGATTTCCGCGAGCGAAACAAATTTAACCCGCATGCAAAACAGGGAGGTTTTGCACAAATTTCCGGTGCTTTTCCATATTGACGGCGAAACAATCACGCAAGACCCAGTCGGGCTCGTGGGCGTGCGGCTGGAGGCAGAAGTTTTATTTATAACTTCGTTTTCCCAAAATTTAAAAAATGCCATCAAGGCCCTGGAAGAAGCGGACATATATATAGAAGAGATTATAGCCAGCCCCCTGGCCGCGGCTCATGCCGTTTTGGAGCCACGCGAAAAAGAAATAGGCATTATGCTTTTGGATTTGGGCGCTTCCACCACCTCCGTTATTTTATTCGTAGAAGGATTGCCCTGTTCTCTGGAAGTAATTCCTTTCGGCTCGTCCCACATCACGCAGGATATTGCCATGGGACTGCGCGTCACTATGGAAGAAGCTGAAAAAATAAAAATAAACCACGGCGCGGTGAGATATGAAAATTCATCTCCTAAAAAAAATGACCTGGTTTACGGAAATTATTCCAAAAAAAAGCTAGCTGAAATAATAGAAGCGCGGCTGGACGATATTTTTGAGTTGGTGGAAAAACATTTAAAAAAAGTTGAGTTGGCCGGTTTGCTCCCGGGCGGAATAGTTATCGTGGGAGGCGGGGCGAATCTTCCCGGCATAGAAGAATTCGCAAAAGAGCGCTTGAAACTTCACGCGCGGGTGGCCGAGCCGATTGCTTTGGAAGGTTTTAAAGATAAAGTCAGAAATCCGGCCTGGTCGGTCGCTGTTGGCACAGCGCTCTTGGCTTTGGAAAAAGAAACCGCTCTTTCACCGTTTCTCCGCGGCCGCTCCGGCTCGTTTTTCAAATGGCTCCGCGCATTTTTGCCCTAGCTTGCAAAGACACAATATAGTAATATTTAAATATGGCAGATTCAATCACAAAAAAGGATTTGGAACAATACCAAAAAGTCGTTATAGATGCAGTTGACTTTAAATTTCAGAAGATTGATTCTAATTTTCGGTCGTTAGAGGTTCACATAGATCAGCGTTTCGAGCAACTGGAAAAAAGAATGGATAGCTTTGACCAAAAACTAGAAAAATTAGCAATCACGCTGGATAATTTCGTTAAAATGATGACTGACTCTAAAGAAGAATTTGTAATTCTGAAAGCGGAAGTAGATCAAATAAAATCCATACTCCAAGAAAAATTTGGCATAAAAATAGCCGTTCAAAAATAAAAATCATTTGATTTTTTGTCAAGCTTGCGCATTTTTCCTCCGTCGCTAAGATTGAGTTGCTTTATTAAACCAAAAATTTATGCCGCATATTAAACCAGATATAGAATCGTTTGCCCGGATAAAAGTCGTTGGCGTGGGAGGTTCCGGAAAAAACGCTGTCAACCATATGATCCGCTCCAAGGTGCGCGGGGTTGAGTTTATTACCATAAATACCGACGCCCAAGATTTGCACCAAAGCTTAGCGCATAAAAAAATACGAATCGGAAAAGGCATTACAAAAGGGTTGGGCACGGGGATGAATCCGGAGCTGGGCAAGCAAGCCGCGGAAGAAACGAAAGATGAAATACATGAAGCGCTGAAGGGTGCCGACATGGTTTTTATAACCTGCGGAATGGGCGGAGGCACCGGCACCGGAGGCGCCGCGGTTGTGGCAAACGCCGCCAAAGCCCAAGGAGCGCTGACCATCGGCGTTGTCACAAAGCCCTTCGCTTTTGAAGGATTGGAGCGGGCGCGCGTCGCCGAAAACGGTTTGATAAAATTGCGCGAAGCGGTTGACGCTCTGATTGTCATACCCAATGATAAATTGCTTTCTATTGTCGCCAAAAGCACGCCGTTTCTTTCGGCTTTCGCCATGTGCGACGAAATTTTGCGCCACGCGGTTGAGGGCATTTCGGATTTGATAACCGTCCCCGGAGTAATCAATGTTGATTTCGCGGATGTGCGCGCCGTCATGCAAAACGCGGGAAGCGCGCTTATGGGAATCGGCATGGGGCGGGGCGAAGCCCGCGCCGAAGAAGCCGCGCGAGCAGCCATCAGTTCGCCTCTTCTGGATATTTCCATCAACGGCGCCAAGGGAGTGCTTTTCGCGATTTCCGGCGGGCCTGACCTTACGATGTGGGAAATAAACGAAGCCGCAAAAATAATTACCGCCTCCATAGACCAAGACGCTAAAATTATTTTCGGCGC
>JAUYMO010000038.1 GCA_030699445.1 Candidatus Giovannonibacteria bacterium
GTAAAAAAGATTTTTGAGACATCGAGTTAAAATATGCAAACAATTATTAAGCCGTGGGTTTCAGGGATTATTGATAACTTAATTGCAGTTAAGTTGGTTTTAGAAACCAATATTGAGCACAAAAATCGCATCGCACTGATTATTTTAGATAATGCGTTGGAAATCGCATTTAAGGATTATTTAAGTAAGGTAAAGAAGATAAAAGTTAAAAAAGAAGATTTACAACATAGAGAACAGGTTCATAAGGTAGTGAAAAAACAAACGAAGGATATTTTTGATGAAGATACTTGGGAAATAGTGGAATTTTTTTATGGACTACGATGTGATTTTTATCACGAAGAAGCATCTAAAACTATAACCGATACAAAAATCAAAGAATTTTATGATGTCGTAGAATTTATCGTGGATACCCTTTTTAGTATTGAATCGCGGAATCTTTTAAGAAGTGGGGAAATGCTTTTTGATATCGAACCGCCCATTAACAATAAACGAAGTTTTTCAATCAATAAAGTCAAAGAGCAAATCAATTTAATTGTCGTAGCAGTTGGAGAAGGAAACATAGCGAGTGCCAAGGATGTTCAAGATTTTTTAAGACAGAAAGGAGCGCGAATTATACCCTCGGTTGAGGTCATAAACAAAAATTTAGGAAATTGGTATAAACATCTATTCTACCTTGATTCAAAAAACAAAAGATGGACATTATCTGATGAGGGCCAAGCCCGCTATAATGAAATTATAGGAGACTTGAAATAATGATTAATTTTTAATATGATATAGCTATGAAGGTTAATATAGAACTAAAAGTTGATCTGCCGACATTTAAGCTCACCCTTACATCAGATGCCGAAACTTCAAGTTTGGGCGAGGCAATTGAAAGTATGCTAGATCAAGTCGAGAAAGTTGATAAAAGGATCAAAAAGCTTGGCGGCGCAAGCACAAAACCCGCCGAAACTACCTTACCAACAACCCCGGTGTCATCTATCACCACTTCCTCCGATGATCCGATTGGTCGTGTAGCTCGGCGGCTTGAGATTGACGAAAGTCAGCTTAGAAATTCTGACCTATTTGGAATAAAAGGAGATTCCCCTCAAATATTTAAAGCTGGGCGTTTTTCCTCTGGCGATGCTTTACTCGTTCTTGCTTTCTTGTTTGAGGTTGGACTTGGCAATTCAGCGACGCCTTTTGAAAAGTTGAAAGAGGCATTTCAAGCAAGTCATATCAAGGCCAAATCTCCTTTTATTGCGATATTGTCCAACAAAATTCGCGATGGGCATATTGATAAGAATAGGTATAACGCCCAAAATGAGATAGTTTTAGCACCGAAAGGAGAAAAGCAGGTTTCTAAAATTATTTTGGATGCCGTGAAAGGAAAATAACAACTTAATTATGGCAGAGACTCAACGAGAAAAAATCACAAAAAAAGCATTGGAGGTGCTGGAAAATAATCCGGCCGGTGTTAGGTACACCGATCTTTTTCGTAAACTTGCTGAAATTCTTCCCGATGTCCCTCAAAATACTATACACGGCACGATTTGGGATTTAGATAAGAAAAATGAGCAAATAATAAAACCGGAAAGGGGTTTGTTTATTCTCAAAAAATTTGCCACAGAAATAATTGAGCGAAAGCCTGACGGCGGAAATAGTGCCCATTTACCAAGGGAAACTTCTTTCTATCAATCGTTCGCTGATTATCTCGTACAAGATTTAGAGGAATGTACCAAAGCCATATCTTTGGGTGGAAACAAGTTTGGTGATAGGTGGGGAACGCCAGATGTGTTCGGAGTGTATAAATTTTCTGAAGCGGATGCTGTTCGTCCTCCGGTTGAAATTATCAGTGCAGAAATTAAGACTGACACAAACCAGCTGATTACTGCTTTTGGCCAAGCCTGTGCCTATAAAATTTTTAGTCATAAAGTTTATCTAGCAGTTCCGAAGGAAGCCGATACTGGAAGAATTGAATCGTTATGCGCCCGTTTCGGAATCGGCCTCATTCTTTTTAACAAAAACGATTCTCAAGACCCGAGGTGGGAAATTCGTACGCGGGCAGTTAAAAGCGAACCAGATTATTTCTATGTAAACGAGTATTTGCAAAGATTGGGAGAGGATCGAAGATCGCTATTTTAATCGCCGCCAAAAATTCCGTTCGTTCGAGCGAATATCAAAGAAGTCATCCTTTTCCCCACAATGAAGCCGAAATAAAAGCAGTGTGAATAAGCTGTGAGTAAATAAGCCGATTTAGCTTTATTTTGTCCCGCCGTTGGCGGGATGTTTTTATTTGCGCGAGCGCGGCCTGTGGATTACAATGTATATGAAGTGGGAAAATGTGGATAAACCTGTGGATAGTGTGGATAACTCCGACGTGCCATTAAAAATTAAGTTGAAGTCGGAGCTCCGACCGGAGCGTCGGAGCTTATACAGCCATGTTAATAGGCGAATATTTACATACCATAGACCAGAAAAACCGTGTGTCAGTACCTTCAAAATTTCGCAAAGACCTGGGAAAGGTTGTTGTGCTTACCCGCGGATTGGATAAATGCCTTTTTCTCTATCCTTTGGCGCGTTGGAAAGAACTTGCCGAAAAATTGGCAAAACTGCCTTGGGGCAAGGCTGAGCACCGAAGTTTTATCCGCGCGATGATTGCCGGAGCAACCGACATAGAAGTGGATTCGCTGGGGCGGATACTTTTACCGGATTATCTGAAAGTTTACGCGAGATTGTCGGGCACCGCGCAGATTGTCGGGCTTTATAACCGCGTGGAAATTTGGAATCCGGAGCTCTGGGCGCGCTACAGCGAGGCAACAAAAGACAATGTTGAGGTGATTGCCGAAAAATTAGGAGAGCTGGGACTTTACTGATGAGGGAAATTCACACGCCGGTTTTAGTAAAAGAATTGAAAGTACTTTTAAATCTTAAGCCGGGAGATAACGCGGTGGACGCCACTTTAGATGGCGGAGGGCACGCGCGGATGATGCTGGAGCTTATAAAACCGAACGGCAAAGTACTGGGAATAGACCAGGATAAAAATATGGTTGAAAAAATGGAAGGAGAAAACAATATCACGGCAGTTTGGGGGAATTTCAAAGATATTGACGCGATTATCAAACAGCGCGGGTTTAAAAAAATAAAAGCGATACTTTTTGACCTTGGCATGTCGCGGTGGCATCTGGAAGGAAGCGGAAGGGGATTTTCTTTTCAGAGGCCGGAGGAACCGCTCTTTATGAATTTAAATAAAGAGTCAGCCAATACGGCCGCCGAAATATTAAACGGGTATCCCGAAAGCGGGCTCGCCGAAATTTTCAGGGATTTCGGCGA
>JAUYMO010000043.1 GCA_030699445.1 Candidatus Giovannonibacteria bacterium
AAGATAGCAAACGCCAAAAGAAAAGTAAAGGCCAGCCCCCATAATGGAAGCTGGCTTTTTAAAACCCATCAGTAATGTGGCTACGCAAGCCTCGGCATCAACTTCGGTGAACCTCGCAGGCAGGACTGCACATTCTCCAAGAAATCATTGCCATACCCGCGCACGGTTTTTATGGGAACTGACAGCACTTTCTCCCCGCCACCGATATCCATCACGCTACATTGGATGCCAAGAGCGACCAGTTTCTCCCTAGCTTGGTAGAGCTCGCTGTCGGTATTGTGTGGAACGCTAATCACAGCCATTGTTGGATAGAACGCGATGGCCACGGTAAATTCCGGAACTTGTTTATCCATCCTCCGCTCCTCTCTTATGCTTTGTTGTAGTCAAGCTCCGATCTGCCGAAGCCGAGAAAAGCAAGGAGGAGCCACCAAATCGCTTTTGCGATAAGCAATCTGGCGCTTACAAGTTCAACAAGCTTCTCAACAGATGGCGGATGCTCGCTAACCAGCACCAATTTAACCACGAATTTCCTGATGGGCGCCTTAACGGGGTCGTATTTTACACAAATTTCTTTAATCTTCATTGGACACCTCCTTTCATATTATATTAAAAAACCCCAGTTATTAGGTTACCCTCGCTTCTATAATGTTCTCTACGGTCATTCTAGCAAATCGCAAAAAAATATCAAGTTGATTAAATATCCAGATTCTTCACCGCCTTAGCGTGGGTTTGGATGAAAAGTTTACGAGGAGCAACGTCATCGCCCATTAAAACGTCAAAAATATGGTCGGCGCTTTTGGCGTCGTCAATCGTCACTTGCCTCAAAACGCGCTTTGCCGGGTCCATGGTTGTCTCGCCCAATTCGTCGGCGTTCATTTCTCCCAGGCCTTTGTAGCGCTGGATGTTGGGATTGTCAAAATGTTTTACTGCTTTATTTTTTTCTTCTTCCGAATAAACATATTTTATTTCTTTGCCTTTTTGAATTTTATAAAGCGGCGGCTGGGCGATATAAATATATCCTTTTTGAATCAACGGCAGATAATATCTGTAAAAAAGCGTGAGCAAAAGCGTGCGAATGTGCGCGCCGTCAACATCGGCGTCGGTCATAATCACGACGCGGTGGTATCTTAATTTTGAGAGGTCAAAACTTTCCGCTATCGCCGCGCCAAGCGCGATAACCAATGTTTTTATCTGGTCGGAAGTCAGCATCCTGTCCAGGCGGGCTTTTTCCACGTTCAAAATTTTCCCGCGCAACGGAAGTATCGCCTGGAATCTCCTGTCGCGCGCTTGCTTAGCCGAGCCACCGGCAGAATCTCCCTCCACGATAAAAATTTCGGACTCCGCTGGGTTTTTGCTCTGGCAGTCCGCCAATTTTCCCGGAAGCGCCAGGCCGTCCAAAGCGCCTTTCCGCAAAATCGTGTCTTTGGCGGCCTTGGCGGCTTTTCTGGCTTTAAGCGCCAAGATAACTTTTTCCAAAATGGCGCGGGCGTCCTGCGGGCGCTCCTCCAAAAACGCGTCAAAAGATTTCGCGAAAACATCCTCAACGGCCGTCCTCGCCTCGGGGTTGCCGAGTTTCGCTTTTGTCTGCCCTTCAAACTGCGGATTTTTTAATTTTATGGAAATTATTGAAGTCAGCCCTTCGCGCACGTCTTCTCCGGTTAAATTTTCTTCCGATTCTTTTAAATAATTATTTTTGCGCGCGTAGGAATTTAAAGAGCGCGTGAGCGCCGTCCGAAAGCCGGTTGAATGCTGGCCTCCTTCGGGGTTTAAAATATTGTTGGCGAATGCTAGCTCCCTCGTTTGCAAATCGTCAACATATTGCAAAGCGATTTCAACCAAAATTTCCTCGGATTCTTTTTGAGTGTAAAAAATGGCGTCGTGTTTCGGGGTAAACCCCTCGTTTAAATATTTAACGTAAGAAGCCACTCCGCCTTCAAAATAAAAAGAATACGATTCGTGCTCCGTTTCATCTTTTTCTCTTTCATCGGAAATAGAAATTTTTATACCCTTTGTCAGATACGCTTGCTGGCGCAATCTCTCAAGAATTTTTTTCCAGTCAAATTCGGGAATCTTGCCGTCTTTTTGGGCAAAAATTTCCGGGTCGGGGTCAAAAGTCATGGCCGTTCCGTTTTTAGCGCATTTCCCAACTTTCTGGACTTTTGTTTTTGGTTTGCCTCTTTGATATTCTTGCGCCCAGTGCTCGCCTTCTCTGCAAACCTCCGCGCGCATCCAGGAAGAAAGCGCGTTGACCACCGAAACTCCGACTCCGTGGAGCCCGCCTGAAACTTTATAACCATCTCCGCCGAACTTTCCTCCGGCGTGAAGCATGGTCATCACGGTTTCTAAAGCGGATTTTTTTGTTTGCTTGTGGACTTCAACGGGAATTCCCCGGCCGTCGTCCGTCACGCGCACGCGATGGTTCGGCAAAAGTATTACAAAAATATTTTTGGCGTGCCCCGCCATTGCCTCATCAATAGAGTTGTCCACCACTTCCCAAATCAAATGGTGCAGGCCGTCCACTCCGGTTGAGCCGATATACATTCCCGGGCGCTTTCGCACGGGCTCCAAACCTTCCAAAACAAAAATATCTTTGGCGGTATACGACCCCCCTTTCCCCCCCTCATTTTTGGGCGCTATTTTCTTGGCTTTTTTAGGCATAATTTAATACGATTTCGTAGCTTTATCTTAACATAAAACTAACTACAAGCCAAACCCCAAAACTTGACAGAATTTTTAAAAGGAGTATAATGGATACAGAGATCTAAATAGGCTCAAATTTAGGAAAGGGAGGCGAAAGTATGGACAAATTGATAGAATTGGTTTTATTGCTGGAGGAACGAGCAACACTCCAAGACGATCTTCACTCGAAGAGGTTGCTTCGCTCGCAGTTACAAATAGGAGCAGACCTCTCGCAGCATGGGCGCGATCGCCATAATCTGTGTTGGGACCCTGAGTCGTTCTTGGAGTTTCTGAAAAGGCGCGATGCGGAAATCTATGAACTCGACAAAAAGCTTGTCGAAAATAAAAAACGCATCGATGAACTGAAGAAGGAGTTCGCAGTTGTGGCCGCCTAGTTGGGCGAGTCGGGAAAGAAGATCGCGTGGCGGAGCGAAACATCGCTCCCCGCGCTTTTTTTTATTTTATCTTCCTCAAACACTCACTTAGACGTCCGACGTCTAAGTGAGTGTTTTCACCTCAATTCGGCGTTAAATTGCTTGGCGGTTTCGGAGTAGATTTTAGACATTATTTCATCAACTTCGCCGGAAGCTAAAGTCCTGTCGTTGCTTCGGAAAATTATCCGATAAGCGTAGCTGATTTTGCCTTCTCCGAATTTCTCGGTGTTTTCATATTTATCCAAGAGCTCAACTTGCTCCACCAAATCACCTCCTGCCTTGTCGGCAGGCAGGCCCAAATCCCTTATCAAATCAAAATAATTATTTGGCACAAAATCGCTCGCGACAATAAAAGATATGTCGCGCGTAATCGGCGGATATTTGCTCACGGGAATATATTTATTCCCCAAACGGAGTTGCTTTTTAATCCGCGGGTCTTCCGACCACAAAAGCCGTATGTCCGGCAAATCCATACTGATTATGGCAAGCCGTTCCAGTCCGAACCCAAACGCCCAGCCGTTATATTCGTCCGGGTCAACTCCAAGATTTTTAAGCACTGTTCCTCTTACAACTCCAGCGCCTAAAACTTCCACCCATCGCTCATTGACTTCTATTTCCATTTCAATACTTGGATCGGTGTAGGGAAAAGTATCTTTATTGAAACGATATTTTACATCTTGACCAAAAATTGCCTTGGCAATACTGCCCAACACCTCTTCTAAATCTTCCTTCGTGATAACTTTCTGC
>JAUYMO010000048.1 GCA_030699445.1 Candidatus Giovannonibacteria bacterium
AAAATACAAGCGCGTTAGATACAAGGGAATTATCTGCGACAAATGCGGAGTGGAAGTGACGCGTTCAATCGTCCGCCGGGAAAGAATGGGGCATATTGAACTGGCCTCGCCGGTTTCGCACATTTGGTTTTTGCGCGGAGTGCCTTCCCGCGTCGGGCTGATTTTGGATATGTCGGTTCCGGATTTGGAAAAAGTAATTTATTTCGGCGGATATGTGATTACCAAAGTTGATGAAAAAGCCAGAAAAGAAGTCGTGGACGCTGTGGAAAAAGAATACAAATCAAAATCAAAAACCACGTCTTCCGCGGAAAAAGAGGCGTTAAAAAATGTTTATGACTCAACTTTGGCGGAAATAAAAAATTTAAAAGAAAGAGCGGTAATTTCAGAAGTGGAATACCACCGCTTCAGCTTAAAATACGCGCAGGTTTTTGAGGCGGGCATCGGGGCGGAAGCGCTGAAAAAACTTTGTTCACAGCTTAACCTCAACCAAATTTCCGGCGCGCTCACTAAAGATATGGAAGAGGCCTCGCCTTTGCAAAAAAAGAAAATTTTAAGGAGGTTGCGTTTGATTCAGTCACTGATCCGCTCTGGCGTGCGTCCGGACTGGATGTTCCTTACGGCGATTCCCATAATTCCGCCGGCTTTGCGCCCGATGGTGCAGTTGGAAGGCGGTCGGCACGCCACTTCCGACATCAACGACCTTTACCGCCGGGTTATTAACCGCAACAATCGTCTGAAAAAACTTTTGGAAATAAAAGCGCCTGAAGTTATCGTCCGAAATGAAAAAAGAATGCTCCAGGAATCAGTGGACGCTTTGATTGATAATTCCATAAAGCGCACCCAGGGTCCCGCGGCCACTTCGCAAGCCCAGAAAAGGCCTTTGAGGTCTTTAGCCGATATGCTGAAAGGCAAACAGGGCAGATTCAGGCAAAATCTTTTGGGCAAGCGCGTGGATTATTCCGGCAGGTCCGTGATTGTGGTAGGTCCGGAATTAAAACTTCACCAATGCGGGCTTCCCAAACACATGGCTTTGGAACTTTTCAGGCCGTTTGTGATTCATGATTTAATCGTCCGCGATTTGGCGCACACAATCAAAGGCGCGGGGCGCTTGATAGACGATTTGAAACAGGAAGTTTGGGAAAGTTTGGAAAGCGTCATTAAAGAAAAATATGTGCTTTTAAACCGCGCGCCGACTCTGCACCGCTTGGGCATCCAGGCGTTCCAGCCGATACTTATTGAAGGCAACGCGATTCAGCTCCATCCTTTGGTTTGCTCGGCTTTCAACGCCGACTTTGACGGCGACCAGATGGCCGTGCATGTGCCGTTGACCGATGAAGCCCAAAAAGAGGCCCGCGACATTATGGCTTCGGTTAAAAATTTATTAAAGCCGGGCAACGGCGAGCCGGTTATAACACCGACCCAGGATATTGTTATGGGCGTCGCTTATCTCACAAGAATCCGCCCGGGCGCGAAAGGCGAAGGAAAATATTTTGCCAGTCCCAACGAAGCGATTTTGGCTTATGATTACGGCTGGGTGGATATTCATTCCAAAATTTTCGTCAAAATTACAAAAACGCCGAAATACCAAAGCATGGGCAAGGAATTACTGGAAACTTCCGTAGGGCGGCTGCTTTTCAACAGCGTTCTGCCGCGCGATTACGCGTTCTTAAATAAAGAAATGACAAAGAAAGATTTGGAACGCCTGGTTTCAAATTTAATCCAGAGATACGGCATTGACGCCACACCCCCGATTTTGGACCGCATTAAAAGTTTGGGTTTCAGGCACGCCACCGATTCCGGAATCAGCTGGGGGATGGACGATATTCAGGTGCCCGAAGAAAAAAAATCTTTAATAGACAAAGCCAAAGAAGAAGCGCGCGCCATAGAAAATCAATATAATCAGGGGCTTCTAACCGATCGGGAGCGCTACGAAAAAGTCATTGAGGTTTGGACTAATGTAAAAACAAAAGTTGACGAACTGGCGCCTGCCGCGCTGGACCCATACGGACCGATTCATTATATGGTCTCATCCGGCGCTCGGGGCAATTGGAATCAGATTAACCAATTAGCCAGCATGAAAGGGTTGGTGGTTAACCCGTCGGGGCGTACTATTGAGCTCCCGATTTTAGCAAGTTTCAAAGAAGGCTTGGCCGTCTTGGAATATTTTATTTCCACACACGCTTCCAGAAAAGGAACCGCGGACACCGCGCTAAAAACCGCGGCGGCCGGATATTTGACGCGCCGACTGGTGGATGTGGTGCAAGATGTCATAGTCAGCGAGCCGGATTGCAAAGACGAAGCCGGCCTTGAAGTGTATAGAAAAGATTTTGACAGGCTCGGAAAAAATTTCGCCGCGCGCGTTTTCGGCCGCGTTTTGGCGATGGATATTTTGGACCCGGCTTCCCGAAAAATTATTTTCAAAAGAGGACATCTTTTATCCATGGAAGACGCCGAACGTGTAGCTTCGCTCAATATTCCCACGGTGACTCTGCGCTCGCCGATTTCTTGCCGGTCGCGCCGGGGAATTTGCCAGCTTTGCTACGGATATGATTTGGGTTCCAACACTCCGGTAAAATTGGGCGAAGCCGTGGGCATCGTGGCGGCGCAGGCAGTAGGCGAACCGGGCACGCAGATGACTATGCGGACTTTCCACGTGGGAGGCATCGCCGGAGCCGCCGACATCACTATGGGTCTTCCGCGCGTGGAAGAAATTTTTGAATTAAGGATGCCAAAAACGCCGGCTATACTTTCCAATGTTTCCGGAACCGTTTCGGCTATTGTTGATTCGCCTGACGGCAGCCGCGATAAAATTATACGAATCGGGGAAGCGGAATTTGTAGCGCCTTTCGGGCGCACTATTTTGGTTTCTCCCGGCGAAGAAATTAATCCCGGGGACCGGCTTACCGAAGGCGCTGCCGACATCAAGGAACTTTTGACGGTGGCCGGGATGAAAGCCGCCCAAAACTATATTATTTACGAAGTCCAGCAGCTTTACACTTTTCAGGGCGCGTCCATAAACGACAAGCATATTGAAACCATAGTCCGGCAGATGTTTTCCCGTGTAAAAATCAAAGACCCGGGCGGAACCAAACTGGGCATCGGAGAAATTGTTGAAAAACCGATGCTACGCGAAGAAAATTTAAAAATCAGAAAAGCCGGCGGGCTTCCCGCGAAAGCCGTTCAGCTGATGATGGGCATTACCAATGTGGCGCTTACCACGGAGAGTTTCCTTTCGGCGGCTTCCTTTATGCAGACGATGCGCGTTTTGACCAACGCGGCTATTGAAGGAAAAGAAGATAAATTAAGGGGCCTTAAAGAAAACGTAATCATCGGCCGCCTTATCCCCGCGGGCACGGGCTATAGAAAAGAATACCTCAAAAAACTGGAAGCCGCGGCGAAAGAAGAGGAGGAATAATTGGGCTTGACTTATTAAACCTACTGTGCTAGGGTTAGGGCGTTATTGAGCAATGTGCTTGATAACCTCCACGGCGGAGCGTAGCCGTAAATTGTTCATTGAGAATTAAGAAAATTGACATAGAAAAGGGGGTGCAAGATGTGTGATTCCGGTGAGGTGAAAGTGGTGAAGGGAGGCAATAAGTCTCGTTTCGATAGGGTGAAAGTGGTGAAGGTCGGCGATCTGCTCATGCCCCATGACAAGGCCAAGTTGTGTGTTATACCGCCGAGGTTAGGAGAACAGATATGTGCGGTATACCAAGTAACCGACTGGCGAGATGGACAAGGACGAAGAATTTTCACAAGGAGTGGCTTTGATGAAAGAACTTCGTTTCCTGATGAGCAAGAACTGGTCTTTGTGAGGGAGTAGCTGGGGGTGCCGTTCTTTAGGGCTAGTACGATACAATTGTCGTTCTAGCCCTTTTATTTTATAAAAGAATTTGCCGACAAAGCTGAAATTCGGTTTTTTTGTTATAATAAATAAATGGCGAAAAAGAAACGGAATAACGGGAAAGGCGGAGCGGGGGTTGGGGCGTGGCATCAGAATCTCCGGCCGGAGACCAAGCATTCGCTTTGGGCGGTTTTGTCTTTTTTGGCGGCGGTGCTTTTGGCGCTGGCTTATTTCGGCAAAGCGGGGCTGGTGGGGAACGCAATCCAAAAAACCCTGCTTTTGGTTTTCGGGAAAGGATTTTTCCTTGTTTCTTTGGCTTTCTTTTTGGCGGGGCTTTCGTTTCTTTTCGCTTTGGGGAATCATCTGTTTATCACCACCATCTTTGGCGGAATTTTATTTTTGATAAGCTCTTTGGGGCTTGCCGATATTTTATTCGGCGCCTACACCGGCGGATATGTCGGTTTTTTATTTTCTTACCCATTTTTAAAATTATTTGATTTTTGGGCCTCGCTCATAATTTTTTCCGCTTTGCTTCTGGCGTCGCTTTTGATTATGCTAAACGTTTCTTTGAAACCAAAAAGAAAAGAAAAAGAAGAAGGTAAAGCGGAAGAAAAAGTTTTCGCGCCGGCGCCGGCGCCGGCAATTTCTACCCCTTTGCCCCTCGCGAAAATTGAAGAAAAAGATGTTGAAGAAGAAAATATTTTTTCCGCCCCCTTAGGGCGGGTTCTCGCTTTTGGCGGGAAAAAATCATACAAACCGCAAAAACTTGAGCTTGCCAAAGAATATGCCGTTCCGCCCCTGGACCTTTTGGAAGACGACAAAGGCACGCCTTCATCGGGCGACATAAAGGCCAACGCCAACATTATTAAAAGAACTCTGCAAAATTTCGGGATTGACGTTGAAATGTCCGAGGTAAATGTCGGGCCGTCCGTCACCCAATACACCTTAAAACCAGCCGAGGGAGTTAAACTCGCACGCATCACGGCTTTGCATAATGACCTGGCGCTTGCTTTGGCGGCGCATCCTTTGAGAATTGAGGCGCCAATTCCCAGCAAATCTTTGGTGGGGATAGAAGTGCCCAACCGTTCTATTGCTCTAGTTGGTTTAAGAAGTTTGCTTGGTATGGATGAATTTAAAAACGGCATGCCGTTAACTTTCGCTTTGGGCCGGGACGTTTCCGGGAAAGCGGTTTTCGCCGATATCGCTAAAATGCCGCATCTTTTAGTCGCCGGCGCCACCGGTTCGGGAAAATCAATTACCATGCACACTTTGATTATCAGTTTGCTTTATAAAAATTCTCCGGAATTCGTGCGCTTTTTAATGATAGACCCGAAAAGGGTTGAGCTCTCCGTGTATAAAAACCTTCCGCATCTTCTGACTCCTGTAATTATTGACGCCAAAAAGGCCATAATGTCTTTAAGATGGGCCGTCCGCGAAATGGAAAGGCGTTACGAAAAACTTTCCGAAATCGGCGTCAGAGATATTGTTTCTTACAACACAGAAATGATAAAGGAAAAAGCGCATGATGAGATTTTGCCAAATCTTATAATAATTATTGACGAACTGGCGGATCTCATGGCTTCTTATCCGCGCGAAATGGAGGCCTCAATTGTGCGCTTGGCGCAGATGTCCCGGGCGGTGGGAATTCATTTAGTGGTTTCCACCCAGCGCCCGTCGGTTGAGGTGATTACCGGTTTGATTAAAGCGAATATTACCTCTAGAATCGCTTTACAGGTCGCTTCAGGAGTAGACTCGCGCACTATTTTGGATATGTCGGGAGCGGAAAAGCTTCTAGGTAACGGAGACATGCTTTTTTTGGCAGGGGACACTTCAAAACCGAGAAGAATTCAGGCGGCGTTTATATCGGAAAAGGAGGTGAAAAAAGTCGCGGCGTATGTCGCGGAGTCTGCCGGAGAATTTGAAAGCGAACCGGTTGATTTAGAACTGAAATTACCATTAGCCAACGGGGCTGGAGATTTGGGAGAAAGTGAAGATGTGGACGACGAGCTTTATGAAGAAGCCAAAAAACTTATTATAGACGCGCAAAAAGCGTCGGCGTCGTATCTTCAAAGAAGATTGCGGGTTGGCTATGCCAGAGCCGCGCGCCTTTTAGACATGCTGGAAGAGCGCGGTGTCATCGGCCCGGGGGAAGGAGCGAAACCGAGGGAGGTTTTGATAAAGAAATCAGCGGAATCAATCGCGATTGGTAAAACACTGGAACCGGAAGATTTTGAGGACGAGGAAGAAGAAATTGAAGAAATAAAATCAGAGCCGAAAAAAGAAAAAAGAGTCTCCAGCGGAGACTCTGATACACCATACACTAACTTTGATTTTTGATTATGATTCACTTTACTCGCCATGCTATTGAGAAGTTTGAAGTATTGAAAAGGCACGGCGTTTTGGTAACTAATGATAAAGTTATCGAGATTTTGAATAATCCGGGTTTTATAGATTATTCTCGTTTGCCGCTTTTGATTGCACAGGGCGAACTTGACGCAAGGCATGTTTTAAGGGTAGTATTTAAGAAAGAGGGCGGAGTTATTATAGTTATTACTTTTTATCCGTCTAGAAAAGATAAATATGACAAATCATAAACAAGCTTATATGAAATACGACCCAGAAGCCGATGTGCTTTCTTGGGAGCTTTCGGGCGCAAAGATTGACCATGCCGTTGAGATGGGGAAAATGATAGTCCATTTCAGCCCCAAAAACATCCCAGTGCTACTTGAAATTCTCGATGCTTCGTGGTGGTTAAAACAAAGTGAAAAGGCCTTCCGAGCAAAGCGGCCAATCGCAGTTCCCGCATAAATAAAAAACCGCCCGCGAAACGCGCAAGCGGCGAAAACGATATTCCTACACTAACTTTGATTTTTAATTACCACGAAATATCTATCACTAGGCTTGGATACCAATCGCCGGCTCTGTTTACCTTCATTATCCGCGGTTTTGATTTAAAACCGTCTCGTCTTAACATTTTACAGACGAAATTAGCAAGGGATGTTTCATCCCTAGTTATCCAATATGTACCTATGAGATGACAATAATATTTGCGGTTTTTCTTGTCTGATTTAGCTGCTTTCTCAATTTTTTCGATTATTTCTGGATAGATTTTCTTTGCTTCTCGTTTCAAGTTGTCTAACCTTTCTTTTTCGGCGCTTGGCTTGTCTTTCTCCAATGGTTTTTTCACCAGCAGTTGCGCAGTTACAGCTGTTTTTGTTAGTTCCCGTGCCTTTTCTGCTTTGTTCATTTTGCCCTCCAATCTATTTTGAGGTTAGTATATTATAAAATACTTGTCAAGCCTTCCATGTCGAGGTTAGCATATTATAAAATACTTGTCAA
This sequence comes from Candidatus Giovannonibacteria bacterium, assembly GCA_030699445.1. Classification (GTDB taxonomy): domain Bacteria; phylum Patescibacteriota; class Minisyncoccia; order UBA11713; family 2-01-FULL-45-33; genus GWA1-44-29. The sequence goes on from JAUYMO010000048.1 coordinate 7,184, forward strand.
GTGTTCCACGTCAAAACAAAATACTACAATAACCCCATGCACATTCGCCGCTGGATATTTCTGGGGATAATCATTTTGGCGGGAGGGTATTTTTTTTATGAAGCAAGGGGCGTGCTTTTTAATCCAAAGCTTGAAATTTTTGAGCCCAGGGACGGCGCGGTTTTAATGTCCGCGGAAATCCATATTGCCGGCAGGACCGACCCTAATTTGGCCGTTTGGGTTGCCGGCAAAACTTTTCCAAGCGACGAAAAAGGCATTTTTGAGGGAGATGTCGCTTTAGCGCCCGGGTACAACCAAATCGGAGTTTTGGTAAAAGACCGCTTCGGAGGCGAGACTAGAAAAGTTTTGAGGGTTCTGGTAAAATAATCGTATTATGGCAAAAAAAGAAGAGAAGCAGTCAAAAGACAGCAGGTGGCAGCAGGTGGACGCGGCGGTTAGGGATTTGCAGTCCAAGTTCGGCGACGGCGTTCTTATGAAATTGGGAGATATTCCCAAGGTTGACGTGGATGTAATTCCCACGGGCTCTCTAAGTTTAGATATGGCTTTGGGAGTCGGGGGAATCCCGCGGGGGAGAATTATTGAAATTTTTGGGCCGGAATCTTCCGGGAAAACCACATTGGCTCTCCATGTTATCGCCGAGGCGCAAAAAAAAGGAGGCATCACCGCGTTTATTGACGCCGAGCACGCGTTGGACCCAGAATACGCCAAAAGGCTTGGCGTAAAAACGGAGGACCTCCTAATTTCACAGCCGGACACCGGCGAGCAGGCCTTGGAAATTATTGAATCGTTGGTACGGTCGGGAAAAGTTGATGTGATAGTCGTGGATTCCGTCGCCGCGCTAACGCCGAAAGCGGAAATAGAAGGGGATATGGGCCAGCAGCATATGGGTTTGCAAGCGCGCCTTATGTCGCACGCTCTCCGGAAACTTACGGCGATTGTGTCAAAATCCAACACGATAGTAATCTTTCTCAACCAAATCAGGATGAAAATCGGGATTGTGTTTGGAAATCCGGAAACCACTCCGGGAGGCAACGCGCTTAAATTTTACTGTTCGGTAAGGATTGATTTAAGGCGCCTAGCCCAGATTAAAAAAGGCGAAGATATAATCGGCAACCGCGTGAAGGCAAAAATAGTGAAAAATAAAGTGGCGCCGCCTTTTAAAATCGCCGAGTTTGATATTTTGTACAACGAGGGAATTTCTTTTGAGGGGGACCTTCTGGGGCTCGGCGAAAAATACGGCGTTGTTAAAAAATCCGGCGCTTCCTACAGCTTTGGGGATATTTCTTTTGGGAGAGGATATGACGCTTCCAGATTATTTCTAAAAGAAAACAAAAAAATTGCTAATGATTTGGTGAAGGCGATTAAAGAAGCTATAAAAAAGCCGGAAAAAGAAGAGTAGCTTTAAACCAAATGGATTTTGGGCTGAAAAATAAAGTAGTTTTAATAACCGGAGCTTCGGGCGGAATAGGCCAAGCCACAGCTCGGATGTTTTCAGAAGAAGGCGCCAAAATCGCCCTATGTTTTCATAAAAATAAAAAAGGGGCGGAAGAATTAGCCGGTAAGCTTCCGGGCGAATATATTCTTATTGAATGCGATGTTTCCAATGAGATGGACATGGAGAAAGCGTTTTGCGATGTCATAAAAAAGTTCGGGAAAGTGGATATAGTTGTTGCCAACGCAGGCATAGCTATGCCGAAGGAAGCACCAATATATGAGATGGAAAGCGCGCGTTTTGATGAAGTAATTTCTAAAAATTTAAAAGGCGCGTGGCTTACTGCGAGAGAATTTTTTAAAATTTTGAAGCAAATTAAATCAGAGTCAGCTTCGCTTATTTTTGTAAGTTCAACCTCAGGTATTTTTGGAGAAGAGGGCCATTCTGAATATTCGGCGTCCAAAGCGGCGCTCATTGGTTTAACTAAAACTTTAAAAAATGAGCTTGTGCGCATTGTGCCAATGGGACGGGTGAACGCCGTAGCTCCCGGGTGGGTATGGACTCCTATGACTGAACAATTTATTTCCGATAAAGAAGCCGTATCAGAAGCGCTTCAAACTAAAGCGTTAAGAAAAATCGGCCGTCCCGATGAAATCGCTTCCGTTATAGTAGCTTTGGCGTCAGATAAAATATTCGGTCATGTTACGGGTCAAATAATCGCCATAGATGGCGGTATGGAAGGTAGGATTATCTGGTCTCCCAAAGATATAGATTTAGAAAAAGCTTAAACTATCTAGTCGTGTAAGGAACGAGCCCCAAATAGCGGGCGCGTTTGATGGCTTCGGAAAGTTTCCGCTGGTGCAAAGAGCAGACGCCTGTCCTCCGGCGGCGTGTTATCGGCCCCTGTGGAGTCATAAATTTGCGGAGCATCTGCGAATCTTTATAATCAACAACTTTTATGTTGGCCGCGCAAAAGTAGCACTGTTTTGATTTTGTGTTTTGCATAATTTAAAAAGGTATATCTTCAGGTTTAATTTCGTCTTCGGGGTATTCCACGGTTGCCAAAGCTTCGGGAACTTCCTCTTCCTGCTTGGCTGGGCTTTCGGCGGACGGCGCGCGCGAACCTCCTCCACGCGGGCCCATCTGCATTGCTTCGGCGACTATTTCGGTCCTTTGTTTTTTCTGGCCGTCTTGGCCCTGCCATGAACGGGTTTGGATTCTGCCCTCAACCATAATCATGCTCCCTTTTGCCAGATATTGTTTGGCGATTTCCGCTAATCTGCCGAACATCACGATATTGTGAAATTCCGCCTGCTTTTGCTGCGAGCCGTCTTTTCCTTTCCACATTCTATTGGTGGCCAATCCGAAATTCACGACCGCCTGCCCGGAGGGGAGCGAGCGCATTTCCGGGTCTCTTGTCAAATTTCCTATTAAAAATACTTTATTTAAATTCATGAGTTTTTTATTTTCCTAAAATTTCTTCTAATCTTTTATCTATTTCTTCAATGTCCGCGGCAGGTTCCAAAGCGGGCTGTTTAACTTCCGGCGCGCTCTTAGCATTATACTCCAAAACCGGATGCTCCGGAATGGTTTTGCCTATCCGCGGAGCGCGAGCCGCGCGCGGAGGCTGGCGCTTGGTATGCACGACCAAAAATCTTAAAACCTGCGGAACGGCAAGTTTTGTTTCAAGCTCGCGTATTTTTTCGGAGGCCAACAAAAATCTGAAATTGGCGACATGCGCTTCAGGCATTTTTTTAATCGGGTAGGAAAGCCTGCGCTTTAAAACTCCGCCTTCGTCGTCAACGAGCCCCCCAAGGCTTTTTACCTCGTTTTTCAGCGATTGCTGAAAAGCCTGCGCCTCTTCTTCCGAATAGGACGGGCTTATAAGATAGGTCATTTCGTATAATTTTTGGTCTTTATCCATCGGGTTTTATATTAACATGCCTAAATTTTAAACTCAATGACATCGCCATCCTTAACGATATATTCCTTGCCTTCGGAGCGGAGCCATCCCAAATCGCGGGCTTTGGACCAGCTGTCGGCTTCCATAAGCTTTTCCCAAAAAATGGTATCAGCACGGATGAATTTTTCTTCAAAATCGCTGTGAATAGCGCGCCCGGCGCGTTTAGCTGTGGAGTTCTTCGGAATAGTCCATGCGCGCGTTTCGTCTTCGCCCGTGGTAAAAAAAATAATCAGCTCCAAAAGTTCGTAGGTCGCTTTTATAAGCTTTGGAAGCTGTGGTTCAATTCCCAATTCTTTTCTTTCTTCCTCGGACATTGCCGAAATATCATTTTCCTGGCTTATGTCTATGGCCACGGAGTTGGGCAAATCAGGCAATGAAAGATTATCCTTGCTTGAAATATTAAAAATATAAAATGTAGGTTTGAATGATAAAAGCTGATATTGTCTGGCTACATCTAGCGGAATTTTTTCAAAATTTTCTAGTGAGCCGAGGAGCTCCACGGCTTCTTTCTTGCCAGCTTTGGCATCTCGCGCCGCTTTTTCTTTTACTTTTGTGATGGTTTCCAAATCTTTCAGCGCGAGTTCGGTTTTAATCATTTCAATGTCGGAGAGGGGATCGGGCTTGCCGGAAACGTGGACAATATTTTCATTTTCAAAAGCGCGCACAATATGACAAATCGCGTCCACTTCTCTAATATGCGACAAAAATTTATTTCCCAGCCCCTCGCCTTCAGCCGCGCCTTTTACAAGCCCGGCGATATCCACGAATTCAATTACGGCTGGCACAATTTTTTTTGAATGTGAGAGCTTAGCCAACTTTTCCAATCTTTCGTCGGGCACCTGAACCACGCCGACATTGGGGTCAATGGTGGCGAAAGGATAGTTTGAAGTGTCCACCTGTTTTTTGGTCAGCGCCTGAAAAAGCGTTGATTTACCGACGTTTGGCATTCCAACAATTCCGATTTTCATATGCTCATTATTTTATCTATTATTTACAATAATTAAAAGACAAATTAATAACCGATAGGTTATTAATTTGTAAGTTATTTATAAGGCAATAAACCAAAGCGCCTTTTTAGGTCAAGTTCGTTATCTATATTGTCGGCAATAATAAAACGCACATACTGTCTCATAGAGAAGAATTCTATCACAAAATCAATTTCATTTCTACATTCAAAAGGATGCACAAAAACACTTTTTTGAAACTGAAAACAGCCAATATTTTTCAACGTTTGGGAAAGCGCCCGGCGGGCTTTTTTATGTTTTTCCGGTATGTCAAACAGGATTACGCGCCATTTTTTATCCCATTTTTTCATAACCGGAATTTCCATATTTTCTAAATCGTATGTTAAAGCCTTGTTTTTGCCTGAACTGGTAAGGACGATGGTTATTGCGCCATCGCGATTTTCTTTTATGTCCACCATTTTATTTATATAAAGGCTTCTTACTGCATTGTCTAAGGCGCGCCTATCTATTTTGCCCCATTCTACTGCTAATTCTTTTAGTACGCGGAATTGCCTTTTTGGAGAATAGGCCAGAATAAATGCCGGGCCAGCCAACAGCAAGAGGAGCACTTTTTGCGCTGTTGGGCCCAAAGAACCTACTTTTCTCATAATTTCTAATAATAAATGCTTTTACCGTAATATGCAAATTAATAACCTATCGGTTATTAATTTGACAAGTTAGTTTGAAAATAATTTTAAATAAAAAAACCGCCGAGACGTATTGTTCTCGGCTCTCGAAAATACTACAATAAATAGGTAATGCATAAAATTGCGCAAAAGGGGTGGAGTGAGGGGATTTTTAAGGCGTATGATGTTCGGGGGATTTATCCAGCGGAAATAAACGAAGACGCGGCGTATAAGATCGCGCGGGCGTTCGCGAGGTATTTGAGAATCGGCATTAAAGAAAAAGAGAATTTAAAAATTGTCGTAAGCGCCGACGCGCGTGAATCATCGCCCGCGCTTAAAGAAGCTTTTATGGATGGGCTTTTGGACGAGGGAGCGGAAATTGTTGACGCGGGGCTTACAACAACGCCGATGCATTATTTTATTTTAAATAAAACCGAAGCGGACGGCGGAGCGATGATTACGGCCTCCCACAACCCGCCGGAATTCAACGGCGTGAAGCTTTCAAAAAAATTCGCGGTTTCTATCGGCGCGGGATCCGGAATGGAAGAGATAAAAAATGACGCAATCAGAGGAATTTTTCAAAATTTGGAAAATCGCGGAAGCATTGTTAAAAAAGATTTTTCAGATGAATATATTGAATTTCTAACAGAGCATTTTCCGCATTTAAAATTTTATATCGCGAAATTTGCGGCGAGTGAAAAAGTTCCCGGAGAATCTTTTGATTTTGACGGCGATCGGGTTATGTTTAGCGATGAAAACGGGAAAGCGGTGCCAGGCGACATTATTACGGCGCTTCTGGCGCGAAAATACGCCAAGCCCGGCGAGAAAATTATCTACGATGTTCCTTCAAGCAGAACGGTTAAGGAAGAAATAGAAGCGGCCGGCGGCGTCGCAATAGAGAGCCGGGTGGGGCATTCGTTTATTAAAGCGCTGATGAAAAAAGAAAACGCTGTTTTCGGCGGAGAGCTTTCCGGGCATTATTATTTCCGAGATTTTTTCTATTCCGATTCGGGGATTTTCGCGGCTCTTGCTGTGTTGGATTTAATGAAAGCGGCAAAAAAATCTTTAAGCGAGCTTGTCAAACCGCTGGCGCGTTATTATAAATCTGAAGAAATAAATTTTGAAATAAAAGATAAGGAAAAAATAATAGACAAAGTCGCCGCATATTTTAAGGATGCCAAAATTTCTTATTTGGACGGCGTTAAAATTGAGTATCCCGACCCCGCCGATGGCGGGGCGAGTTGGTGGTTTAATTTGCGCTCGTCCAACACCGAAGATTTGGTGCGTTTAAATATTGAGGCCGATTCACCCGAACTTCTTGAAGAAAAAAAGAATTTGCTTTCAAAATTACTCGCCGAGTAACCCGACTTTTTTTCGGACATCAATCATAGTTGCCCGCGCCGCCGTCTGCGCTTCTTCTTTTCCTTGTTTCAAAATTTTAAGCAAGTCGTTTTTATTTTCTATAAGGCGCATATATTCTTTTTGGATGGGGGAGAGTTTTTTTATGATAACTTCCGCCAAATCTTTTTTAAATTCCGCATAGCTTTTATTTTTATATTTGTTCTCAACCGATTTTATTTCTTCGCCGGCCATCTGGCTGTAAATAATCAGCAAATTAGAAATCGCGGGCTTTGTTTTCGGTTCAAATTTTATTTCTTTATCGGAATCAGTCACTGCTATTTTAATTTTTCTCCGGATTTCTTCTTCGCTTTCCAGCATTCCGATATAATTATTGGCGCTGGCTGCCGATTTAGACATTTTTTTTGAGGGGTTGTCCAAGCCCATAATCCGCGCGCCTTCTTTTTGAATTAGCGCTTTTGGCTCTTTGAAAGTTTCGCCGAATCGCGCGTTGAATTTTCTTGCCGCAGTCCGCGCGAATTCCAAATGTTGTGATTGGTCTTCTCCGACGGGTACGGCGTCCGCGTTATAAATTAAAATATCCGCTGCCATGAGCACGGGATAGGCAAGCAAACCCAAATTTGCCGGTTTTCCGGAAGCAACCTTGTCTTTATACTGCGTCATGCGGGAAAGTTCCCCGACGGGAGTGATGGTGCTTAAAATATGGGCTAGCTCTAGATGTTCCGGAATATGCGATTGCAGAAAAAGCGTTGTGTTAGCGGGTTCCAATCCGCACGCCAAATAAAGCGCCGCGATTTCCAGCGTTTGGTTTTCTAATTTTTTGGGGTCCTGCGGCTCGTTAATCGCGTGCAAATCCGCGATAAAAAAATACGTTTTGTATTTTTTTTGAAGCTCCACAAATTGCTTGATGGCCCCGAGATAATTGCCGATATGCAAATTTCCGGTCGGCCTAACCCCGCTGACAATAATTTCTTTTGCCATTTATTTATTATACCTCAATAATCACCGGAAGCACCATCGGGCGGCGGTTGGTTTTTTGAAAAAGGTACGAACCCAAGCGCTCGCGGACATTATCGCGGACATGGGTGTAATTTATCGGATGCATTTTATTCGTGGATTCTTCCACCACGCGTTTTACGAGATGCCGCGTGTGAGCGAGAAGCTCGTGCGACTCTTTTAGATAAATAAATCCGCGCGAGATTATGTCGGGCGAACCTTTCACCTGCCCGGTTTTTGCGTCAACCGCGGCGATAACGACGAAAATTCCGTCTTGCGAAAGCATCCGGCGGTCTCTTAGAACCACTTCCTGCACGTCGCCGACGCCGAGGCCGTCCACCATAACGTAAAAAGCGTCAATAGTTTTATCTGTGATAACCGCGCTGTTTTTACCCAATTCCAAAACTTGACCATTGTCCATCAAAATAATGCGCTCTTTGCCGATGCCAATCGGTTTCATATTTTGGATATTGGCGGCGCGCTTGAAATAAAAGCCATGGATGGGAACAATAAATTTCGGTTTGCAAATTTTCGCGACCATTGCCAAATCGTCTCCCGGAGCGTGGCCGGACGAATGGATGTCCAAGTCATTATTCGTAATCACAATCGCGCCCTGGCGCGTGAAGTTATCTTTCAAAGTTTGCACCCCGCGCTCGTTGCCGGGAATTACCGAAGAAGAAAACATAACCGTGTCGCCCGGCTTGATATGGATATGCTTGTGTTCGCTGTTCGCTATGCGCATCAGCCCGGAATTTTCCTGCCCCTGGGCGCCGGTTGATAATATGAGAATTTTGTCGTCTTTGTGCTTATTTATTTCTTCAACCTGAATCAGCGTTCCCGGTTTGTATTTGATGTAACCAAGCGATCTCGCGATTTCAAGATTATCTTTCATGCTTCTGCCGTTGATTATGACTTTGCGCCCGATTTTTTCCGCGATTTTCACGATTTCAGCCATGCGGGTAATCATTGATGAAAATGTTGAAAGGATAATTCTACCCTTGGCTTCGCGGAAGCTTGCTTCAAGATTGGCTTCAACTATTTTCTCCGAAACCGAATGGCCGGAAAAATCCGCGTTGGTGCTGTCTAAAAATAGCGTGTGCACGCCGAGCTTGGAAAGCCGCTCAAACTCCTGGAGGTTTTGGACGGTGTCCTCCTGGTCATAATCCAGCCGGAAGTCGGCAAAATGCACCATAATTCCCGCGGGAGTATGGAGCGCGACGCCGGTTGTGTCCGGCACGGTGTGGCTCACGCCGAAAAATTCGGCGGTAAAATGTTCGGATAATTTTACAGTATCGTGGCTTTTTATTTCTATAAAGCGCATTTTCGGGACATTTGGCATTTCATTCAGCCGTTTTTGAATTATTTCTCTGATTAACCGCGTGCCGTAAATCGGCGGATTGCCGAGCCGCTCCAAAACGTAGGGAATCGCGCCGAAGTGGTCGTAATGCCCGTGGGTTATCAAAAGCCCTCTGATATTTTTCTTTTTTTTCTCAAGATAGCTCGTGTTTGGGATAATCCAATCCACGCCCGGAGTTTCTTCTTCGGGAAATTGTATGCCCATATCAATGATTACAATTTCATCGTTGTATTCAAAAAACGAGCAGTTGCGGCCGATTTCTTCCAGTCCGCCCAAAGGGACATAATAAACCGTGTCGCGTTTAAGGGCTTTGGTATGCCCTTGCGCTTCGTGGCCGGTGAGCGACCCTTCTTTGTAAAATTTGCGGTCGGAGGTTGCGTTGTGGCGCGGAGCCGAGTGCGCGCTTTGGCGAAATGCTCGGCGGTCCGAATGGCCCCGGCTCGGCTGACCGATTCTAGGCGGGCCAGCCTCGCTGAGTCTAGGCGGGTCATTTAATGTTCTAATTCTTGGCCTTTGATTGTGTTCTTGTCTTGGAGGCATATTTTTTTATTTAATTTTTATAATGTTAGTTAATAAATTTTTTAAGCCCATATTTCTGGTTATAAAGTTTTAGTATTAAATAGGCCATATCCATGCTTTGTATTTTGCCTTCTAGCACCATTCTAAAAACTTTTTTTATTGGTGTAGGCATGACTGTAATATCTTCGTCTTCATCGCCTACCAGCGGTGCCGGTTTAAGCTCAGTTGCTAAATATGTGTATCTTTTCCAGTCTAAGGATTGGCCCATGTCGCTGAAATGAAACAATTTTATTTTTCTAGCCTTGAACCCAGTTTCTTCCCGAAGTTCTCTTTGGGCGGCTTTCAATGGGCTTTCGTTCTTCTCTACTCTGCCAGCAGGCAATCGCCAGAGGTATCGTTTGTATTTTGGCCTATATTCGCGCGTTAGCAGTAGTCGCCCCTTATTATCAATGGCCATAATGGTAACGCTTATTGGCCTTATAGATTGTTCAAAAGTTTTTAGTTTCCCGCTCGGAAAAACAGCTTTAGCTTGTTTAATTTTAAAAATAATTCCGCTAAAGACAGTTTTATATTCGCCAATTTTTACTCGTTTTTTATTCATAATCTATTTTTTTGCCCGGGAGAGGATTCGAACCTCCAACCCTTGCGGGACCCCGCCCTGAACGGGGCGCGTATTCCAGTTCCGCCACCCGGGCATTATTTATTCATTTATACTTTTTCGCGGATACCAATCTAGTTTTATATCAGGGCGCTCGACTTTGATTTCTTCTCTTAACGCCTCGTCCGCAAGCATATTAAATCCAAACGAATCTAATTTTGCTTCTATTTCTTCTTTAGTGCCATATTCTTTAAGAAAATTTCTCATAGCATCACGTTCTGTAATTGTGATGCCCTTTTCATCTCCTTTCAAATAATTTTCCCATTTAATTTTCGCCGCTTCACGAAACCATTTCCCAAAACTTTCCGGATTTTCGTCATAAGGAAGTTCATTGTCTTTTTGTTCTTTCATATTTAAATTTCTCTATAAAGTTTGTCTATCGTCAATAATTTTTCGTATTTTTCCGGATGCGCGAGCCAGTCCAGCTTTTCCGGTCCGCCAGCTGGCGGAATTTTTAAATTCCAGATCGGATATTCCGCGCCATTTTTGATTCCCAGCTCCGGAATGTCGCGCTGTTTTAATTTTTTAATCTCCGGCGCGGATTTATAATTTTTATTTTTCTCAAACTCAATATTTTCTCCATTGCTTAAAACATAATAGCACCCTCCGCGGTATTTTTTTATTGTTTCATAATCATATTCCACGAACCCGACCCAATTAGCTAGAACCAAATCCGTATCGCCAACATTGATGGCAAGGTGGCCGAAGTTAGGTGGCGTCACGGCTTTTTCTCCGGCGGACGCCTCAATAATGTATACTTCTTTAATTTCGCCCGGGTCATGTTCA
>JAUYMO010000044.1 GCA_030699445.1 Candidatus Giovannonibacteria bacterium
GTTTTCTCGTCGCATGAAGTTGCTGGGCAGGTAAATCCGGCGGTTTTCCCTGTCTCCAGATAATACGCCTCCCAATAAAGTTTCTGGGAAAAAGCATATTGAAAAATTGGGTCCATCCCGCTTATATAAAAATTTTTGGAATCCCAGAAAAATATCTCCGGAAAATAATCCCAGCTCGTATTAAAAACAATATCGCCGGCGCGGGAATTATTTTTCAACCATTCCCCCGCCGTTTGGAACCGCCCCGTTTCCCAGCCGATAGAATTTAAAATCAAATTACGCTGATAAATAGAGTAGCCGGCGGAAAATATAAGAATGAAAATCCCCAAATAAATTATGAAATTTTTCGCGTAAAGCCGGCAAGCATAAACCAGCCCGATAAAAATAACTCCGAAGCCAACCCAAAAATCAAACGAGCGCTGGGCAAGAAACGCAGTCATCAAGAAAAAAATGAAAGATAAAATTAAGCTTGCCCAAATAGCGGTTTTTTGCTGTTTTGTTAAATTAGCGCGCTTAGATTGTGCCCAGAAGAAAAGAAACGCGGCAATAATCCAAACGACGAAAAATAACCAAAAATAACTAAAAACCAAAGAACCAAGTGGCAAAAGCTCTGAGCCGAAATGCAGAGGCACGCTCTTTAATTTTTCAATCGCGAGCCCGGCTGTTTGGATATAAGCCAGCTTAGCCGCTCCCAAAGGGTTCGGACGCAAAATCCAGCCGGCTAAAATTCCAGCGGCCAAAACCAGCCCTTCTTTTGCCGGAATTTTTCTTTCATTTAAAATTTTAACCAAAACCCAGACGCCGAAAATGAGAATACTTGCCCAAAACAAGCTCAAATGCAAAAAAGCTGACGCAATGCCCGCGAAAAACACGCCCCAAATATTTTCTGAAGCCAAAAAGGCGAAAAATAAAATATTTAATCCCAGAGAAAGCACGTGCGGGCGAGCGGTAGCGGTGTGATAAAGAAAAAAAGGTGAAGAAAAAATCACAAAAAACGGCCAGAAAAATTTTGGGGTAATTTTTAAGACAGCGCAGGAAAAATAAAATAAAACCAGAAAAACAAAAGTTATGAAAACCCCCGCCAGGCGCATGCCCAAAATATGGTCTTTTAAAAAAGTAAAAGGAATAAGCAAAATATGAAACCCGTACCAAATATCCGCGGAGTATTTCTCTATCGCGGAATACGGAAGCCACGGGAAAGCGCTTTGCGAAATTCCGGAGTTTTTGTAAATATCTGCGTGCGCGAAATGGTAAAAAATATCCGGGTCGGAAATTTTATCCGCTCCAAAATGCAAAAACACCGACACCACAAGCGCCGCTAAAATAAATCCCAAAAAATAAAACCTCATAAAATCAATACTCGTGCAATTTTATGACTTTGTGGTGCTGGCGGATTCGTTCTATCGCCTTGGCTTCAATCTGGCGAATTCTTTCGCGGGTCACTCCGAATTCTTTCCCGACTTCTTCCAAAGTATGCGAGATGCCGTCGTCCAAACCGAAACGCATCCGCAAAATTTTCTGCTCTCTCGGCATCAGATCCACCAAAATTTCTTTGATATGGTCTTTTAAAAGGCGCCTCGCGGCTTCCTGCGCCGGTGTGAGCATTTGTTTGTCTTCAATAAAATCCCCGAGCGTTGAATCCTCGTCGTCTTCGCCCACCGGCGCTTCCAGAGAAACGGTGTCCTGCGAAATTTTCTGAATGTGGTGAATTTTTTCCACTTCTATATTCATTTCCGCCGCCAATTCTTCGGCCAAAGGATCCCTGCCCAAATCCTGCGTCAAGCGGCGCCTGACCTGCTGGTATTTTGAAATGGTTTCCACCATATGCACTGGAATGCGGATGGTTTTCCCCTGGTCGGCGATGGCGCGGGTCACGGCCTGGCGAATCCACCAAGTGGCGTAAGTTGAAAATTTATAGCCCTTGCGCCAGTCAAATTTTTCCACCGCCCGAAAAAGTCCAAGGTTCCCCTCCTGGATTAAGTCCAGCATGGTAAGATGCGGAGTTCTGCCCACATATTTTTTGGCGATTGAAACAACCAATCGCAAGTTTGCCTGCGCCAGGCGATTTTTGGCGTCTTCATCGCCGGCCTCAATGCGGCGCGCGAGCTCTTTTTCCTCATCGGCGGAAATCAAAGGAATCCGGCCGATTTCTTTCAAATACATTTGGACCGAATCCGCCGATGTCAGGTCTTGGTCTAAAACCAAAGCGCGGCGGCCGGCTTTTTTCTTGGCGGGCTTTTCTTCTTTGGCTTCCGCGCTTTTAGGCAATTCCAAAAGCTCCCGCCCTTCTAAAACATCAACGCCCGCGGACTCCAAACGGGAATATAAATCCTCCAAAAAGACGACATTATATTCAACATGCGGAAAAGCGGATAAAATTTCCGGATAAGTCAGAAATCCGCGCTCTTTTCCTTTTTTAAGCAAAATTTCAACGCGCTCTTCGCTGAATTCTTTTTTAAGTTCGGCTTTAGAAAGTTTTTTCGCCGGAATTTTTTTGGCTAGTTTTTTTGATTTAGCCTTTTTTTTATTCTTTTTTTTGCGAAGTTTCTTTTTAATCATATTGTGTGAAGTTCTTTAGAAATTTTTTGAAATTCTCCCATCAAATCCGCGATGTTTCCTTCGCCTGCCTTTTCGGCACTGTTTATCTGGGCGCCTAAATAAGCCAGTTTTTCCCTTAAGTATTCTTTTTTGAGCTCACTTTGGCATTTTATGAATTCCGCCTCGGCATCTATTATCCCGCTCAAAAATAATTCCGCGAAAATTGCCGTTTTGTTGCTTTGCGCCAGCAAATTTTTGAAAGCAGGGTCAAGTTTTTGGGCAAGCGCGGGATATTCAGCGGCAATCCCTAAAATTTTCTCTTCAAGCAGTTCTTTTCTGGCTTTTGGTTTAGACGCGGAATTTTCAAAAATATTTTCTACCTCTTTCGTAGGCCGATGTTTGTCCGAAGCCGACCAAACCGCTTCTTCCTTAATATTTAAAATTCTGCTCACTTCCCTCACCCAATGCGCGCGCTCCAAATCGGCCAAAGAAGATATGACCGGCAAAACCGTCCGCTGAAATTCCCGCTTGGCTTCAGGCGAATCCGGCTTATGTTTTTTTAGCGCCGAATCTATGTAAAATTGCGCGATATGCCGCGAAGTCAAAACGGCTTTCTGCCAAAGCGCAGGATTTTTACAGACGGCGTCCGCCGGGTCTTTAAGCCCTTCCCCCAATGCCCCGGCGACCCGGACATCAAATCCTGCGGCTAAAGCTAAATCAATACCGCGCTTGGATGCTCCTTCGCCCGCTGAATCCATGTCAAAAGCCACAATTAATTTTTCGGCAAGCCGTTTTATTGTTTTTAATTGGTCGGCGGCAAGAGCCGTGCCTGAAGCAGCTACCACATTTTTTACGCCTCCCTGCCAAGACATTATCGCGTCCATGTAGCCCTCAACTAAAACGCATTCCGACGCGCGTAAAATTTCGCTTTTAGCGAAATTTAATCCGTAAAGAATTTTACTTTTTTGGTAAAGCGCGGTTTCCGGTGAATTAACATACTTAGATTCATTTTCTTTTTCCGGAAAAATACGGCCTCCAAAAGCGACGACTCTTCCGCTATAATCAAAAATCGGAAACATAATCCTGCCGCGGAAGCGGTCGTAAAAACCCTGCCCGCTTTTTACCGCTAGGCCTGAATTTTCCAGCTCTTTTTCTGAAAATCCCTGCCCGTCCGGCAGGCGGGCTTTTTGTTTGAGATGCGCGTCAAGCGCGCGCCATTCGTTTGGCGCGTAGCCTAAGCGGAATGTCTTTATGGTTTCATTCTGCAAACCGCGCTTTTTTAAATATTCCAGAGGCGCGAGCGAAAGTTGCCCCTCAAAAAATTTTGTAGCTTCCTCCAAAAGCGCGAATTGCCGAGTTCGCTCGCTTTTCAAGCGCGGGTCTTCTCTTTTTAATTCCACTCCGGCGCGGTCGGCCAAAGTTTTGAGCGCGTCTCCAAATTCCACTCCTTCAATCTGCTGGATAAATTCAAACATATCTCCTCCTTTTCCGCAGCCGAAGCAATGCCAAATCTGCCGCGCCGGAGAGACGTTAAAGGAAGGCGTCCGCTCATTATGAAACGGGCAAAGCGCCTTAAAATTCGCTCCGGCCTTGGTAAGCCGAATATATGAGCCCACCAGCTCCGCTATATCTAAACGGCTTTTGATTTCATCAATTTGAGAAGACATAATGTGGAATAATTATATAATATCCTTAACCCGAAAGCAAAACAGCGATTGCCATTTAAACTTGGGAACTCGGTTCCCAAGTGGACTAATTTTCCAATAAAACCTTAGAAATATCGTCATCTGTTCTCCTGCGCAAAGTATCCATCAGCGCTTCGTTGGCAAACTCTTTATACTCTATTATGTTTTTAAACTGTTTTAAAATTATATCTTTATCACAGAAATTATTTTCTGGTTGAAGTTGTAAATATTCATTCCAGCTTGATTTATACAACTTGGGAACTCGGTTCCCAAGTTGATGCACTTTAAAATTTAAATTTATGTAAGCGCCTAGACGCAATAAATAATCGTTGGTATCAATATGAATCGCTTTAAAAGCGCCCTGAAACAAAACCCCACTCCGCTTATTCTTAAGATTAAAATAGTTTGTATAACCAACACCCAAACGATGCATAAATTTTTCAATGCCCCGTTCAGCAGCTTGCTCCAACAATAAATGATAATGATTTGGATTTAAACAATAACAAATGATATTCACCAATTTTTTTTGTTTAGTTCTTGATCTTTTGGGTTGATTTTTTCTAAACGAGTTCTCGTAAATACTTCCGATGGGTTCTATAACATTGAACTCGTCCACAGCTTGTAAAAACCTATCAATATCGCGAGTGTTGGTGAAAATTTGACGTTTATCCACGCCTCGATTATAAATATGGTAAAATCCCCCTTCAATAAAAGATGTCTTCCTCATATATGATATATTTTAGCACTTGGGAACCGAGTTCCCAAGTGGA
>JAUYMO010000050.1 GCA_030699445.1 Candidatus Giovannonibacteria bacterium
GTAAGTTTTTCGCGCCCCGCCAAAGATATTTCTTGGGGCGTGCCTGTGCCCGGAGACGCCACGCAAACAATGTATGTCTGGCCGGACGCGCTCGCCAATTATATTACAGCGTTGGGATTTGGAAGTCCGACTTCCTTAGGAAGTCGGACTTCCTCAAGCCTCCAGAAATATTGGCCTGCCGATGTGCATATAGTCGGCAAAGACATAATGAAATTTCACACTATTTTTTGGCCGGCGATGCTGATGTCCGCAGGGCTTCCTTTGCCAAAGACCATTTTCGTGCACGGATTTATCAACATGAAAGGAGAAAAAATGTCCAAATCTTTGGGAAATGTCGCCGACCCTTTTCCGCTTTTGGAAAAATACGGCGCGGACGCGGTAAGATTTTATCTGGCGCATGAAGTTCCGGCTTTCGGAGATTCCGATTATTCCCTAGAACATTTTCACGAGGTTTACGAAGGGCTTTTGGTGAACGGCTTGGGAAATCTTTTAAGCCGCACGGCAAAAATGATGTCCGTTTTCGGCGCGATTTCCCGGCCGGAGGAATCCGCTTTGGCTGGATATCCTATTAAAAAAAGTTTTAATTTTTTAATGAGCGAAGGAAAATCTTGGTCTTTTGAAGAAGCCTCGCCAATGTCTTTGGCGGACGGCGCGCTCTGGCCGGCATATCAAAAAGCGATGGACGCCTATGACATATCTTCCGCCATAAAAAATGTCTGGATTTTTTTGGGAAGATTGGACGAATATATTGAGGGATACAAAGTTTATAAAATGATAAAAGCCCAACCGGGGGAAGCCAAAATCATTTTGTGGCATCTGGCGTATTCTTTGGCTTCCGTGGCCTGGATGATAAAGCCTTTTATGCCAGAAACAGCGGATAAAATTTTATCGGCTTTGGGAGTTGGCGCTGATTCGCGCGAGCCATGGACAAAATTTTCAGCGAAAGAAACTCCTCATCTTTTTCCAAGAATTAAATAATGAAACCGCGATTAATAGATGTTCATACTCACGCGCAATTTTCGGAGTTTGATATTGACAGGGACGCCGTAATTCGTCGCGCACTGGATGCCGGGATTTGGATGATAAATGTCGGCACGCAGCGCGATACATCGGCTAATTCGTGCGAATTAGCGCATAGATACGAAGGAGTCTTTACGACAGTTGGGCTACATCCGACTGAAATCCATGAAAAATTTGATTATGATTTTTATAAAAAACTGGCTACGGACTCTAAAGTTGTGGCGATAGGCGAGTGCGGGCTGGATTATTTTCGGCCTGCGCCGGAAACTAAAGAAAAACAGAAAGAAGTTTTTACAAAGCATATCCAGCTCGCGCGCGAAGTTAAAAAGCCGCTGATGATACATTGTAGAGAAGCATTCGCGGATTTAATTGATATTCTTACGGCCAATCGCTCGGCGTTGAACAATATCCCAGGAGTTTGCCATTTTTTCTCCGGCACAATAGAAGACGCCCAAAAGCTTATTGATTTGGGATTTTCTTTTTCTTTCGGCGGGGTAATCACATTTGCCAGAGAATATGAAAAATTAATCAAATTTATTCCGTTGGGCCGGATTCTTTTAGAAACTGACGCGCCATATGTGGCGCCGCAGGTTTACCGCGGCAAACGTAACGAGCCGTTGTATGTGGAGGAAGTCGCCCCAAAAATCGCCAAGATTTTGGACAAAGATTTTGATGAAATCGCCCAAAAAACCACAGAAAATGCCACCAAAATTTTTGGATTGAGCTAAAAAATAGGTATAATTGTCAATATGCCGTATGACCATAAAAAAATAGAGAAAAAATGGCAGAAGGAGTGGGAGAAATCGGGGATTTATAAAACGCCCGATGAGGTGAAGGGCAAGGAGAATTTTTATACCTTGGTTGAATTTCCGTATCCTTCCGGAAATCTCCACACTGGGCATTGGTACGCTTTTTCCGTGCCCGATATTTTCGCGCGAAAAAAAAGAATGGAAAGAAAGAACGTAATGTTCCCGATAGGTTTTGACGCATTCGGCCTTCCGGCGGAAAACGCCGCAATTCAGCGGAAAATAAATCCCAAAAAATGGACTTATGAAAATATTGACTATATGCGGAAGCAAATTAAGTCCATGGGCGCTTCTTTTGACTGGACTCGCGAAGTTATTACTTCCGACCCCGAATATTACAAATGGACCCAATGGATTTTTTTAAAACTTTTTGAAAAGGGCTTGGCTTACCAAGCGGAGACGCCAGTAAATTGGTGCCCGAAAGATAAAACCGTTTTAGCAAACGAGCAGGTTGTCGGCGGAAAATGCGAAAGATGCGGAACGGAGGTTGTGCAGAAAAATATGAAGCAATGGATGTTAAAAATTACCGACTACGCCGAGCGTTTGCTTTCCGGTCTGGACAAGCTTAACTGGAAAGAAGAAATAAAAGAAGCTCAAAAAAACTGGATAGGGAAATCGGAAGGAGCGGAGATAGATTTTGAAGTTAAAAATTCAAAAGAAAAAATAAAAGTATTTACAACTCGCCCGGATACTCTTTTTGGGGCGACTTATATGGTTTTAGCTCCGGAGCATCCGCTGATTTCAAATTTTAAATCTCAAATATCTAATTTTAAAGAAGTAGAGAAATATATTACGGAGGCGAAGAAAAAAACGCAACTCCAGCGGCAAAAAGAAGAAAAAGAAAAAACCGGCGTGGAATTAAAAGGAATAAAAGCAATTAATCCCGCGAATAAAGAAGAAATTCCTATCTGGATTGCCGACTATGTTTTAATGGGCTACGGCACCGGCGCGATTATGGCCGTCCCCGCGCACGACGAACGCGACTTTGAGTTCTCCAAGAAGTTTAATTTACCGATTGTGGACAGGCCATTGATTGATAAAGACGAAATTGTTAAAAAAGTTGGCGGCAAAAAAGTTATTCAATATCGCTTGAGGGATTGGGTTGTCTCGCGCCAGCGTTATTGGGGAGCGCCGATTCCGGTGATTCATTGCGAAAAATGTTTAACGCAAGCTGTGCCGGAAAAAGATTTGCCTGTGCTTTTGCCGGAAATAAAAGATTATAAACCGCGCGATGACGGAAAATCCCCGTTAGCCAAGGCCGAAAAATGGTTAAAAGTGAAATGCCCAACCCGCCTGCCGGACGGGCAGGAATGCGGAGGCAATGCGGAGCGCGAAACCGACACGCTGGATACTTTTGTGGATTCTTCTTGGTATTTTTTGCGATATTGCGACCCGAAAAATCCGAAAGCATTCGCTAGCGCGGAGAAATTAAAAACATTTATGCCGGTCGGCCTTTATTCCGGAGGCGCGGAGCATACCACAATGCATTTGCTCTACTCCAGATTTTTTTACAAAGCGATGTTTGATTTGGGATTGGTCCCAAAAGAGTTGGGTGATGAACCTTATTTGGAAAGAAGAAACCGCGGGATAATTTTGGGGCCGGACGGGCAAAAAATGTCCAAATCAAAAGGCAATGTGATTGACCCCGATGAATATGTGGAAAAATTCGGCGCGGACACGGTACGGATGTATCTGGCGTTTTTGGGCCCATATAATGAAGCTGGCTCCTACCCCTGGAACCAGCAGGGAATTTTGGGGATTAAAAGATTTTTGGATAGAGTATGGAAAATCACATCGCCTCGCTCCTCAACACTCGGTGTTGAATCCCCAAAAACACCGAGTGTTTTCCCGCGAAGTGATGTTGCCCGCTTATTACATAAAACCATAAAAAAAGTCGGCGAGGATATTGAGAAATTTAGTTTCAACACCGCGATCTCCGCTCTGATGATTTTGCTGAACGAAATGGAAAAAGTTGGGGCTTCGGCGGAAGATTTCGGCGTATTTTTAAAGCTCCTTGCCCCTTTTGCTCCCCATCTTACCGAAGAAATTTGGTCAAAGCTCGGCAATAAAAATTCCATTCATACGGAAGAATGGCCCAAATATGACCCAAAACTTATTGAAGAAACAACTTTTGAGCTTATAGTCCAAATCAACGGCAAAGTGCGCGACAAATTTGAAGCGCCCGCGGGAATTTCTGAAGCAGAAGCTACCAGTTTGACATTGTCGCGCGAAAAAGTTAAATCTATTTTGGGCGATAAGAAGCCGAGTAAAATAATTTTTATCCCCAGACGGCTTATAAATTTTGTAATATGAAAGATAAAGAGATAGAGCGGATAATAAAATTGGAGGAAAAGCGGCAGAAGGGCGTGGTCAATTTAATCGCGTCTGAAAATTATGTGTCGCGAGACGTTTTGCGGGCGCTGGGTTCGGTTTTCACAAATAAATACGCCGAGGGCTATCCGGGCGCGCGTTATTACGGCGGAAATGAAATTGTGGATAAAATTGAAAATTTGGTGAAGACACGCGCGCTAAAACTTTTTGGGCTTTCTTCAAAAAACTGGAACGTGAATGCCCAGCCCTATTCCGGTTCGCCTGCGAACTTGGCTGTTTATTTGGCGCTGGTTCCGCTCGGCCAGAACCCACCTGCCGGACGGGCAAGAATAATGGGAATGTCGCTTTCAATGGGCGGGCATCTTACGCACGGGCACAAAGTTTCGGTGACAGGTAAACTCTGGAATTGGATTCATTTCGGAGTAAACAAAAAAACCGAGCTTTTGGATTACGGCGAAATCCGCAAAATGGCGCGGAGAGAAAAACCCAAACTTATTGTGGCGGGGTTTACTGCTTACTCTCGCGTGATTGATTTTAAAAAATTGCGCAAAATTTGTGACGAGGTAAAAGCGATTTTTATGGTAGATATGTCGCATTTCGCGGGGCTGGTTGCTGGAGGCGCCTATCCGTCGCCGTTCCCATACGCGGATATTATTACAACTACGACGCACAAAACTTTGCGTGGGCCGAGAGCGGCAATTATATTTTCAAAAAAAGAATTTTCGCAGGCGGTTGATAAAGCCGTTTTCCCCGGCCTTCAGGGCGGGCCGCATGTCAATCAGATCGCGGCTATCGCTGTTTGCCTCAAAGAAGCAATGAGCCCGGCATTTAAAAAATACGCGAAACAGATTGTGAAAAACGCGCGCGCTTTGGCGCGCGAGCTCCAAAAAAGGGGTTGGCGGATAATTTCCGGCGGCACGGATTCGCATTTATTTTTGGTGGATACTTGGGCGAGAGGGCTTTCCGGTAAAACTGCCCAAGAACTTTTGGAAGCCGAAAAAATAATAGTAAACAAAAACACAATTCCCTTTGACAACCGTTCTCCATTTGACCCTTCCGGCATCCGCATCGGCACAGCTGCTGTGACCACGCAAGGAATGAAAGAAAAAGATATGCTAAAAATCGCGGAGCGTATTGATAAAATTTTATCTAAATGATTATTGATGGGAAAAAAATTGCGGAGGAAATAAAAGCCGAATTAAAAGCGGAGGTTTTAAAGTTGGGTAAAAAAATACGGCT
The DNA here is from genome assembly GCA_030699445.1 of Candidatus Giovannonibacteria bacterium. Classification (GTDB taxonomy): domain Bacteria; phylum Patescibacteriota; class Minisyncoccia; order UBA11713; family 2-01-FULL-45-33; genus GWA1-44-29. The sequence continues at coordinate 5,397 of JAUYMO010000050.1, forward strand.
CGCGGTAATAAGGGTGGGGGAAGATAAAGTGACGGAGAAATTTTTGGAGCAGAAAAAGAAGTTCGGGAGCGCGGTCGGCGTTGATATTAGGGTTTATGAGCTTCCGGAGAATATTTCCACAAATCAGCTGCGGGAAAAATTGGCGGAAATTGTGCACATTAAAGAAAATGCTGGCGTAATTATTCAATTGCCGCTGCCCAAGCAAATCAACACCCAATATATTTTGGACGGCATTATTTCCGAAAAAGACCCGGATATGCTTTCTTCAAAAAGCATCGGATTATTTTCATCAGGCAGAAGTAAAATTTTACCCCCTGTTGTCGGAGCGATTAAATATATTTTTGATAAAAATAATATTGATGTGAAAAGCAAAAAAGTTACCGTAATCGGAGCGGGGCGCTTGGTGGGAAAGCCAGTTGCTACTTGGTTAATCAATCATGGCGCGGCCGTAACCATTATTGACGAAAATGCCGCAGACCCGACATTGCACACGAAAGACGCGGACATATTGATTTCTGGCGCGGGCAAACCAAATTTAATTACTATAGATATGGTAAAAGAAGGAGTTATTGTTATTGACTGCGGAACATCAAGCCCAGAAGGTTTACCCGCCGATCAAGCGGGCCGGTTAGTGGGAGATGTAGATCCGGTGGTCGCCAAAAAAGCGTCTATTTTCGCTCCCGTCCCCGGGGGCGTAGGGCCGCTTACAGTCGCCATGCTTTTTAAAAATTTAGCGGAATTGGCGAAGAGATAACCCCCTTAATCCCCCTTATTTTAAGGGGGACATTAATATGAAGAGCATTTATAATAAGAAAATTTTAAAAGAAATAAGAAGAGAATTGCGAAGAAATTTAACTTTGTCTGAGGAGATATTGTGGCAATGCCTGAATAACAAGCAAGTAGAAGGTAAGAAATTTTTTAGACAATATAGCGTGGGGCCGTACATTCTAGATTTTTATTGCCCGAAAGTACGGCTAGCCATTGAATTGGATGGAGAATCACATTTGCCAAAAGACAAAAAAGCATACGATACAGAACGCACAAAATATTTGAAAGGGAACAACATAAAAGTAATTAGATTTTGGAACGATAAAGTCGTAGATAATATTAATGGTGTTTTATCCCGAATAACATCTGCCGTTCAAGATGCCCCTCTTAAGGTAAGAGGGGTTAGGGGAGTTATGAAATCGTGATAATATAATTTTATGGACGCGCTCATTATTTTTGGCTCGGAATACTTGCCGTGGTGGGTTGGAATCGGCGTATTTCTTTTTTTAATTTTTGGGCGCGACAAGAAAAAAGAATTCCGGATGCTGATTGAAGTTTTTTCGGCAGGAATTTTATCCAGGTTTGTTTTTACCGAAATTATCCGTTTTTTTTATAATAGTCCGCGGCCGTTTGAAGTTTTGGATAATGTTTACCAGCTGATTCAACATTCTCCGGGCGGGTCTTTTCCTTCGGGACACGCCGCGTTTTTCTTCGCGCTCGCAACCGGAGTGTTTTTTTATCGTAAGTGGTGGGGAATTTTGTTTTACGCTATTGCTATTGCTATTGGTTTTGCCCGCGTCGCCGCCGGCCTGCATTGGCCATCGGATATTTTAGCCGGAGCGGTTATCGGTATTTTCAGCGCTTGGCTGGTTGATTTTTTATTCAGAAGGTTTAAACTTCTAGAAAGATTACGATAGTATAGACATCCGTTCTTTTTTAGGAGGTGAACTTTGAAAGAATTAGCGGACGTTATAGAAGCGCTTTTAGGCCAACTTCCAAACGGTAATATATACGATATGTTGCTAAGTTTTTTTATGCTCACTATGGTGGTCGCCCAACTCCAAATGGATGGGTAGATTGGTTGGAGGCGTTTGAAGCGTTTTGCGATATGTTTGCCCGCAGATGGCTGAACTATCGCAACAATCGCGCGGAAGTTACGGAGTTGCTTAATCTGTTATGGGAAAGAAAAGAAATTCTTTTTGGTCGCGCTTTAGAGTAAGGCGCGGCTTTTTATTTTTGCCGCGGGAGGGAGTCGAACCCTCATGAGATTGCTCTCGCAGGATTTTGAGTCCTGTGCGTCTGCCAGTTCCGCCACCGCGGCATATTATTTTAATGAATCTAAAAATTTTCTGCCTTGCCCGCTTTTTAAAAATTTTTCTCGCTTGCGAGCTTCTTTATAATCAGGATACTGCTCTTTCAAAACAATTTCAAAAGGAGCATAAGGTTTAGTTATAGTATTATGGCTTTGGTTATGCTGCCCAAATCTCCTTTCTAAATTATTTGTAATACCAACATATCTATATTTCTTTTTTAGACTTTTTATCACATACAAATATACCATACGATTTTGAGTTTACCCGCCTCTGGCGGGTCGTGCGCGGTCGCCATAGGCGACTAAATCTGCCAATTTCATCACTCGGGCCTGCGTATTTACAAATTTCTTTGTTTTGTTATTTTAAACATAATGGATGAAAAAATCAATCAGCCCGCGAAAATCAAAGAAAGCGTCTTTTGGATTGAGCTGGACAAAATAAAACCCAATTCTATGCAGCCGAGGCGCGAATTTGAGGCGTCCGCTCTTTCGGAGCTTGCCCAATCCATCCGCGAATACGGCGTGCTTCAGCCGATTGTGATTATCCGGAACGAATTTGATACTTCAACCGGCCAGGGAGTGGAATACGAACTTTTGGCGGGAGAAAGGAGATTAAGAGCTTCCAAACTCGCCGGTCTTTCTCAAATTCCGGCGATAATAAAGGAAGTCCAGCCCGACAAAGTAAAATTGGAAATCGCGCTGATTGAAAACCTACAGCGCCAGGATTTAAATCCCATAGAAAAAGCCAGAGCTTTCAAAAAATTAATTGATGAATTCGGCATGCTTCAGCGGGAGGTGGCCGAAAAAGTCGGCAAGTCCAGGGAAGTCGTGGCCAACACTTTGCGCCTTTTGACTTTGCCGGAAGACATGCAGCAGGCGGTTGCCGCGGGAAAGATTACCGAGGGGCACACCCGCCCTCTTCTTATGCTTTCCCAACATCCCGAAGACCAAAAACAGCTTTATGAAAATATTTTGGTAAATAATCTTTCGGTGCGCGACGCCGAGCGGAGAGCCAGATATATCGCCCAGGACCGCGCTCGGGTGCTGCTTGACCCCGAAACAAGGGCTCTGCAGGAAAAGCTGGAAAATATTTTAGGCACCAGGGTGCATATTGATAAAAAAGGGCCCAAAGGAAAAATTTCCATAGAATTTTTTTCGGAAGAAGAGCTTAAATCCATCTCCGAAAAAATTGTTCCAGCCTCGCCGAGTCTAGGCGGGCCGCCCTCGCCTATTTAACCTCTTTTATCACCACGGCCTCCACGTTTTTTACTTGTTTTAAGGCCATCAGCAGTTTGGAATTTGGCAGGCCTTTTTTGGGGTGAAAATAAAAAATCGTTTTCGGATAAAGTTTATTTTTACTATCCAATTTTACGTCCAAAATGTTTATGCCCAGTTTCGCGAAAACTTCCGAAAAATCTTTTAATAGGCCGACCCTGTCGCGGGCGGTCGCCACGGCTTCAAATTTTTCTTTTCCTTTTTTAAGCGGGTACCCGGCGCCGGCCTTTTTCAAATAAGAGCGGATATGCTGGCGCGCTATGGAAGTTTTCGCGAAATCCAGCCAATCGGAAGTTGGTTTTTTGTTTTTTTGCGTGAGTATTTCAACAGAGTCGCCCGATTTAAGAGAATATGAAAACGGCACCATTTTGCCGTTTACTTTGGCGCCGGACATGCGGTTTCCAATTTCGGAATGGACGTGGTAAGCAAAATCCACAGGGGTGGCGCCTTCCGGCAAATCTATAACGTCGCCTTTCGGAGTCAGCGCGAATACGCGATCTTTAAAAAAATCAATTTTCAGCGCCGAAAGCGTTTCTGCGTGCGAGGTTCCGGAGTGCGCTTTTTGCCAATCCTGCAGCTGGCGCACCCAGGCGAATCTGCGGTCGTCTAATTTTTTAGTCGCTGATTTTTTGCCTTCGGATTCGTAGAACCAATGGGCGGCGATGCCATGTTCGGCTTCTTCGTCCATCTCTTTCGTTCTTATTTGAATGTCAATTTTTTTCCCGTCCGGACCGAAAACGGTTGTGTGCAAGCTTCTATAACCGTTGGTCTTGGGAAGCGCGATGTAATCCTTGATTTTTCCTGGTATAGGCCGCCAAAGCTTATGGATAACGCCCAAAGTCCGGTAGCAATCTTCATTATTTTTTAAAATTATTCTCATGGCCACGAGGTCCGTAATTCTGTCAAAATTCATTTCATATTTTTTTACTAATTTTTTCCAGATGCTGTAAAGATGCTTGGCGCGGTAAATTATTTGCAGGGGCTCCACGCTGTCTTTTTTCAGCTCCGCTTCAAGCACCGGCTTTAAATTTTTTAAATATTTTTCTTCCTCGTCTTTCCTGTGTTTTGTCTGCGTCAGCATCCATTTATGCTCGTCGGGATAAACATAAGGGAAAGCTAGGTCTTCCAAGCGCGCTTTTACTTCCCACATTCCCAGGCGGTCGGCAAGCGGGGCGTAAAGCTCCAAAGTTTCCAAGGCGATTCTTTTTTGTTTTTCCGGAAGCAGATAGGAAAGCGTTTCCATATTATGCAGCCGGTCCATCAGTTTTATAATGACCACGCGGATGTCTTCCGCTAAAGCCAAAAACATTTTTCGGAGCGATTCCACGGCCCGCTCCACTCCGCGGTATTGAACTCTCTCGGCTTTGGTTAAGGCGCCAACTAAAAAAGCGATTTCGCCGCCGAATCGCTTTTTTAATTCTTCAATTTTTACCCCTTGGCTTTCCACGACATCGTGCAAAAGCGCGGCCGCAATGGCGCTGGCGTCTATTTTTAAACTTGCGACATTGAGAGACACAGCGATGGGATGGGTGATGTAAGGTTCGCCAGAGGCGCGTTTTTCTCCGGTGTGCGTTTTTTGGGCGAATTCAAATGCCGGCTTAATGGCGGCCAAATCATCATTTTTATACCCCAGCTCCCTTAATTTTTTTTCATAATCTTCCCAGTTCATTATTTTAATACTCTACCGCATCGCGGAGTAGTTGACAATATCCCGGAGCGTTTGCTATACTATTTTTTAGAATTTAGCTTAAGAAGGAAGGAGAATAGACATGGTAAAACAATGCCCGACACATGGCGAGTGGAGCACGATTACAAGCACCAAACTTTACAAAGATTTTGGCATTACGACCATATTTTATTGCGCAAGAGCCGGCTGTGGCGAGTTTGAGTTTTTACGGAAAAACGAATCAGATGACAGCCAGTTAAGCGCGACAATAAGAATCGCTGTTTTGACAAAAATCCTCTTAACTAAAGAAAAACGCAGGATTTTGCGCAAGTAGCGGGCAGCCGCTACTTTTTATTTTTCGGCGGTTTTAATTGCCATTGCGCGAGCGCTTCATCAAGTTCGGCCTGGCTTTCCGGTTTTTTGCCCATCAGAAAAGTACAATCGGGAAAGCGCGAGCAGGCATAAAAAACTTTGCCCCTGCCGCGGGATTTTTTTTCAACAACGTCGCCTGTCCCGCAGGCAGGACATTTAAAGCCGGTTTTATTGTGAATTTTCATAATGCCTTTGCATTTCGGATAATCAACACAGCCGAGGAAATATCCGAACCGCCCGCGCTTTACTTCCAGTGGCTTATTGCAGATGGGGCACAATTCTCCCACGGTTTTTTCCTGGAGCTGTTTGATTTTTGCGGCTTCTTCCGGCAAGGGAAGCGTAATTTTGCTTTCCGGATCAGGGCAGGCAAGAAATTTGCCCAGCCGGCCGAATTTAATAATCATCATTTTTCCGCAATGCGGGCAGGGCGTGTCGGATTCTTCCGTCAATTGCTCCACGCTCGCCATTTTTTCTTTTAGGTTTTTGCTGAAGGGCGCGTAAAATTCCTGAATAACCGGCACCCAGCCCATTTTGCCTTCGGCGATCTGGTCAAACTCTTCTTCAATGTGCGAAGTAAAATTAATGTCAATAACTTCCGGAAAATTTTCAACCAGCATGTCGTTTACGGAAAAGCCGATTTCAGTCGGCTTATATTTTTTGTCTTCTTTTTCAACATAGCCGCGGTCTTGGATTGTCGCCAGCGTTGGAGCGTAGGTGGATGGCCGGCCGACGCCGTAGCTTTCAAGCGTTTTAATCAGCGAAGCGTCTGTGTAGCGCGGAGGTGGCTCCGTGAAATGCTGGCCTTTGATTAAATTAATGAAATTCAGCGCTTCCTCGGCGGATAATTCCGGAAGCCGGCCTTCTTCGTAATCGCTTTCGTCGTCTTTTTCGCCCTCTTCTTTTGTTTCGGTGTAAACTTTAATGAACCCGTCAAATTTAATAACTTGGCCGTTTGCGCGGAACATATATTTATCGCCAGCGGATATTTCCACGGCGGTTTGGTCCAAAACCGCGGCTTGCATTTGGCAGGCGAGCGTACGTTTCCAAATTAAGTCATAGAGTTTTAATTGGCCGGCGTCTAATTTGCCTAAGCTTTCGGGTAAGCGCGATAAATCGGTCGGCCGGACGGCCTCGTGCGCTTCCTGTGCGCCTTTTGATTTATTTTGGTAAAACCGCGGCTTGTCCAGGCAATATTCTTTTCCGAAATTATTTTTGATAACTTCCCGCGCCTGGGTCAAAGCGCTTTCCGCGATGTTTAAACTATCCGTGCGCATGTAAGTAATCACGCCGGTTTCGTAGAGCCGTTGCGCGAGAATCATTGTTTGCTTGGCGGAAAATCCCAGTTTTTTGGCGGATTCCTGCTGGAGGGTGGATGTTGTGAATGGGGGAGCTGGCGCGCGGCGGACTTCTTTTTTTACAACTTCAACAACTTTGTATTTTGCTCCCTCAAGCTCATCGGATATTTTTTGCGCTTCTCCCGCGTTTTTGATTTCTAACCGGCCGATTGCATTAAAGTGATGAAATTTATCGCCGATTTTAACCAGCCGGGCTTTGAACCCGCCCGAACGACCGTTCGGTCGGGCGGGTTTTTTATCATTATTTATTTTTGACAATATCGCTTCCACTGACCAATATTCTTGTGGGGTGAATTTTTGGATTTCTCTTTCGCGCTCCACAACCAATCGCACGGCAACGGACTGCACTCTGCCCGCCGAAAGGCCGGAACGTATTTTTTTCCACAAAAACGGGGAAAGCTTGTAACCAACTAAGCGGTCTAAAATCCTCCGCGCCTGCTGGGCGTCCACCAAATTCATATCCAGATCCCTCGGATTTTTGAGCGCTTCTTTTATGGCGCGCTCGGTAATTTCATGGAAAACTATCCGCTCAATATTATCTTTCGGCCGATCTTCCAGGCCCAGGGCGGAGAGCAGGTGCCAGGCGATTGCTTCGCCCTCGCGGTCTTCATCCGTCGCCAGAATAATTTTTTCGGCTTCGGCCGCTATTTTCTTTAAGGCGCTTACATTTTTACGCGCTTTTAGCGGGATAATATATTTTG
>JAUYMO010000001.1 GCA_030699445.1 Candidatus Giovannonibacteria bacterium
ACCCCGTCAAAAAATCGCGCCCTTTGATCGTTGTCATTAATTCTTCTTCCAGAGGAATCGCCGAACCTATATTTATTTTAATCTGCTCGGCGGTTGTGTCGCCTATCGCCAAATTAAATTGTTTTTTAATATAATCAGCAATGGCTTGGTCAATTTTATTTCCGGCAACTTTTACTGAAATTGAGCTCACAATTCCGCCCAAAGAAATCACAGCCGCGTCCGTTGTCCCACCGCCTATATCCGCCACCATGTGGCCCCTCGGTTCGTGGATTGGAATCCCCGCGCCGATTGCCGCGAGCACCGGCTCTTTTACAACAAAAGCGGATTTCGCCCCGGCTTTTATCGCGGCTTCAACCACCGATCTTCTTTCTGTTGAAGTAACCCCTGCCGGAACCGAAACCAGGACTTCCGGCTTTATTAAATTCCATTTGCCCACCGTTTTTGAAATAAAATAGCGCAACATCGCTTCCGTCACGCGGTAATCCGCGATCACGCCGTCTTTCATAGGGCGGTACGCGATGATGCTTTCTGGTGTCCTGCCGATCATGACTTTCGCCTCCACGCCCACCGCCAATATCCGGTTTTCCGGCAAAGAAACAGCCACAACCGACGGCTCGTTCAAAATTATTCCCTGCCCGGGCACATAGACCAAAGTGTTGGCTGTTCCCAAGTCTATTCCGATTTTTTTAATAAAGAAATTCATATTCGTTTTATGTCCGCGCCGATGTTCCGCAATCTTTCATCAATGCGCTCATAGCCGCGGTCTATTTGATAAATATTTTCTATAGCGGACTCTCCTTCAGCAATAAGCCCGGCGATAATAAACGCCAAACCGGCGCGGATATCCGGGCTTGCCATAGCCCTTCCGGATAGTTTAGCCGGCCCGTAGATTATGGCTCTATGCGGGTCGCAAAGCGTTATCCGTGAACCCATTTTATTTAAATCCTGGATATAATTCAACCTGCCTTCAAAAACAGTTTCGTGCACCAAACTTTGCCCTTCGGCCTGGGTGAGCAAAATAGTAAAAGGCGCCTGAAGGTCAGTCGGAAAACCGGGAAATTCTTTGGTGGTAACGTTGCTCGCGCGCAGAGTTTTTTTATGGGCGTCTTTAAAAATCAAAACATTATCTTCCAAAACATACTCCGCGCCCACGTTGGAAAGCAAAGCCAGAAAAGTCGGCAATTCTTCCGCGACGAAATTTTTTATTCTTAAATTTTTTCCAAGCAGCGCTCCCATAATAGCGAAGCTTCCGGCTTCAATCCTGTCCGGCGGCGCCGTAAACGGCGCGCCGTATTCAAGAAGCTTTCCCGACCGCCCTTCTATTTTTATGGTTGCGGTGCCGGCGCCGGAGATTTTTGCGCCGTTGGCGTTAAGAAAGTCAGCTAAATATTTAATTTCCGGCTCAAGCACGGCATTTCTTAAAATAGTGGTTCCCTTCGCTAAAACGGCGGTCATCATTAAGGCTTCCGTTCCGGTTACCGAAGGAATTTTAAAGGTGTAATCGGCCCCTGAAAGGCCTTCTGGAGCGGCGATTACGTAACCCGTCGGAGCGCCTTCTGATAATTCAGTTTTTGCCCCCATGGCTTTCCAGCCGTCCAAAAATACGTCAATCGGGCGCTCGCCGATAACGCATCCGCCCGGATGTGGAAACGCGGCTTTGCCGAAGCGCGCGATAACCCCGCCAACCGGCAAAATGGACGCGCGGAATTTTTTTGCTATCTCATAATCAATTTTTCCGTCCGCGCCCAATTTTCCAATAAGCTCTTTCATCCTTTTTGTGTCTTCAATATTCGGCAGATTTTCAATTTCAATTTTTTCTTTAAATAAAAGAGAGGAAGCCAAAACGGGCAGCGCCGCGTTTTTGCTGCCGTTGATTTCTATTTCCCCTTCCAGCAAACGCCCTCCTTTTACTAAAAATTTTGCCATTGGCTTAAATTTATGCTATTTTAAACGATAAATCAAATTAATTCCATGCTTACCAAAACCAAACGGCGGGTTTTGTTTTATCTCGCCATAATTATATTTTTACTGCTTTTGGCTCCTGTTATTCTTTACAGCCTGGGATACGGCATCGGGAGCGATTTCAGTATCCATAAAACCGGAGGCATATTCATAAAAGCATCGGAGGCGGGCGCAAAAGTGGCTATTGATAAAAAAAATAAAAATACGTCGCTCCTGGCGAATTCCGCTTTGATAAAAAATCTGCTTCCGGGAAAATATCAGGTATCCGTGGAAAAAGATGGCTTTTGGAAATGGGCAAAAACGCTCGCGGTACTGCCGGAAATGGTCGCGGAGAGAAACGTGCTTTTAGTGCCGAAAAATGCCGAGACAAAAATTTTAGGGGCAGCGGCTCCCGCTTTAGAAATAAAAAAACCGCAACTCCCGGGCGTAAAAAAATTCTGGATTATTCCGAAGACCGATGATTTTTTGATTTTGGGAGACGATGAAAAATTTTATAAAAACAAGGATTTTTTTGATGTCGCCGGCCAATGGGGCACCACGACTTTTAACGCCCTGAAAAGCAAAAAAAATAGTTTTTTTGACGAAAATTTTTTAAGAATTATTTACTGGGACGAAGAAAATATAGATTCCTACTGGATTTCTGATTTGGACAAAATGCCGGAATGGGAAAAGAGTAAAAATTTATATATTTTATCTGCTTCACCCATAAGAGACGTGAGATTTTATCCCAATTGGCAGGATTATTTGTTGGTCGCGAGCGGAGATTCTATTTATGTGGTGGAAATGGAACGGGCCGGCGGACAAAACATTTTCCCGATTTATAAAGGAAAGGCGCCTAAAATTATTTCGGCCGAATCCGGACAGCTGATTCTATTGGACGGAAAAAATTATATAGAAGTCGCGTTGCCTAAATAATTGACGGCTTTATATATGTTTAGTAAACTTATAGCTATGGATTCAGTGCAAAAGAAATATCTAACTATTCATCAAGCCGCTAAATTAATAGGCGTTACCGCGCTTACGCTTAGAAATTGGGATAATCAGCGTAAATTCCAAGCCGCGAGGCATCCTATAAATAATTACAGGGTTTACACTTTGGAGCAGATTGAATCATTGCTTAAAAAACTTGGCATGCCTAAGCCGGCCAAAAAATTAGTAATAAAGATTTTAGAGGATTAGTAAGGTTTACTAATGTTTTGGACCCTAGGAGAATCGAACTCCTATCTTCCGGATGCAAACCGGATGCTCTGCCACTAAGCTAAGGGCCCCGGGCACGAATTATTTCTTGCCCATGATTCTAAACATTTTCGTTCCGCATTTCTCGCAAGTTCCGGTCATAGCGCGGCGGGTGACTCCTCCCTTTCCCTTCATTTCCACCTCTTTTGGGTCTACCATTGCTCTCTTATCGCGGCATTTTACGCAGTAGGCAATAACTGGCTCTGGTTTATCGTTTGCTGGCATAGTATTAAAAAAACTATATATTTATAATGTCTTTTGACCTTTAGGCGTATTTTAACATAATTTAGCTTTAAATACTAGCGAGTTGTCCACCCCGTTAGAGGCAACCTCTAACGGGGTTAACAAGCGCCTAAAAATTTGCTAGGCTTAAAATTAGTAAATTTCGCGCGTGTAGAGTTTATGGGCGTGTAGTTCAGTGGTAGAACGCTGTCCTGATAAGACAGAGGTCCCAGGTTCGATCCCTGGCACGCCCAAAATTATGTTATACTAAAAACATCGGCTCGAACCATATTTTAATTTTGGGGGAAGAAAATTTTTTAATCATAAAGTTGGAAGTTATTAACTAATAAATATATGAACGTGAACAGTCAAAAAGGTTTTGCTAATATTGTTTTGATAGTTTTAGTAGTCATTCTCGCTGGAGCGGTTGGATATTTTGCGTTAGTGAAGAAGTCGCCAACTCCAACAAGCGAAACCCAAACGTCAAATAATCTTTCCCCACAGCAGACTCCGCCAGTGAATACCACCCAAACACCTCCTCCGTCGTCTCAGACCAATAACCAAGGATGGAAAAAGTATTCTGGTGCTTCTCTTGAATTTGAATATCCATCTTTGATTTCAACAAAACAAGAGGGGGAAACTATTACCCTAAATCACTCCATTGTTTACAAACATACTAACCCGTGTAATTTTAAGGGCGATGCACCGCCACTAGATAAACTTTCTGACTTCGGTGTTTCTCTCATGGTTTCTAATAAGAATTTAAAAGATGCGGTGCAAACTAACGAAGGTTCAGACTATGTTGTTAAGAATTTTTTTGAGAACAATACCCTCAAATTGTCCGAAGGATTCATTGACAGGTTTAACGCTGGCTCTTTGAACGGATTTCAAATAACAAGTGGCGCAGAAGGATGTGGACGATACACTTATTATTTTCCAATGTCATCGACCAAGACTTTGGTTGTTAATCGCTCCTTTATCTCCGAATTTAGTCCCGTCAACGGAGACTACCAAACATATCTCAATCTTTCCGGCATCATTCCTCCGAATCAAGAGAAAGAATTTTTTGTAAAAATTCTTTCTTCACTAAAAGTGAAATAGTGAAATCTTGATTTAAATGCCGCCAAAGAAAAACTTGAAATTGTTATCAGAGCGACGGAGCCGCGGGTTCGAGATTTCGCGGGGGGCTTTCCTCGCCCCGACCTTGCGTCGGGACGAAAGCGGTTCGGACTAATTCAAGAATAGAGCACAAAATAAAAAACGCCGTAATTTGCAATACGGCGTTTTTTGATTAAGCGCTTTATGCGACTAACCTTGCTATTTTTATTTTTTGTTCTGCTGTTGCATTGTCCATTGCGAATTTTGCAAAATTGCCCATCACAATTTCGGCAGCATTTTTCTCTTTTTCTGCAAATACATTTTGCGGATAATATTTTTTTAGAAATTCTCCTATGATTTTCGTGCGGTCAGCTCCGGTTTTATTTTCAGTCAACATCTCAAGTTCTTTATACAATTTTTCATCCAAGCCAGCTATTAATAAATCTGTGGTTTGCATGGCATGCAGTTCGGTAAGATCTTTGATGGCTTTTTCTGTTTTGGCTTCTGAAAAGCCGAGAGTATTAAAAATTTGATTAAGAAAATTTAAATCTAATTTATCCATGGCGCTCTGATTTTATTTTTCGCATTTCTTCGGTACCTGCCTCCACCGCCTTATAGCCTGCAAAAGAAGCAAAGGCCATCGCCCCCGCAGCTGAAAGATAGCCTATACCCAAGCCGGCATCTCCTTTTGCAATACTGTATGTACCAAGAGCTGCTAAGGAGCACGCTATGCCTGCTTGAAAAATTGCATTCCTGGCGCTTGTGCATATAACACGTTTTTGTATATCTAAAAATTCGTTGTATTTTTCGAATGGTGATTTTTCTCGGCCAGATTCTGGACTGAATGTTTCTTTCATAAATTTAATGTAGCAAAAAACGCCCGCGACGCAAGGTCGGAGCGTTTTTTGACCAGTAATTTCTCGCCTTTTCGGCGAGTGCGCCGATGAGGCGCAAAGCACTTTTTCTTTTGTCCCAGTCCCGCATTAGGGCTGCGGGACCAATACCCTATGCCAAAACGGCATAATCGACGCATTAACTTTTGTTTATCACAAAAATTAAAAATTAAACTCCACGACCAGCTTCCGCTAGCCGTGCCTTGTTACGACTTACTCCCTGTCACCGAGCTTAGACTGATCCCCCGCAATGCGGGGAGCTTCATCTACTCCCGGCTCCCTTGAGTTGACGGGCGGTGAGTACAAGACTCGAGAACGTATTCACCGCAGTATAGCTGACCTGCGATTACTAGCGATTCCGACTTCATGAGGTCGAATTGCAGACCTCAATCCGAACTGGGGAGCCGTTTAAGAGATTGGCTTCATCTTGCGATGTTGCAACTCGTTGT
>JAUYMO010000004.1 GCA_030699445.1 Candidatus Giovannonibacteria bacterium
TTTTTACTTCCCGTATGCGCCGAGATTTGCCGAAAAGGGAAGCGAGATGCGAGGGGTTGGTTGTGAGAATAGGATTTGGAAACCGTTTTGATAAATTTTGGTTTTTAATTTTTGGCTGGTTTGCGGCTTGGCGGGAGCTAAAAAAACGCCGCGGCAGAATAATTTTTTGGGTTATGGATTTTTCATTTGGAGCGGCGGCGGCCGGGTTTTTGAAAATTTTTTACTCTAAAATCCCTTTAGTTTTTACAATCCAGTACGGCTATGGCGACGAAAGGGTGGCCAAAGGAAGGTTTGGGCTTATGAATTTAGCATTCCGCATGATTCTTGCGCAGGCGGATTACGTAACCGCCATATCAAGTTACTTGCTGAGGCTATGCGGGCAGTACGGATTTATCGGCGAAGGCGCGGTCTTACACAACGGCGTTGATTTAAAAAAATTTACGAATCAAGAATCGCGAATCGGAAATCATGTGATAATTTCAACCTCACGGCGAGTTTACAAAAATGGTTTAGATATTCTGGAGAAGGCCTTCGAGATCGTAAAAAAGAAATTCCCGGATGCCGAGTTGAAAATTGTTAGTGACGTTCCGTATGATGAATTGCCTAAATATTTATGGAAAGCCGATGTTTTCGCGCGCCCATCGCGCTCGGAAGGAATGGGTAACTCTTTCGTGGAAGCGCTGGCGGCCGGTCTCCCGATTATCGGAACACCAGTGGGCGGAATTTTGGATATTATTGAAGACGGCAAAACGGGGCTTTTCGCGAAGGTTGATGACCCAAAAGATTTGGCGGAAAAAATAAAAATTTTGCTGGAGGATAAGGAATTAGCACAGAAAATTGTTGAAAACGGCCAAAAAATGGTTGCCGAAAGATTTTCTTGGGATAAAATCGCGGCGCAATATGCCGGGGTTTTTGATTCGCAATTAAATACCAAAAAAAGAATATTAATTGCGACCGGAATTTTTCCTCCGGAGGGTGGTGGGCCGGCAACTTATAGCAAAATTTTACTGGATGAACTGCCTAAAGAAAATTTCGGAGTGAGGGTTTTAAGTTTTATCTCATTTAGACGTTACCCTAAAATTCTTAGGCATATTTTATATTTCATTAAAGCCTTGCGGTTAGGCAAAAATGCCGATATTATTTTTGCGCAGGATCCGGTGAGCGTCGGGTTTCCCGCGATGCTGGCGGCAAAAATTTTGCGCAAGAAATTTATTTTAAAAATTGTTGGGGATTACGCTTGGGAGCAGGGCGTTCAGCGGTTCGGCGTGAAAGAAGTTTTAGATGATTTTTTGAAAAATAAATACAAATGGGAAGTGGAATTTTTAAGAAAAATCCAAAAATTTGTCGCAAATCGTGCGAATAGAATAATCGTGCCCAGCAAATATTTGAAAGGGGTTGTGACAAGATGGGGAATTAGGTCAGAAAAAATTCATGTGGTTTATAATGCCCTTCAGGACGATGAGCTGTTTCGCTTTCCTCGCCAAGCTCGGGGTGGCGTGCTCGCCAAACCCGCTCAACAGCTCATCGTCTCCGCTGGTCGGTTAGTGCCGTGGAAAGGGTTTGACGCGCTGATTGAAATAATGCCGGAGATTTTGAAAGAATTTCCTGGCGCGAAACTGGTAATTATTGGCGATGGGCCGGAAAAAGAAAAACTGCAGGTTTTAGCTGAGAAAATAACCCGCTCCCAAATAATTTTCACTGGCAATCTTCTGAACGAAAAAGTTTTGGAATATCTCGCCGCCGCAGATATTTTTGTTTTAAACACCGCCTATGAAGGTTTTTCGCATTTGATTTTGGAGGCGATGAGTTTGAAAACACCGGTTGTGACGACGGATGCCGGCGGTAACCCCGAACTTATTGAAGATGGCGAATCTGGCTTTTTGGTTAAATTTAACGATAAAGAGGCGCTGAAAACAAAAATTTTGGAGATTTTGCAAAATACAGCGCTTGCCCAAAAACTTGCCGAAAACGCCGGGAAAAAAGCCAGCAAATTTTCAAAAGAGAGGATGATTAATGAAACCGTAAAAATATTATTATGAAAGTTTTAATGATCAGCGGGGATTCGGGGGTTTTGGACTCAAAATCTGAGACCGGAAAAAGAACGGAAGAATATCGGCAAATTCTGGGAACGTTAGACGTTCTGCTTGCCTACGGAAGCGTTTTTAGATTTGTTGGCGCGTTTTTTGCTGGGCTTGGGATGCTGCGGCGGGGAAAATATGACATTATAACTGCACAGGATGCAGAGCATTCTTTGCTGGCTTGGTTTTTTTCAAGCTTATTCAGGGTGCCTTGGCAAATGCAAATTCACACGGATATAATGAGCCCTTATTTTGTTCAAAGCTCAGTTTTAAACAAAATGAGAGTTTGGTTGGCTAAATTTTTAGTCCCGCGCGCTGACGGCGTCCGAGTTGTCAGCAACCGCATCAAACAATCTTTGGTGAAATTTAATAAAGATTTAGATAAGTCGGATAAAATTACGGTGTTGCCGGTTTTTGTGGACACGGAAAAAATAAAAAGCATGCCGGTTAAAACCGATCTCCATATAAAATATCCCGGGCGGTTTATAATTTTAATGGCTTCTAGAATAACTCGCGAAAAAAACATTGGGTTGGCGATTGAAGCAGTGAGTAGTCGGCTAATTCGTGAGAATAAGAGAATAACGCTTCTTGTTGTGGGCGACGGGCCGGAGATTGAAAATTTGAAGTTTAAAACTTATAAATTGGGTTTAAACGACAGCGTTATTTTTGAGCCGCGTACTGACGATTTAATTTCTTACTACAAAACTTGCGATTTATTTTTGCTAACTTCAAATTATGAGGGCTACGGCATGACTTTAGTTGAGGCCGCTTCGGCCGGCGTGAAAATTGTATCAAGCGATGTCGGTATCGCTCCGGAAATTTTGGAACCTGAAAATATTTTTAAAGTTGGCGACAAAAATGATTTGGCGGAGAAATTGCACTCGGCTTTAAACCAGAGATTGCTATTCCCCAAACCGCTTACTGCTCAAACAAAAGAGGATTATTTAGCGTTATATAAAGAAAGCTTGGAACAATGTCAAAAAATATTTTAATTCTAACTCAAAAAGTTGATAAAAACGACGATAATTTAGGATTTTTTCACGAGTGGCTCAAAAAATTCGCGGAAAAAACAGATAAAGTTTTTGTCATCGCTAATTTTGTAGACGAGCATAGCTTGCCTGTCAATGTCCAAGTTTTTTCTTTGGGCAAAGAA
>JAUYMO010000005.1 GCA_030699445.1 Candidatus Giovannonibacteria bacterium
CTTAAAATTTTTGAGCTTAAAAAAAATGAGGCCTCGCGCAAGTTGGAAGCGACCGAAAACAATATAAAACAAGTTGAGGCTTTGAGGGCGGAGCTTAAGCCGCATCTTAAATTTTTAGGCGGGCAGGCGGAGAAGATGAAAAACGCGGAAGAATTGAAAAAAGAACTTACGGCGCTTTCGGAAGATTATGTTTTCCGGGAGCTTAAGACATTAACCGAAGAAACGGAAGAAATTAAAAAAAACAAAACGCCGCTTTCTAAAAAGGCGGCCGATTTAGAGCTTGAAATTAAAGAAAGCGAAGCGGCGCTGGGTAGGGAAACGGACGCGGAAAAATTCTTTGGGGAATTAAAAGCAATGGACGCGGCGCTGGAGGCGATTTCCAAAAAACGCCGTTTGCTTGAGCGCGAAATCGGCCGTCTGGAAGCCGTTTCGGAAACAGCTCCTTCGGCAGCGGCAGAAGCGTTGCCGAAAGAAAAAGTAAAAGCGGTGTTGATGGAGCTTGCAAAAGAGTTAGAATCGGTTTCCCAATCCGGCACCATGGAGGCGGTAAGAAATATGATTTTTTCCGCCACCCAAAAAATTTACAGATTTTTGGAGGAGATAAACGGCGAAAATAAAAACAAAACCGCGCCCTCCGGCGGAGGGCTCCGGGAAGCCAGGGAGGCCGTCTCAAAACTGGAGGCGGAAGAGATGGAAATCGCGAAGAAAAAACAGGCGGAGCAGAAAAATTATGAAATTCGCGCGCTTAAAATCCATAAAGAAGGCGCCATGTTGCGGGAAAAAATGGAGGAGCTTGCCAGCGCTAAAGACGCCTTGAGGAATTTTACGGTGAAAGAAGAGCGCGTGGCTTTGCTTAAAAAAGAATTTGAAATAGATTTTGGCGGATGGATAAAAAATGGAAAACCGGCGGGAGGCCCGCCTACCGGCGAGGCAGGAATTTTAAGCGACCAGGAACGCGCGGATTTTAAAAAGAAAATAGAGCGCCTAAAAATTCGTTTGGAGGAAGC
Organism: Candidatus Giovannonibacteria bacterium; assembly: GCA_030699445.1. Classification (GTDB taxonomy): domain Bacteria; phylum Patescibacteriota; class Minisyncoccia; order UBA11713; family 2-01-FULL-45-33; genus GWA1-44-29. The sequence continues at coordinate 1,008 of JAUYMO010000005.1, forward strand.
CGGCGGGGTGGACGAAAGCGTTATGGGCGAGTTTGAAGAAACTAAAAAACGCGACGAGTTTCTGGGCAAGGAATTGGAAGACCTTAAAAACGCCGCTCAAAGCTTAAAAGACGTGTTTGAGGAACTGGAAGCAAAAATTGCCAAAGATTTTAACGATGGGCTTTCCAAAATCAATAAGCTTTTTGGGGAATTTTTCCACGAAATTTTCGGCGGAGGAAGAGCCGAGATTAAAATGGAAAAACCCGAGAAAAGAAAACAACCGACCGAGGAAGATTTTGACGACGGGTTAGGCGAATTGGAAGAAGAGGAGGCGGAGCCGGGGTTGGAAATTATGGTGGATATTCCCAGAAAGCGCATAAAATCTCTGGCTATGCTTTCCGGGGGCGAGCGGGCGCTTTCGTCCATCGCTTTGCTTTTCGCGATGTCCACGGTAAACCCTCCGCCATTTTTGGTTTTGGACGAAACCGACGCGGCTTTGGACGAAGCTAACTCGCAAAGATACGCGAGCATGCTCCGCGAGCTCGGCAAAAAAACCCAGCTTATCGTCGTTACCCACAACCGCGAGACAATGAAAGCCGCCGACGTTCTCTACGGCGTCACAATGGGCGGAGACGGCGTCTCAAAACTTCTTTCCATAAAATTTGAAGAAGCTGACAAAGTGCTGGAGAAAAAATAAAAATTAAAGTATAACAAAATCGTCCGATCGGACGGAAGTGTTATGTTAAATGTGCATCAAATATGCTGAAAAAATAAAAAAGGGCTCGAGGGAGCCCTTTAAACTAGCTAAAAAAGCAGATTCAATGTTTTACCACTGTTGCGCTTTTGAGACCTTTTCCGGCTTGTAAAGATCCTTATCAATTTTGCGGTCAAAGCAGATTTGGCCCGAGCCATGCGCCCAGTTTTCGTTGCCGTAGTAAATATTTTCGGGCGGATAGACTGCGGGGATGGCGCGTTTTGGGGTGTTAGCGGACAGTTGGTCTAAACTTGGCATGTTAAAGGCCGCGCAGAGTTTGAAATTTTCTTTGTCTTTTATTTCATAAATATAAGCCGCGCCGGTTTCCGGTTCCGGATCTTTGGGAATCACAACTCCGCGAATTGGGTCATTGAGCTCTTCCAATGTTTTTGGCAAAACCGCTTTTTTAATCCAATAATTAATTATTTCAGATTGGATAAGCTGGAGATGCTGGACACGCTGGTCGTCAAATTTTCTCGCGCGCTCTTCTTTCGGTGAGCCGACAAGAAAAAATCCTCCTACAATCGCGACAAGCATTATTGCTGAAACCGAGTAAGCGAAAATTTTATGCGGCCCGCCTTGACTCGGCGAGGCAGGCGCTTTATTTTTAATATCTAAAATATAATATCCAAAAATTCCTCCCGCCACTATCAATACTGTAAAAATTTTAAGCAAAAATCTTGTCGTCAGCTCACCTTGCAGGAGATTATAAATCAATGTTACCAAATCGCCGATGATTATTATTCCGGCCAAAAACAGCGTGAAGTAGAGAAGCCATTTTCTGATTTTCATCTCGCGCTTTTCCGGCATGGCGGCGTAGCCTTTGTTTAAAAACCATGTCGCCCAAATATAAACCGGAAAAACTACAATCAAACTCGCTATCGCCCAGCGGACGGACGAGCGCGCGGCAAGAAGCGTGTAATAATTTTCAGAAAGCGTGTCCGGCAGCCAAATGTTGATGTAGCTGAAAATAAGATTTATAAACATCCCCGCGCTCACATAAAGCGCGATTATGTTTAAAAGCTGTAAAAACACATCTTTCGGCCCCGCCTTCTCGGCGGGCAAGCTCGTTTTTTCATTCATAAATTAAATATAACATTTTTATTAATAGTTCCCAATCCACAGCTTACGCGTTGCCATCGGCGCGACATTTTTGCTATAAAGAAAGGGGTTTTTTGAAAGGAGGATAATATGCATAATAACCATGTCAGAGTGTTAACGGATGGAGTTCCGCCACAGAATAGTAGTGAAGGTGATTTATTTGATTACCTTCATATGGCGAAACCGGGAGATATTATTGAAGCGCAACAATTCAGCCGACAGTGGCTGGAAGACGAACTTTTTCCCATGGCGCAAAAGATGGAAACAATAGTCGCGAAAAGAGGATCGTCGGATCTCGCGGGGAAAAAAATGATAAATTTTTTCTATGAGCCCAGCACCCGCACCAGAGCTTCTTTTGAGATAGCTATGGATATGCTTGGGGGAAGAGTTATATTTTCAACTGAGAACGCCGCTGATTTTTCTTCACTAGCCAAAGGTGAAGATATACGGGATACGATTTTGGTGCTGAATCGTTACCGGCCAGACGTGATTGTGCTTAGATCTAAGACCGAGGGAGACGCGAAAAGAGCGGCAGAAATTTCGTTAGCGCCGATTTTCAACGCTGGAGACGGGATTGGCCAGCATCCGACCCAAGCCATGCTTGATCTCTATACTATTAAGAAAAAATTTGGAAGAATTGACGGTCTTTCAATAGCCATGGCAGGGGATCTCTCCAAAGGAAGAACCGTGCGTTCACTTGCGTATCTTTTGGGTAAATATTCGGATGTTACCATCTATCTTGTTTCGCCGGAGGAACTTAAGATAAGAGACGACATCAAAGATTATTTGCGAAGGCACAACGTTTTCTTTTACGAGATGAATGATCTAAGGCAGGTTGCCCAGTCCGTGGATGTGATATATCAAACGAGGCCGCAGAAAGAGCGTGGCACGGAATTTTATCCTTTAATTTCCGAGAGCGGATATTTCGTGATAAATCGTGAGATTACCGGGATGATGAAAAAGGATTCAATTATCATGCATCCTCTTCCGCGAAATGAGGAAATTGAACGCGAAGTAGATAAAGACCATCGCGCAGTTTATCTGACCGACCAAATTGACAGCGGTCTTGCCGTGCGCATGGCTTTATTAAAAATGTTTTTGGGGTGACCTTTCGGGGCGCCCCTTTTTTATTTTTATCCGAATTTTTTGCCGAGGCCCCAGACATCGCCGGAGCGGAGGCTGGCAAGAACCAGAAGCGCCACAGCGTAAATAATATGTTCGTCAACTATAAAGGAATGCGCGCTGGGATAGGGGAACTGCAAAATCGGAAAATAATAAAGCAGCATAAGAAGCGCGCCGAGCGGCGCGCTGAATTTTATGAACACGCCGAGAATCAAAGAAACGCCGAGCAGAGTCAAAGCCCATTCGTTCACAAAATTAATAGTTGGCAGGATGCTCGGCTGAAGGAGCCATTGATAAAAACCAACAAATGTTTTCGCGCCTTTAAGATATCCGGCCGCGGACCAGCCCGGAGTCGTTAAGGCATCGATACCTGCGTAGAATATCAGCCAGCCCAAAGAAACGCGCAGAAGAAACAAGGATATTTTTTGAAATTGTGCCATATTATTTTTTTAACTAATAATTACGCCGCGAGCCAACCGCCGTCCACATAAAATGTGGCGCCGGTAATGTAGCTCGCTTCATCAGACGCTAAAAAAACGACCGCTGCCGAGACCTCTTCGGGTCTGCCGATTCTTTTTAGCGGAACGCGCGCCAGCATCGCGTCCATAGCTTCTTTTGGCATTTGGGCGGCTTGGACCATGGGCGTATCAATCGCACCCGGCGCGATAACGTTTACTGTTATACCCAAAGGCGCCCATTCAATCGCCAGCGTTTCCGACATACCGATTATTCCGCCTTTGGAAGCGGTGTAATGCGCGCCTCCGGAAATACCCACGCCAACTTGCCCGGAAGCCACGGAAGCGACATTTATAATCCGCCCTCCGCCGGTTTTCGCCATTTCTTTAGCCGCTCTTTGCGCGCACAAAAACTGGCCTTTTAAGTTGATGGCAATCATTTTATCCCAATCTTCTTCGGTAAGTTCAAGCGCCGGCTTTGAAAAATAAATCCCCGCGTTATTCACCAAAATATCCAAGCGGCCAAATTTTTTTATTATTTCGCCAAAAACTTGGTCAACTTCTGTTTTATTTGAAACGTCCAGTTTAAAACAAACTGCCTCGCCCTTGCCGGATTTTATTTCATCCGCCACCGGCTGGCACTCCAGAGCGTCAATGTCGGTTATGACGACTTTGGCGCCTTGCTTTGCCAAAGCCAAAGCGTGGGCTTTTCCCATCCCGCGGCGCGCCCCCGTGACTAATGCTACTTTGTTCGTGAGGTCAAACATATTTTTATTGTATTATATTTTCAATTTCCGTTCAACGCGCTTTAAAAGCACCGCGTTAGTGGCGACTATGATTGACGAGGCCGACATCAAAAGCGCGGAAATTTCGGGGCGGAGCGACCAGCCGAGCGAATTATAAAAAACTCCCGCCGCGACTGGAATAGCAAGCATATTGTAAATTGCCGCCCAAAAAAGATTTTGTTTCATTTTGGTTACCGTCGCTTTGCTCAAGCGGATTGCCGCGACAATATCATAAGGGTCGGATTTCATTAAAACTATATTTCCGGTTTCAATGGCGACATCGGTTCCCGCGCCGATGGCTATACCGATATCCGCTTGCGCGAGCGCCGGTGCGTCGTTGATTCCGTCGCCGACCATTGCCACAAACTTTCCTTCATCCTGTAATTTTTTTACATATTTCGCTTTATCCGCCGGGAGAACTTCGGCGAACACACGGTCAATTCCAAGATTTTTTCCGATGCCTTCCGCGACTTTAGTATGGTCGCCCGTAATCATCACAACCTCCATACCCAAATTCTTTAGCGCCAAAATTGTTTTTTTAGAATTTGCTCTAGCTGGATCCGCGGCGGCGACAACGCCGGCGAAAACTCCGCCGACAGCGAGCAAACTTAAAGTTTTTCCTTCTCCGGCGAGCCGGTTAAGAACTTTGCGCCCAATTTCGGTTGCGACGCCGTTATCCCGAAGCAGTTTTTCCGTTCCGGCCAAAATTATTTTGCCCGCGATTTGAGCTTTTAATCCCAGTCCGGCGAGCGACTCAAAATTTTCCATGGGTTTCAGGGGAAAGGCGCCGCGTTTTTCAGTTTCTTCAAAAATAGCTTTCGCGAGAGGATGATTGGATCCGGCTTCGAGGCTGGCTTCGTAACGCAAAATTTCATGTTCACTGAAATTATTAAAAGCAATAACGTCGGCGACCTTCGGTTTTCCTTCCGTAAGCGTTCCGGTTTTATCCAATAAAATCGCGTTGATTCGCGAAGTATTTTCCAAGGTTGCGGCGTCTTTAATTAAAATATTATGTTTGGCGCCGATACCCGTGCCCACAGCAACCGCGGTGGGAGTGGCGAGGCCCAAAGCGTCGGGGCAGGCAATCACAACCGCGGATATCGCGAAAGTCAGCGCTGTCAAAAGCGCAGCGCCCGCGATAAAATACCAGCCCAAAAACGCCGCGATTCCGGAGCCAACGGCAACCAGCACGAGCCAGCCCGCGGCTTTATCGGCAATGCGCTGGCCGGGCGCTTTGGAATTTTGCGCGGTTTCAACCATTTTTATGATTTGCGCGAGCACCGTCTCCGAGCCGACCTGCGTGGCTTTGAATTTAATTGTGCCGGTTTGGTTTACAGAACCGCCGATAACTTTATCGCCGATTTTTTTCGCGACCGGGATTGATTCGCCGGTAACCAGCGATTCGTCAATTGAAGATGTGCCTTCAATAATAATTCCATCCACAGGAATTTTATCGCCGGGGCGCAACACAACAATATCGTTATGAATTATTTCGGCGCTGGGAATCGCGATTTCTTTTCCGCCGCGGATTACTTTCGCCCGCGGCGGCACAAGATCAAAAAGGGCTCGCAACGCGTCGGATGTCCCGCGGCGCGATTTCATTTCCATCCAATGGCCGAAAAGAACAAACGTTACCAAAAGCGCCGCCGCTTCGTAGAAAGTTTCATTTCCTCCGATTATGGTTAAGAGAACGCTGAAAAGATACGCCGCGAGCACGCCGGTAGCGATTAAAACCGACATATTTAATTTTCGGGCTTTCAGCGAATAATAAGTGCCGGTGATAAAAATTGAACCGGTCCAAAAAACAATCGGCGTCGTAAGAATTAAGAGCAACCAATTCGCTGGAATCGGGGACGGCAGATTAAATTTAAAATAATTTAGCCCAAGCGGAGAATAAAGCACAATCGGGATGGAAAGAAAAAAAGAAATCCAAAAACGCCGCCGCATATCGGTTTCCATATGTTTCGCATGATTCGGCGCAGACATAGCATGTTCTGCGTAAGCATTAACTTTTTTTAACTTGCCCGCCGTAGCTTTAGCGGAAGCGGGGATAAGCGCCATGCCGCAACCAGGGCAATTTCCGGGCTCGTTTTTAACAACCTCCGAATGCATCGGGCAGGTGTATATTTTTTGCGGATGGTTGTGGTTATGATTCATATTTTTATCATATACCGCAGCCGGTTTGTTGTTGAGGGGCGGCGGGTTGTCCGCTGTCCACTCCGCAGCCGCTCCCTCCGCTGCTTTTCACTTGCGGGACTAAAGACGCGATTTTGCGGAAACCCGAAGCGCTTGAATAATCCCGTCCCAAGATTTCTTTCGGTTCAACGCTTGAAAGCGTCTGATTTTTTAAAGCAAGGTAGCGCGCGATCGTGGAATATTCTTCCGGGAACCAAAGCGAATTCATTTGAAGCGCTGTTTGATACATTTGTTTTTCGTTAGCGCCTTGTGAGGCGAGAAGCTCCAGAAGTCCCAGCATTGCCATTCCGTGATTGCAGTCCGGGAAATGGGTGGGATTGTCGCAACAGGGGCGGTAAATATTTTTGCTCACATTTTCAACCAGCGCTTGCTGTTCTTTGGAGAGAACCATAAAAGGATGGCGGCTGTAGTGATCCATCGCGTTGCCTTTGGCGATTGTCCATCCGCCGGTGGAAGCAAAATTCCCGACATCGCCATATTGCGCCATTGGCCCAGATTCTAAAATATTATTTTTCGCGCCCAGCCCAAGCGCCCAAAGCAAATTTAAAATTATTCCGGAATTTTCCGAAGTAACTTTAAGGTTGCCGTTGTTTTCTCCGTAAAGCAATTCCTTGGTTTCTTTGTTCAGCCCGCCTCGGTTCGCATAAATCTCTTCAAATCTTTTTGCGTCAATCACGCCCGCGCTTACCATTTTTTTGCCCAAATCTCCCCAGCGGACCGGCAAAACAAATCCCCCGGATGTTTTTTGCTGCGGCTGGATTTGCGGCAGATTGGTGTTATAGATTAACACCCCCGCAAAAATAATCATCAAAATAAGAATTATTTTAGTTGTTTTCATATTTTTAACAACAATCTTTTAATTTCTCTTCCAGTTCGCTTTTCGGAGTTTTTTTTGGATTTTCAATCGCCGGCTTCAAAAACAAAAAATAACCAATAATAGCAATAGCCAGAATTTCCAGAATTAGCACTTTAAAGCTTAAATTACGCACCGCCCAAAAAGCCAGAAGCATGCCAGCGCCGATTATAACCGGCTTTCTTTTCCCGATTTGGTAAGCGACGCCAACAACCGTCCCTCCCATGAGGAGCGAAATAAGCGGCAGAAAAATTTCGGAATTTAAATAGCCGGACAAAACCAGCGCTGTTAAAGCAAGCCAAGTTCCCGAGACCGCCGCGCAAATTGGACAAATTTCTAGGCGCATATTTTTAGATAAAGAAAATAATCGCGCCCAAAATAATCATCGCTATACCTCCGCCGAAGCGCATCAGGCGGTTTTCTTTTTGCTGCCAAACGCGGACCTTTTCAAGCAATGCTCTGTCGCTTGCCATAAGCAATATGACGGCGAGCGGCAAAATGAAGACGATGTTGTAAAGAAAAAGATATCCGGCGCCTTTTAAATAAGTCGCTTGGTCGTGCAGCAATCCCAAGACCATGAGGTATGGGCCGCCGGTGCAGGGAAATTCGCAGAGGCCCACCAACCCGCCTAAAAGCAACGCCGTCGGCAGCGAAGCTTTTTCCATAAGCTCGGCCATTTTGCTGTGCGCGGAGTGCGGAATGCGGAGCTTGATTGGAAAGGCGGGGAAAAATTCGTTTATCACGTTGATAAATCCGAGCGCCACCAAAAGCCCCGCGCCGAGCTTAGCCATGAAGTGCGGTGTTGAAAAAAGATGAAGCGTTTGCAAAAGCCCCAGCCCGATAAGAATATAGACAAGAAAAATTCCGAGGATGTAGGCGCTTCCGATTTTAAGAATGCCGGAGCGGAGTTTTCCGATGCTGAAGAGAAAAGCGATGGTCAAAAGCAGGATGGAAAAAGCGCAGGGGTTAATGCTGTCAATAAGCGCCGAAACCACAATGAGCGGCAGGAGTAATTTTCCGCCGTTGCTCAAATTCCAGACGAAAGTTGTTCCCGCGCTGTCTGTTTTTAGGAAAACCACCAAAGCCAAGAGCAGGACTGCGATGCCCGCTAAAATAATTAAATTTTTACTCATGGCGTTAGGGAGTTACCGTTGCCGAAAATTTAAGTTCAAGCGGAGCGCCTGCGCTATTTTCTAGATATACGGCTCGTTCTATCCGGCCGACTCCAGCTGGCCCATGCGCGGCCGGGTCAAAGATTACCTCAACTTCGGCTTCTTCATTCGGCAGAATTGTTTCATTAATGCGTTTGGCGAAACCGTGCCCCGGCATGCCGAATGGCCCAGCGGAGCGGCCTACGATTTTAAGCGTTGCCTCGGTGCACATGCAGGAAGTGTAAAGTTGGTTAATGGCGAGCGGGTCCGTGCCAGTGTTTTTTATCGCGAATGTTTTTGACACTTTTCCGGCGGCCATTGAGATTGAGCCGAAATCATAATTGTTTTCCTGGACGGTTAGCGCGCCTGCCTTGCCGGCAGGCAGGCCGTTTTTCCCCAAGACAGGAGAAGCGGGGGCTGATTGCGAAGCCGGGCGCGCCAGCCAGATGAATCCAACAAGCGCCGCTAGAACCACTCCGGCCAAGATGAATTTGTTTTGATTTTTTTCCATAAGAATTAAAGTAAATTAAAATAATAAGAATAAAAACCGCGGAGTTTTTATTTGCGTCTTATGAAAAACTAGGGCTGTTTTCGTGGAGCGCGAGCCAGCGGATAAGCCGGATTTTTTGAGGCGAAAATAAAATTTGGGGTTTGGGCTGTTCTTGATATACCGCCGGAGAAATTATTTTAAAACTAAAATTAAATAGCAAAGCTAAAGCTAACAGCGAGAAGCCGAATAACACGGCCAGAGAAAAACTTCTGAAAGCGTCGGAATGAAAACTAAATAATCCGGCGCGGCCGGTTTCGCGGGAGCAATCCACGCCGTTCGCCGCGGCCGCGATACATCCGCCGTGCCCATCGCCGTGGTTCATTGCCAAAAATCCCAAAACAGCCACTCCCAGCAGGCTGAATATTAAAAATGTCGCGAAAGCCGATTTCATGGTTAATTTAAGCATAGCACATGACAAAATTCCCGCAAAGGTATAATATAGTGTTGTTTATGCGCAAGATTTTAAATGAAAAAGTTTTCGTGGCGATGTCGGGCGGGGTGGATTCGTCCGTGGCGGCGGCGCTGTTAAAAAAAGAGGGCTATGATGTGACCGGAGTCCATATGCTCTGCTGGGAAGGTTGCGAAAATAATCGGGACAAGCAAGACGCCATGCGCGTGGCGGCGGTTTTGGATATTCCGTTTTTGGTTTGGGATTTTAAAAAAGAATACCGCGAAGCGGTTTTTAATTACATGGTGCGGGAATACTCGGCGGGGCGGACGCCAAATCCTGATGTGATGTGCAACAAGGAAATTAAATTCGGAATTTTTTTGAAGCGGGCGCTGGAGGCGGGAGCTGATTTTATCGCCACCGGGCATTATGTTAAAAAATCAGGCAGCGCGCTTTTACAAGCAAAAGACAAATCAAAAGACCAGTCCTATTTTTTATGGACACTAACTCAAGACCAGCTTTGGCATTCACTTTTTCCGATAGGCGGTTATTTAAAAAGCGAAGTAAGAGGTCTCGCGCGCGGTTTTGGTTTGTCGGTGGCGGAAAAAAAAGATTCGCAGGGGCTTTGTTTCGTCGGCAAAATTGATTTCGGAGAATTTATTAAAAACGAAATTCCTAAAAAAATTGGCGCGATTGTTTCTCCGGACGGGAAAAAAATCGGTGAGCTTGATGGCGCGCTTTTTTACACCGTGGGGCAACGGCACGTGTTGAATCTCGGCGGACAAACGGCTCCGGTATATGTCGCGGTAAAAAATTTGTTGACCAATACTTTGGTGGTGTCCCAAGAAAAAGATTCTTTGCTTTACAAAAAAGAATTGTTCGCGGAAAATTTTAATTGGATTGATAAAATCCCAGCAATACCTTTTTCGTGCCAAGTCCGCATCCGCTACCGCCAGCCGCTGCAGGAAGCGGTTTTATATGAAGATGGCCGGGTAGAATTTTTATGCCCGCAAAGAGCTGTCGCGCCAGGGCAATCCATTGTTTTTTACGCGCCCTCCGAAGCTTTAGCTGAGGAGGGTGAGGAAACGGAAATGCTCGGCGGTGCTATAATAAAAGAATGAAATCGCAAGAGCTTAGGCAGAAATTTATGGAATTTTTTGAGAAGCGCGGGCATAAAATTGTCCCGTCTTCTTCGCTTATTCCCGACGACCCGTCTGTGCTTTTGACTACCGCCGGCATGCAGCAATTTAAAAAATACTACACAGAGCCGTCGCTTGCGCCCTCGCCAAGCGTTGTATCAATTCAAAAATGTTTTCGGACTTCCGATATAGACGAAGTGGGAGATGAATCACACCTCACATTTTTTGAGATGCTCGGGAATTTTTCATTCGGAGGATATTTTAAGGAAGAGGCAATAAAATACGCTAAAGAATTTTTGGAAAGCGTCGGGCTAAAAATAGATTACGTTACGGTTTTTGCGGGGGACGAAGAAACGCCGTTTGACGAGGAGTCGTATAAAATCTGGCAATCGCTCGGCGTAAAAGACATCAGAAAAGCCGGCAGAGAAGATAATTTTTGGGGTCCGACCGGAGCGGAGGGACCTTGCGGGCCGACTACCGAGATTTACATAAACGGCGTGGAAATCTGGAACATTGTTTTTAACGAATACTACAAAAAACCCCACCTGCCTACCGGCAGGCAGGTGGCGACATTTGAAAAATTAAAAACTCCAGGCGTGGACACCGGCATGGGCTTGGAGCGTCTCGTAATGGTTTCGCAAAACAAAAAAACTATTTTTGAAACGGATTTGTTTGTGCCGTTAATGAGACAGGCGACAGAAGAAGACGCAAGAAAAAAGAGAATTATTGCCGACCATATCCGTGCGATTACCTTTTTAATTTCGGACGGAGTTCGGCCGTCGAATAAAGAGCAAGGTTATGTTTTACGTCGTTTAATGAGGCGCGTTATAACATATGGAGCAGATGGCTACGAACTTCTTAAAGTTATTGCAGATGATAAAAATTATGAACATTACAAATTGGATTTTGAAAAAATGGTTTATGTTTATAATGATGAAAACAAAAATTTTGCAAAAGCATTGCATTTAGGGCTTAAAGAATTAGAAAAGCTAGAAGCAGAAAAAATTGATGCCAAAAAGCTTTTGATTTATACCAAAGCTTCGGTTTGCCGTTCGAAATCATCAAAGACAAAGCCCAAAATTTGAAACGTGAAGATTTTGATAAAGAATTTGAAAAGCACCAAAAAATTTCGCGAGCCGGAGCGGAGAAAAAATTCGGAGGACATGGGTTATTGTTGGACACGGGAGAATTAAAAGCAGCGGACGAAGAAGAATTAAAAAAGGTGACGCGCCTGCACACGGCGACGCATCTTTTGCAGGCGGCTTTGAGAAAAGTTTTAGGAGAAGGAGTAAAACAAGCCGGTTCCGACATTACCGCGGAACGTACAAGATTTGATTTTTCGTTTGACAGAAAACTTACGGATGAAGAAATAAAAAAAGTGGAAGATTTGGTAAATTTCGCGGTCGGCAAAAAATATCAGGTTGAAATGAAAGAGATGGCTTTGGAAGACGCTTTAAAATTGGGCGCTTTACACTTTTTTAAGGAAAAATATCCGTCGAAAGTCAAAGTTTATTCGGTAGGGGATTTCAGGGCAGACCCGCCGGAGATTTTTTCGCGGGAGCTTTGCGGCGGCCCGCATGTAAAAAATACCTCCGAAATCGGCCATTTTAAAATACTAAAACAGGAAGCCGTCGGCGCTGGTCTGCGCCGGATTAGGGCAACCGTTACGCCATAATTGCGATAACGCGATAATTACATAAATATAACATTATGCTACGATCGGAAGAAAGTGTTATGTTGAATATGATACATGTTTAAAAGAATAATTTTAAAAGGCATACGTAAACCATCGGCGGCAGAATTGGTGCTTTTGGCATTGAAGAAAACAGTAGATTGCCCGTTTGAAATACTGATGGAATATAGCAAAATAAAAAATCAGCTTAGACCGGAATTTGTAAGGATAGCCACAAATCGCTTAAAAAAACGGAATTTAATTCAAGCAGAACGCAAAGGAAGGCAAATTCTTTTTACATTAACCGACGCAGGAGAAAAGGAAGCAGAAAAAATTAGGCTAAAATTGGAAATGACTAAATCCAAACTCTGGGATGGAAAATGGCGTATTATTGTTTTTGATGTCCCAGAGAAGTTGCGCGGCAAGCGTGATCTCTTGCGGCGGGAATTAATCAATTTCGGTTTTAAACAACTTCAAAAAAGCGTCTGGGCCTATCCACACCATTTGCCACAAGAATTTACTGATTTATGGAAAGAAACTGGAATTCTTAAACACTGCATAATTTTTGAAACCAATAAGATAGAAAATGCCAAAATTTAAAATAACAATTTTGCTCGATCGGAAGAAAGTGTTATATAGTGTTAGATTACTGGCTAGAGTTTGAAATAAAATAAAAAGCCCTATGAAGTCAGGGCTCGTGTCCGAAATCGCCGAATGATTCAGTGCGTTTTCAAAAATACTTGAGGGTCATATCCCCATTGACGGAGATATTCTTTGCAGACGCGTTCCAATGAAACTTTTCTGTTTTCGGCTTCTTGCTTCAACCCTTCGCGTATCCACCCGGTCATTTCTACATAAGTAAAAAACTTTCGGCGTTTGTGGTGGCGATTGTAGTACACCCCGTATCTCCTAATACCATCCCAAGGATGTTCGAGAATTCCAGCTGATTCAGGCATATTTTAACCCTCCTTTCTCTGCTCGCCATAATAGCAATTGCTTAAAATTTGTCTAGAGCGTGTTATAATAGTTTTATGCTTTCGTGGATTTTCGGGCACATAAAAAATACTACCCATATTTTGGCGATTGACTTGGGGACAGCATCAATTTCAGCGGTTGTGGCTGTTCGGTATGAAAAAGGGGGCACTAAATCTATTGCCGGCCCATGCGAAATTTTAAAAGTTTTAAGGTATCCGATTGATTTATTCGGCTACCAAGCAAGCGGCGACGAGCAAAAACTTCCTTATATTTTAAAAGATGTTTTTTTAAAAATGTTCAGGGACACCTACGCCGCGTCCCATCATATTGATGTTGTGTTAATCGCGCTTTCTGACCCGTTTTTTTTGGACAAAAAAGCGCGAAAAACAATTGAAAGGGCCAATCCCGATAAAATTATTTCCGAAAGCGAGATTGGCAACATGATAAAATCTATCGGAACGGACGCCGCGACTAAAAATCTTTTCGCCGTGGGGCAAGAAGTTTTGAGCGTCAAAATCAACGGTTACAATATTGAAAACGCGGCGGGCTACAAAGGGCGCGCGCTGGAAGCGAAAATGATTTTTACTTTAATAAGCAAAAATTTAAGAGATTATATTGAAAGCGCCAAAGAAAAATTTTTTCCGAAAGCGGCAACACGCTATTATTCGGATTCCCGGGCACTTTGGCGGCTGCTTAAGGCGACGGAAAATTTCGCGGAACCGGCTTTGGTCGCGGATATCGGCGGCGAGGTGACGGGAATTTTTTGGGCTGACAAAAATAATATTGAACACGCTGGAGCGTCGGCTTTCGGCATCCGCACTCTTTCCAGAAGAATAGCCGCTTCTTTGAGAATAGACCAGAAAGACACGGAGGCGGTTCTAAGAAAATATACTTTGGGAACTCTGGATGAAACTTTAAGGATGAAATTGGAGCGGGCGCTTTCTCCGGCGCTTGCCGATTGGTGGGCCAGCTTGAAAAACATACTTAAAAACACTTTTACGCCGGCCTCAGCGGGAGTTATTCCGAAAAAAATTATAGTTTCCGGCGGCGGGGCGGATTTCGCCTTGTTTTCCGGTTTTTTAAAAGACAGCTTTAAAAAAGATTTCGGCGCCGATATTGAGCCCCAAGTTTTGCGGACAGAAGCTTTTCAAGATATGATTTATCCGTCGGGTCTGCTCTCCGGAGGAGGAGATATTATTTTAGCGGCTCTCATTCTTTTCGCTGATGCCAAAAAAAACTAGAGAAAATTTTATAGATATAGTTCCAGCGAGCGGCAAGCGGGTTATTTCGGATGTCGTCTCGGCGCCGAAAAAAGAAATAACTTCGCAATTTTTTAAAGAACCGCTTCCAACCATTAAATTTTCAAAACAAACCGGGCGCCGATGGAAAAAAGGCCGTGCGGTTTTTATTGCCTTGACGGTTTTAATCTTTTTTATTTCTGGGAGCATGTTTTTCGCGAAAATGGAGGTGGCGCTGGCGCCCAAAACCGCTTCTTGGCGGATAGAAAAAACTTTAATTTTGAAAAGAACCGGCGAAAAGGCCTTCCCTGTGTTTCGGACTCTGGCTTTGCCGGATGCCAGAAGCGGTTCGTTTAACGCGACGGAAAAAAGGACAGATGACGCCAAAGCTGGAGGAATCGCGGTTATTTTTAACAAATCAAAAGACGCGCAAGTGCTAATCGCTTCCACGCGCTTGGAAGCCCCAAACGGGAATATTTACCGGATTCCCAAAACCATAGTGGTGCCGGCGGCAAAATCGGAAAGCGGGGAGCTGGTCCCCGGCTCTAAAGAAGTCGCCGTTTTGGCGGACAAACCGGGTTCCGCTTACAATTTAGGCCTCGCGGATTTTACTTTGCCCGGGCTGAAAGGCGGCACAAAATACGAATTAATTTTCGGCAGATCCAAAACGGAAATGAGCGGCGGTTCGGAAGGGGCGCAAACCGTAATCGGAAAAAACGACCGGGACACGGCGCTTGCGGGCTTAATAGAGGAAGCAAAAAAAGAAGCGGTTTCTTTAATTTTAGAAAAGATTCCCCGGGAAGAATTTTTGCTTCAGGCGTCAATTGAATACGCAGCGTTAAAAGAAGAAAGTGTTCCTGCCGCCGGCGCCGTGTCGGATAATTTTACTTTCAATTTGGAAGGCGAAATTAGGGCCGCGACTATGTCCAGAAGCGAGCTGGAAACGGCTTTGTTGAAAGACAGCCCGCAGTTGGCGGGTTTTGGCGGAGCTATGGTGCGTATTAAAAATTTGGAAAACTTGGATATCAAATTAATAAATTACAAATTTGACGCCACAAGCTTTACAATTCAGGTTTCCGGCGAGGCGGAGGCGGAAGCCGTGCTGGACCAAACCGCCGTAAAAAATAAAATAATAGAAAAAGGGATTTCATCAGCCAGCGCGCTTTTGGGCGAATACCCATATATTTCGCGCGCGGAAATTAGCTTTAAACCCTTCTGGATAGGACTATTTTACAAAAAACCTCCCACCGACCCCGCCCGCATTGACATTGTTTTAAAGGGGAGCTAAGATAGGGGAACATTCCTAAGGGGTGATTTTTAATGCCAGCTTCGTCAAAAGACACAGAGATTAAAGAAGGGCAGGTAATCGAGGCGTTGCCTTCGGCAACTTTCCGTATTTTGCTCACGGACGGCCGCGAGGTTTCTGGCTATCTTTCCGGCAAGATGCGCGTTCATTATATAAAAGTGCTGGTTGGCGACAAAGTGATGGTTGAGTTCAGCAAGTACGACGATGCGCGCGGGCGGATTATTAAAAGATTATAAGTATTTATAGTATGCGAGTAAGAGCTTCCGTAAAACCGAGGTGCGCCAGTTGCAAAGTCATCCGCCGGGGTGGCAGAGTTTTTATTACCTGCAAAAATCCGAAGCATAAGCAGAGGCAAGGTTAAATTTATTTTATGGTAAGAATCGCGGGAGTAAACATACCCGACAATAAAAAAATTCCAATATCCCTGACCTATATTTACGGCATTGGGCATCCTTTGGCCGGGAGAATTTTAACCTCATCCAAAGTTGATAAAAATAAGCGGACTAAAGATTTGACTCCGCAGGAAGTTGGAAAACTCCGCGATATTATTGAAAAAAGTTATAAAGTGGAGGGAGAGTTGAGGCGCGAGCTCACTTTAAATATTAAAAGATTAAAAGACATCAAGTCCTACCGCGGTACCCGCCACATGCGGGGGCTTCCCTCCCGCGGCCAGAGGACAAAGACCAATTCCAGAACGCGCCGGGGCAATGTCAGAAAGACTATGATGTCTGGCAAGCGCAAGATGGAAAAGAAATAAAAAATAATTATGGGTAAAAAAAGAATCATTCAAAAAGTTGATTTGACCACCGATGAAGGAAGAGCTTCAGCGGTTAAATCTACGCAGACAAAAAAGAAATTTACCGACGGCGTGGTCCACATCCTTTCAACTTACAATAATACGATTATTTCCATAACCGACCCGAAGGGCGATATTATTTTATCTTCCAGCTCCGGGGCTTTGGGATTTTCCGGCGCGAAAAAA
This sequence comes from Candidatus Giovannonibacteria bacterium, assembly GCA_030699445.1. Lineage (GTDB taxonomy): Bacteria > Patescibacteriota > Minisyncoccia > UBA11713 > 2-01-FULL-45-33 > GWA1-44-29. Next base: position 17,654 of record JAUYMO010000005.1, read on the forward strand.
GGGACGCCCTACGCTTCCACGAAAGTCGCCGAATTTTTGGGAGAAAAAGCCAAAGCGGTCGGCATTAAAAATTTGGGCATATTGGTAAAAGGCGTGGGTTCAGGCCGGGACGCGGCTTTGCGCTCTTTCGCCGCCCAGGGCTTTGAAATTTACGCCATCCGCGATATTACTCCCGTCCCGCATAACGGCCCGCGCGCGCCCAAGCCGAGGAGAGTTTAAAAATAAAAATATGAGAACCACAATTACTTGTAAAATGTGCCGGCGATTGGGTGTGTCCCTATGCGGACGCGAAAAATGCGCTTTAAAAAGAAAACCTTATCCGCCGGGCGTGCACGGCAAAAGTTTCCGGAGAGGGCTCTCGGAATTCGGCCAACAGCTTCGGGAAAAGCAAAAAGTGAAATTTCTTTACGGCCTCCGCGAGACGCAGTTCAGGAATTATATTGACAAAGCCGTGGCCCAGCGAGCGATTCCGTCGGGAGAAGCGATTATCAGAAATCTGGAAATGCGTTTGGATAATGTTATTTACCGCTTGGGGCTCGCGTCGACTAGAGCCGCGGCCCGCCAAATGGTAAACCACGGGCACATCGCGGTAAACGGCAAGCGCGTGAACATTCCTTCTTATAAACTGGCGGTGGGAGACACGGCGGCTATCCGGCCGGGAAGCGCGCAAAAAGGCGTTTCCGCGAATTTAGCCATAACTCTCAAAAAATACGCGCCGCCCGAATGGCTGGAATTGGATAAAACAAATTATGCCGGCAAAATAATTACTTATCCTTCCGCCGATAACCTGATTAGGTCTTACAATTTAAATTCAATCGTCGAATATTATTCGCGTTAATCATTATTAACAATAACTAAATAATTTTTATGGACCACGACATTGTTTTACCCTCGCACACCCGCGTTGTTTCCGAAGAAGACAACAAAGGGACTTACGAAATAGACGGCCTTTACCCCGGGTATGGGCATACTTTGGGAAACGCTTTGCGCCGCATCCTGCTTTCTTCTTTACCCGGCGCGGCGGTTACCAAAATAAAAATTGAAGGCGCCAGCCACGAGTTCGCGACTCTGCCGGGCGTTTTGGAAGATGTTGTTATGATTTTGCTGAATATAAAACAGCTTCGCTTCAAGCTTCACGGCTCGGGCCCGGAAACCGCGGCGGTGGAGGCAAAAGGCGCCAAGGAAATAAAAGGGAAAGACATAAAATGCCCAACCCAGCTTGAGGTGATGAACAAGGATTTGCATATCGCCACGCTTACGGAAAAAAACGCGCAGTTTTCCGCTGAATTTACCGTGGAAAGGGGAATCGGTTTTGTGCCTTCAGAAGAATTGGTAAAAGACAAAGTTGCCGTTGGCGTGATTGTTTTGGACGCCATTTTTACCCCGATCAGGCGGGCGACCTACGAGGTTGAAAACATGCGCGTTGGCGACCGGACCGATTACAACCGCCTTCGGCTTTTCATTGAAACGGACGGCACTATTTCCACAAGAGACGCCTTAAAAGAAGGCATTTCCATTATGCGGAAGCAAATTGCCGAGATGGATATTTTTGAAAATGAAAATGGCCAGACGGAAACACCCGCTAAAGAAAACGCCGGAGAAGATTCTTTTTCAGGAATGAAATTATCCGTGAGGACAAAAAACGCGCTCGCGAACGCCGGCCTTAAATCTCCGCAGGAGCTCGCGGAAAAATCGGAAACGGAATTGAAGGACTTTGACGGCGTGGGAGACAAAGCCGTGTCCGAAATTAAAAAAGCTTTGGCTAAATTGGGATTATCATTACGCGAATAAATGAAAAAGAAACGAAAATTCAACAGAGAGCGGAACCAAAGGCGGGCGTTTTTAAAAAGCCTGGCGGTTGCTTTGATAATGAAAGGAAAAATAAAAACAACCATAGCGCGCGCCAAAGAGTTGAGAAGCGTCGCCGAAAGATTGGTGACTCATGTTAAGAGGCATCAGGCGCTTTCTGCCGAATATCGGGAATTGAGAAAAAATTTGCCGAAATCCGCAGCGCAAAAATTGGTAAAGGACATCGCGCCGAAATATAAGGAAAGAAATGGCGGGTACACAAGAATTACAAGGCTTCCTCAAAGAAAAGGAGACGCCGCTAAAATGGCTTTTATTGAATTTATATAACCCCGTTAGAAATCGCGGACACATAAACAAAAATATGATATATAATAAAAAGTCGCAATTTATAAGCAATAATCTGGCACGCAACGCATTTTTCGCGTCTGTGTCCTATTTCTAACGGGGTGAAAAAAGAAATAATCATAGACGCCAAAAATAAACGGCTTGGGAGAATCGCTTCGGAGGCCGCAAAAGCGCTTCGCGGAAAAACCGAAGCGGATTTTTTGCCCAACCGGACGGTTTTGCCGAAAGTTATCGTGAAAAACGGGGACTTGGTTGATATTTCCGAAAAAAAATTAAAAGAGAGCGAGCACGCGCGCTACTCTGGATATCCCGGCGGCAGAAAAGTAACTAGCGCCTGGGAGGTGGCAAAAAAAGATAAGCGCGAGGTTTTTAAGCATGCCGTTTTGGGCATGCTCCCGCATAACCGCTTGAGAAAAGTTATGATTAAAAATTTAATAATCTACCATGGCGAAGATAAATAAAGAAAAACCGGCAGCGCCGTCAGCGAGGTATTTTGAAGCGGTGGGCAGAAGAAAAACATCTGTGGCCAGGGTTAGATTATTTGCGGAGAACCATTCTTTACCGCAAATTTCAGTAAACGATAAACCGCACGCGGTTTATTTCCCGACAGCTCCGCTTAAAAGAATCGCGGAGGAAGCCCTAAAAGCCGCGCATCTTGAAAACGCCTACAGAGTTTCGGCGAAAATCTCCGGCGGGGGAATCCATTCGCAGGCGGAGGCCTTGAGGCACGGCATCGCCCGGGCGATTTTAAAAATCAATCCCGAAGAAAGAAAATCATTAAAACAATTGGGCTTCCTAAAACGCGACCCGCGGATGAAAGAACGCCGCAAATTCGGCCTCAAAAAAGCCCGCAAAGCCCCGCAATGGGCGAAGAGGTAGGCGAATCATTTTATACACAATTTACCAAAACAGCCTTAAAAATAAGGCTATTTTGTGCTATTGACAGAGAGCTATTTTGGGTGTATAATTGGAGATAGAGAATAGGGCAGGCTAGCCAAGGTAGCCCATTCACAAAAGGAGGGTTTCTCGATGAGAACCTTATTAAGTGCGGTTAAGGATTTCGGAAATAGCGTGATTGGATCAACTGATCCTGAGCGGAAGTATAGTGTGAAAGGAACTATGGCTTTCGTTCTTACAACGGCTCGCGTCAAGGCTGATTTATCAGCTTTTAGACGAGCAATTCTCGAAGTCGATGAGCAATTTCCTTGGCACGATGACCCGCCTCGTCTATGTCCGGAAGAAAGTGCCCCAAGCATTTTTTACTTGAGCGATGGCGACGAGGTGATCAATAACTGGAGTACGCCCGAGAAAACCTGCTGGTTCACTATTTTTCCGAAGTACCACAGCATACGCAAAGGACAAGTTTATGCTTATGAGAGATACTTAGCCAAATTGGCTGAGGAGCTCGTGAAGAAAAGACTACCTTTCGTTGCTGAGGTGAGAAGTGTGTTGCACATTGATAGCGGAACTAGCTTTAAGGTCCAATAGATCGCAATACAAGAGCAGAAAAAGCTGCTCGTCACCAAGGTAAAACGCTTTGGTGATTTTTTTATTTCCCGCAAAGCCCCGCAATGGGCGAAACGCTAATAACCATAGGACGAATTAGAGCTAGAACAATAATCTAATTCTAAGTTTGAACGCTATCGCGCTCAGATTTAGAATTGATTTTTGCGCGCTAGTTTAGGTTAAAATGTTTTTTAATATGGAATTCATTATCAATGTGGTCAGCTAAAATAAATCTTACAAAAGGGCGCATAGAGAAAAATTCAATGACAAAATCAATTTCATTTCGGCATTCAAACGGATGGACAAACACGCTTTTTTGAAATTGGTAAAATTCCGCACGCTTGAGTGTTTTGGACAAAGCGTCGCGGGCCTTTTTATGTTTTTCGGGAATATCAAAAAGCACAATGCGCCATTTGCCGTCCCAGCGCTTCATGGGCGGTATCTTTATATTTTCAATATCGTAAGTTAGCGCCAGAGCTTTGCCTTGTTTGGTGAGCGTTAAAGTCACGGTGCCATCCGAATTATCTCTGGCGTCTATAAGTTTGGATTGATAAAGATTTTTTATGGCGCGGTTGAGGGCGTATCTTTTAGCGTTTTCATTAATGCGCTTCCAATCCTTTTTTATGGTATCTATCACGCGAAAATAATATTTGGGATTAGCCGTAAGCCCCAATGTCAGCCCGCCCAAAAGGAGTAAGAGGACTTTTTGCGCTGTCGGACCGATTCTCGGCGCTTTATATCTAGCCATTTTATAAGTATATATTAACATTTCTAAGATTGCAAGTTTGAGCGCTATAGCAGTCAGATTTAGAATTGCTATTTTTAGGTTTGCGGCCAATGAAACCTAAAGCCCAGTTTCGCGTTAGCAGTCTCAGTTTCGCGTTAGCAGTCTTGACGGGAGAGTGCTAATTTTGCTAACATATCTTTTATGAAGTTAGACAGCAGAAAAGAGGAAATTTTGGATTTTATTGTGCGGGATTATGTCCGGACGGCAAATCCCGTGTCTTCCGAGCGCGTCAATAAAAAAGTGAGCTTGGGCGTGAGTCCGGCAACAATCAGGAACACCATGCTGGAGCTGGATAACGGCGGTTTTTTGGAACAGCCCCACACCTCCGCCGGCCGGATTCCCACGGACAAGGGGTACCGCTATTTTATCCAAAATCTGATGCGTTTAAAGGAGCCCCAAGCCGATATTCGTCACTCTATGGATAAAATTTTTTCGCGTAGTTTTTCTGAAATGGACGAAATATTTGAAGAATTAAACAGCGCCGTTTCCGGGCATCTCCGGCTTTTTTCTGCGATTTTTTTGGAAAACGAAAACAGATTTTTCAAACACGGCCTAGCGGAAGTTTTGAAGGAGCCGGAATTTACGGAGCAGAGCCGCGCGGTTGATTTTGTGGATTTAACGGAACATCTTGAAAATACGGTTTCGGGCATATTCCAAAGAAAAAATAAAAATTATAATGAGCCGGATTTTATTATAGAAGAATTCGGCATGGCCGGAATGTTTTTTGAAGACGAGGACTGGGGCAGGTTCGCCATGATATCTTTGGGCCCCCGCCGGATGAATTATGAAAAAGCCGGTTCGGTTTTAAAATACGCCAAGAAAGATATTATAAGCAAAAGAAAAAAATAATATGGACCCCGTTAGAAAATTTATAAAATAATTCATTTAATTTTTAAATTCTATGCAAGATAAAGTTAATAATGGTAATATAGACCCCACAAAATTTTCTAACGGGGTGGACGACGACGTGGAAATTATTAATGAAGGAGATGATGAGGCCTTCAAAGACAAGCTGAAAAAATTGAAAGACGAGCTTAAGGCCGTGAAGAGCGAGCGGGATGATTATCTGGCGGGCTGGCAGAGGGCGAAGGCGGATTTTATCAACGCAAGGAAGGATGAGGAAAAAGCCAGAGCCGAATTCGTGAAATTTGCCACTGAAGGGATTTTAAGAGAAATATTGGCAGTAGCGGATTCATTAGAGCTTAGTAGCAGCGCGGATTGTAAGCCGATCTATAATCAATTAATAGATATATTAAAAAAAGAAGGCGTGGAGCCGGTTGAGAGCCAAGGAAAAACATTTAATCCGTTGGAGCACGAAGCATTGGAAGAAAAAGAGGTTCTCGGTGAAGAGGAAGACGGCATAGTGGTGGAAGAATTGCAGAAAGGCTGGCGGATTTATGATAGAATTTTGAGGCCGGCAAAAGTAAAAGTTGGGGTTTATTCCGCCAAAGGCGGATCAGCCTAGGGCTGAAAATATTAAAAGTTAAAATAATAAAACTATGGCAAAAATATTAGGAATTGACTTGGGGACGACTAACTCGGCGATGGCGGTTGTGGAAGGGGGAGTCCCGAAAATATTGGAAAACGCGGAGGGCGCCAGGACAACGCCTTCAATGGTCGCGTTTTCAAAAACAGGCGAGCGCCTGGTCGGTCTTTTGGCGAAACGGCAGGCCGTAACCAATCCGAAAAACACAATTTTTTCGGTAAAGCGGTTGATTGGACGGAAATTTTCGGACGCGGAAGTGAAGCGCGACAAAGCTTTATTGCCCTATGAAATAAAAGAATCAGCAAACGGCGGGGTGGACGTGAAAATAAATGAAAAATGGTATCGGCCGGAAGAAATTTCGGCGATGATTTTGGCGAAATTAAAAACCGACGCCGAAGCCAAGCTGGGAGAAAAAATTGAAGAAGCAATCATTACCGTGCCGGCTTATTTTGACGATGCCCAAAGGCAGGCCACAAAAGCCGCGGGTGAGATTGCGGGTTTTTCCGTGCGCCGGATTTTAAACGAACCCACGGCCGCGGCTTTGGCCTACGGCTTGAATAAGAAGAAAAGTGAAAAAATCGCGGTCTATGACTACGGCGGGGGCACGCTGGATATTTCAGTTTTGGAAATCGGGGATGACACCATTGAAGTCCGCGCCACCGGAGGCGACACGCATTTGGGCGGGGACGATTTTGACCAAAAAATTATCCAGCATATCGCGGTGGAATTTAAAAAAGAATTGGGCATTGATGTCACCAAAGATGTTTTGGCGCTTCAGCGCTTGAAGGAAGCCGCGGAAAAATCCAAGCACGAGCTTTCAACAACGGTTGAAACGGAAATAAATATTCCCTTCATTACTTCCGACGCTTCCGGCCCGCGGCATCTTTTGATGAAATTCACCCGCGCCAAGCTGGAAGAACTGGTCAGCGATTATTTAAACAGATCTTTTGAGATTACCAAAAAAGTGGTGGATGATTCGGGTTTTAAAATGCGGGAAATTGACGAGATAGTTTTGGTCGGCGGGCAAACCAGAATGCCAGCTATTGTTGAAGGAATCAAAAAACTTTTCGGCAAAGAACCCAACCGCACCATCAATCCCGACGAAGTCGTGGCGCTGGGCGCCGCGGTTCAGGGCGGAATTTTGCAGGGCGACGTGAAAGATGTTTTGCTTCTGGACGTCACCCCATTATCTCTCGGCATTGAGACCTTGGGGGGCGTAATGACAAAAATTATTGAAAAAAATACGACTGTGCCCGTCGCGCGTTCGCAGGTTTTTTCAACCGCGGCCGACAATCAGACCTCCGTGGAAATCCATGTCTTGCAGGGCGAACGCGAAATGGCCGCGGACAATAAAACTTTGGGCAGATTTATTTTGGACGGCATTCCTCCTTCTCCTCGCGGTATGCCGCAGGTTGAGGTTAGTTTTGATATTGACGCCAACGGAATTTTATCGGTAAAAGCAAAAGATAAAGCTACAAACAAGGAGCAGTCTATCCGAATTGAAGCTTCCACGGGGCTTTCAAAAGATGAAATTGAAAAGATGAAGCGGGACGCGGAGCTCCATGCCGAAGACGATAAAAAGAAAAAAGAATTGGTTGAGGCAAAAAACCGAGCGGACGCTTTGGTTTACACCGCGGAGAAATCTTTGCGCGATGCGGGAGATAAAATCGATGCGGCCATCAAAGACGAAGTTAATCAAAAAATTGAGGCGCTGAAAAAACTAAAAGACGGCGAAGATGTATCTGAAATTAAAAACGCCGAAACTGCTTTAGCGCAGGCATTATCCAAAATCGGCGAAGCAATGTACAAAAAACCGGAAGACAAAGGCCCGGATGTTAAAGACGCCGATTTTAAAGAACCCGGCGAAGATAAGAAATAAAAATGTCCAAAGATTATTATGAAATTTTGGGGGTGGGGAAAAGCGCTTCACAAGAAGAAGTAAAAAGGGCGTACAGAAAACTTGCGCATCAGCATCACCCCGACAAAAAAGGCGGAGACGAAAAAAAATTCAAAGAAATAAATGAGGCCTACCAGATTTTGGGTGATGACGAAAAAAGGCGGAGGTACGACCAATTCGGGAGCGCGGCCTTTGGCCAAGGCGGCGGCGCACAGCCCGGCTGGGATTTTTCAGGATTTCAGGATTTTGATGGAAATTTCGGCGGTGTTGATTTGGGCGATATTTTTGGCGATATTTTCGGTGGCTTTGGAGGATTTTCCCGTTCCCGCCGCGCGAAAAGGGGAAGCGATATTTCTTTAAGTTTGGACGTATCTTTCCGCGAATCGGTCTTCGGCGGAGCCAGAAGCGTTCTTTTGGATAAAACTTCTTTATGCGATATTTGCCGGGGTTCCGGAGCCGAACCCGGAAGCCATGTTAAAAAATGCGACACATGCCAAGGTACGGGCACTGTGCGCGAATCCAGAAGGTCAATTTTGGGTTCTTTCACAAGTTTAGCGGAATGCTCCAAATGCCGAGGAAAAGGCGAAATTCCGGAGCATTTCTGTAAACATTGCCGCGGGCAAAGTGTTTTAAAAAAACAGGAAAATATTAATATTCAAATTCCCGCAGGCATTAGGGACGGCGAGGCCATCAAGCTTACCGGCATGGGCGAGGCTTTATCGGGAGGAGCGGCTGGCGATTTATATGTGAAAATAAATGTTATTCCGCACCCGATTTTTCGCAGGGAAGGGTTTGATTTGGTTATGGATCTTTACGCGCAGCCATCTAAAATGATTTTAGGCGGAGAAGAGGCAATAGAAACTTTGGAGGGCCCGCCTGACGGACGGGCAGGTAAAATTTTGGTGCGTATTCCGGAGCTTTCCAAAGCGGGCGATATTTTGCGCCTTCGCCAAAAGGGCGTGCCTAAATCGCGAGGAAATCGGGGCGACCTTTTGATAGTTCTTCACCAAAAACTTCCCAAAAAACTTTCGCACGAAGCCAGGCGCCTGCTTTCCGATTTGGAGAAAGAAGGGTTATAGTTAATATATGCAATCATTTTTATCTTTGCTTAAAAATCCGCAGTGGGATGTGGCGCTAGTATTATTTTTAGTCGCCGGCGGATTTTTCTGGGGAATTTCCGGAGGCAAGAAAAAAATGGCTTTTATGATTTTGGCCGTTTATGTTTTGTTGGCATTGTTTCCTTTTTTGCCGGTTGATAAACTGACGGCAGGGCGGGCGGAAACGGAAATTTTTATGTGGCGAGCCGGAATTTTTCTAGCGCTTTTGATTTTACTCGCGCTTTTTTTACTGCGCGCCTTGCACGGCACAGCGTATGTTAGCGGCGTTTGGTGGGAGATTTTGTTGCTCGCGGTTTTGGCGGCGGGATTTTTGATGGCCTTTTTGTTAAACTTGGCGCCGGAAGTATTGATAAAAAATAATCTGCTTAATCTTTCGCCTTTGACTCTTTCGCTTTTCACGGGCGCTTTCGCCAAATGGTGGACAATTCTCCCGATTTTCGGCGTATTGTTTTTGTAGACACTTATCCACTTGACGGTCCGCCCGCCATTACTTTATTATGGAATATATGAAAAATATTTTAACTTTAGGCGTAGTTTTAGCTGTTAGTTTTTTTATTACCGGTGTAGCTGTCGCGGTTCAGGAAGAACCAACGCGGGTTTCAGGCCAAATTTTAATTAAATTTAAAGAAGGAATATCTCCAAAAGCGGTGGAGCAGGAACTCGGCAAAAATCGGGGCAAAATTTTAAGTAAAATTGATAAACTAGGAACGCTGGTGGTCAATGTTCCCCGCGGCGCGGAAGATAAAATTGCAGAGGCGCTTTCAAAAAATCCGCTGGTTGAATATGCCGAGCCGGATTATCTCGCTTCCGCTCTTAACCACCCTCCCGCCGATACTTATTTTGGGAATCAATGGGGCTTGGAGAACAACGGCCAGGATATCAAAGGTAGTGTTGGGACAATTGACGCCGATATTGACGCCCCCTCGGCTTGGCATTTTTCTACTGGTTGGAACGGCACAAGCACCAAAGTGGCGATTCTTGACTCCGGGATTGACCAAGACCATGAAGACCTTTCTTTAAAAATTGTTTTACAGAAAAATTTCACCGGCTCTCCAACGGCAGACGACCTTTACGGCCACGGGACGCATGTTGGCGGAACTGTGGCGGCAATTACGAATAATAACATCGGGGTAGCGGGGGGATGTCCGGATTGTGTTTTAATGAACGGCAAAGTTTTGGGCGATAACGGTTCCGGCGCTTATTCTTGGATAGCGAACGGCATTGTTTGGGCGGCGGATAACGGCGCCAAAGTTATTAATTTAAGTTTGGGCGGGAACTCTCCTTCCAAAACTTTAGAGAACGCGGTTAATTACGCTTGGAGCAAAGGCGTGGTAGTGGTCGCGGCGGCAGGAAATTGCGGTTGCCGGGGTAAAATTTACCCCGCGGCTTACAAAAATGTTATCGCGGTCGCAGCTACCAATAATCAGGACAAAAAAGCTTCATTCTCTTCTTACGGCGCGAAATGGGTGGATGTGGCGGCGCCCGGAGAAAATATTTTTTCAACTTTTCCAAACCATCCCTACGCCATCAACAAATCTTTAAATTACGATTACGGCTCCGGCACTTCCATGGCAACACCTATGACTGCGGCGGCCGCCGCTTTGATTTGGTCAACTCCTTACGGAACTTCCGCCTCCGCGGTAAGGTCGCGCTTGGAAACCACGGCCGATAAAATTTCCGGAACAGGCACTTATTGGTCGGCTGGACGGGTTAACGCTTTTTCAGCCACGCAATAAAAATTTCTACTTGTTTTTATTTGTCCGCCCGGCAGGAATCGAACCTGCGACCATCTCCTTAAAAGGGAGCTGCTCTACCAACTGAGCTACGGGCGGTTGTGTTATGGCTTCATTTTAATTTGCCTGTCTTTTATAATTTTTTCAAGATAGTCCTTGCGTTTTAATTTTTTTAATTTTCGCTCTATAGACCGCGCTTCTTTAAGTGTTTTGTACTCTTGGTAAAACGCTATTTCTATTTCCCCAAATCTTTTTGTAGTAGGCGTGTGATGACCGAAATGATGGCTAAGTCGCTGACTTAAATTTTCAGTGCTGCCGATATAAAGTCTACTATCTTTTTTACTGCGAATGAAATAAACGAATGCCATGGTTTTATTGAGCCCCGACGTTCCGAAACGGAAGTCGGGGCCCCGACCTCTGCGTCGGGGCTACGGGCGGATGCGATAATTCTACATGATTTTTGTGCCTCTTGCAACAGAATTGGCTCTATGCTAGGCTATGTTTAGAAAGGAAGGTGTTCTATGAAAAATGTGAGGTTTTTGAGTGTTTTTGCGATAGCGGTTTTGCCGTTTTTGGCGGGGTGCGCGGCCATGTCCACAGCTCTTCGGTATAAGGATTTAAGCGTCCAAGCAAGCCCGGCTGAAACTGTTTTCAGAAAGCCGCTTCCAGCGTCCCAGAAAACTGTTTGGATAGAGCTTAGCGACACCAGCGGGATGGATGTCAAGCTTAGTAATCTCCACGGGCTTTTAATGGAGAAAGGCTACGCGGTTGTGCAAGACCCGGAAAAGGCGAACATATGGTTTCAAGCCAATGTCCGTTATCTGGGAGACGCCAGCACGCCAGCAATTAAAGAATCTATGCATGCTGCTTATGGTGGCCCGGTTGCTGGCGCGGTAACGGGAGCGATTATCGGCGGAGTATCAAGCAATAGACCCGGTGCGCCATATGCGGGCGCTGGTGTAGGTGGGTTGC
>JAUYMO010000012.1 GCA_030699445.1 Candidatus Giovannonibacteria bacterium
AATTTTATTGTTTAAAGACGCTATTTTTTCTTCCAAGCTTTTAAATTCTTTTTTTTCAAATACTTTTTCCTCGGCTTGGAGCCTGCGTAAAATATCGTCCTTGGAAAGCACCAGCGCGAAATATGACGGCAGCATGAAAACCAGAGCGGCAACGGCGATGAATATTAAAATAATAATGAAGATTATCCAAACCCGGATAATTTTCTCGCGGCGGAATTCTTTTTCGCAATTGGGCGGAAGCAAGCTCATATTGTTTTTTCCTTATCCATCGCGGCTAAAGCCAAACCTATAGAAATTGAAAAACGGACAGCGTTCTTAAGCTCTAAATGGGGCAGATAATTTTTTGGAAATTTAACGTTAGCCCAAGGATTTGCCATAACAACCGGCAAATTCAGCTCCTGCTCCAGATATTGCGGCAAACCGAGCAAGTTGGCGTCTCCTCCGGAAAGAAAAAGTTTTTGCGGGGTTTGCTTATTTTCCGAATGGGTTTGCCAAAAATTAACATATTTTTCAGCTTCTTCGCGCACGGCCGTGACCACCGGCACAATCGCCTGGAATACCGGTAAGGAATCCTGGTCCTGCAAAAGTCCTTTTTCGGCTTTTAATTTTTGGGCTTCTTCAATATTAACGCCCAAATTTTTAGCGATAGCCTGGTCCAGCGCTTCCCCGCCTATGGGAATTGTGGAAGCGAACCTTAAAACGCGGTTCTCCACTATAAAAAAACTGATTCTGGTTTTGCCCCAATCCAACACCATGGCCGGCAAAGTGAAATCTAGGGGCACTATTGACCTTACCGCGGCAACAAGTTCGGACTCCATAAAAGTCGGCAGCGCGCCGGCCGCGGAAAAAACTTCCAAGTAGCTTTCAACCAGAACGCGCGGAAAAGCGTTGAGCACAACGTCTGAATGGTTTTTTTCATTCCGCGCCACAGTATAATCAAAAATAACTTCGGAAGGCGGCAAAGGCACGTGTTCTTCCAATTGCAATTCCAAAGTTTGGCGCATTTCGTCTTCTTTAATTCCTGTAAGCTGGATGTTTTCCAAAAAACCTTTTTCTTCCGGCAAAGAAATTGCCGCGAAACGGATGTTTTTTTTGGAAAAAAGTTCTTTCAAAAGCGCGGTTAAAATGTCCTTTTTTTTGATTTCTCCGTGTTCTATGACTCCGGCAGCGATTTCGCCTTCGCCGAAATCGTCCAGCATAATTCCGCCGCGCGTTTCTTTGAGGCGCAAATATTTATAAGACTTATCGGAAAGCTCAAAAGCGTAAATAGGAAGCCTTAAAAAACTTGGAATTGGAATAGGCATAATTTCATTATGGCACAATCTCCCCCCAACTCTTAATGTTCCATCCGCCCGAAGGACCGGAGGAAAAATTAGCGTTTGTAAGACCTTGCTCGTAGGTCACGATAGCGCCGTTATCCAGTCGCAGTTTGTATGCCGTGAGTTCCGTAACGCCGACTCCATTGTGAAGGTTGATCATGGAATCTCCGGCGTAAAATATGGCGCCTGTGGCGTTGTTGTGGAGATCGATGGCGCCATTGTGGTGGGTACAGGGAGAGGTCTCTTCTCCGCCATTACAGCCAGTAAGCGTTGTCAGTATTAAAATATAACTTCCGGCTGTGCCGGAGCCTTGAAAAAGCGAATTATTTTTAAGATGTATCCAACTGTCAAAAATAACCACGCAGCTATTTGCTCCAAAAGACGGATCGCATTTGACTGTCGCGCCCGAGGAGCTATCCATATCCAAGTGGCCGGTAAAGTAAAGCGTGCCGGTTACGACTAGCGTTTGTTTTTTGGTCAAAACGAGATTTCCGACAATTTTTTTTGGGCCCAAAGAAAGAGTGCCGTTGTCGCCAATATTGCATCCTGAAACGCCATTGTCGCCGCAATTTCCGGTTATGGTTCCTCCTGCAACCGCGTCATTTTTCCAGCTTTGTATATTTGAATCCGAAATCGGCATATTTTGGGGCGGCGGGTCTGACGAGCCCGGAAAGGCCGTGCCGGAAGTTAATGGGTCGGGGCATGTTGGATTTGAAGGGTTGTTTAAAAAAGAAAGTGAGCCAGCATCAATGCTTTGATAATAAGCGTTTCCGCAGATTTTGCTATTTGTAATGGTGTTTGCTTTTGCGTTGCCGTAAACCACAACGCCATCTATTGAACTTACGCCAGTTCCGAGATACGTTTTAAAATCCAGGTCTCCGGAAACGCCGGCCCATGGATCGTCATTCCAATCCTGGCTGTATTTAGGCGAACCATTGGCGTAACCGGCGCCGCTGTCTTTACACCAAATGTAATATTTATTCGCGTCTTTACTGGCGTCCAGAATAAACCAATAAGTTGTGCCGCTTGTTAAATTTGGCGGCGAAGAAAACGCGACATCAACCCAGCCATAAGAAGTTCCAACCGAGCCGGAAGACAGCGTGGCGCTTGCCAAAGACGACTTCGCCGGGACTCCGCCAATGTCGGAAGTTATCCGGATAGTAGCGTCTCCCGGGCTGCCTACTTTTTTTAAATATAAACTTATTTTGGCCAGCGGCTTGCTGTCGGACGGTTTAAAACTTTGCGCGAAATCAATCTGCGGATTGGCTTGCCCGACTATTTGGTCTTCGCCGCAAGTTGTGGAGCGCGCATTGGTATCTTCTGTAACACCGGTGGCCACAATAAGATCGCCAGTAACCGTTGCTCCGCTTTCTCCGCTGACGGAACCGTTGGAATAAATATTGCCTGCCGCGCCGCCGCTGCCTTTAATTTGGCTCTGTTGGTCCATGATCATTCCTCCTTCTCCAACTTGAGCTCCGTAATAAAAACTAATTCCGGTAGAATTTAACAACACGGAACTCAACGCCCTAATGTCTCCCGAATTTGAACCTTCCGAATAAATATCTTTCCGACCTCCGGAAGACGTCACTGTGGTATTAGATGTAGCGCCGTTGAGAGTTAAAGAAAAAGATGAAGTTAAATTTTTGCCTCTTTTTAGCCGATAAACGGCGTCCTCCAAGCCGGATTCCGCGGCAAAAAAAGATAATTTTGATTTTTTATTTTCTTCGGCAACCTTGGCTTCTTTTAGGGCGACCGAAGAGGCGCCAAAAATAGCCGAGAGCATGATAAAAAGCATCAGTATTACGGCTGTCATCGCTGCTTGCCCCGCCATCCGCGGGGCTTGCTCTTGTTTTTGAATTTTCATTGATATATTCCCCTTAATACCGCCGACCCGTAAAAATTTTTGCTTTTTTGAAAAATGCCGGTTCCCGCTTGCAATGTCATTTCTATTTTTATTATTTCCGAATTCGCGGAAACAGTCCGATAAAACATTAGATTGGTGACATTGATGTCCGAAGTTAAATCCGCCGCTTGGCCGCTTTCCGTGACCCGCAAAACCGAACCCAAAAGCGAAAATTTTGTCCAGCCGATTTTCAAAATTCCGGGATTAGTTTTGAAAGCGCTCACCGCGATGTCGGTACTGGTGGCCGAGCGGATATCTCTAAGCATCCGTTCCATGGCCACGTCGCCGTTTAACGCCAGCCGACGCTCCACTTTGGTTTTGCCGAAAGCTTTGTAAACGGAAAGTATTGAGCCCAAAGCCAGCACGGCAATAACCGCCAAAATACTCACATAGATAACCGTTTCCAATAAAGTGTACCCGCGCATTATTTTAATTATCAAAAATATCCGATAAATAAGCGCTTATGTTTACCATCTTGGTCGCGCTTCTCTCTTGCCATTCAACGGACACATTTATTTTTTTAGTATCGGGATCATTATTTGCCGCGTTATAGATTGATTCTATATTTTGCGTAGACGGATCGCGCGAAACATTTTCCGCCGTCACTTTTCTTAAAAATAAATTATCAATCTCGGAGCCGTTGGTTCCCGCGCTCCAAGTTGAAGTCGTGGTGGTAAAAGCAAGATAATAAGTCGTGCCCGCCGAAAGGCTCCCCAGATTAGCCGCCCAGCTTTGGTCGCGCAAAAACCGCATTGCTTCCAGCCCTTCTTCGGCAATAAAATTCGCCCGGATTTTATTTAAAGATTCCGACTCCAAGCGACTGGCCATAATAAAAACGAAAGATAGCGAAAAAATCGTGGCGCTGATTATTGAAACCGCGATTACAATTTCCAAAATGCCGAATCCGCGCATATACCTATTTTAGCATATTTCTTATCCCCAATTCGCCCTAACAACCCGCTGTGGATTTAAAAAACGCTTTTGCCGACGCCGAATTTCGTGTCAATGAAACTGGCGTACCACCATCTTTAATTTTTATTCTACCTTTGATTGATTCTGTAATTCATGAGCTATCCTTCCATTGACTTCATATGCGATAGCCTGAAATGATTTTGATTTAGAAAAATTTATTTCCCTTTTTGTTTCCATTATCTTCGTCCATCCATATCTCATTAAGTTATAAGCATTGGCATATTTTTTGCAGAAAAAATCAAATAATATAACAAACAAATACATTTGACATTCCAACTCTTGGGCAAGAGGGATATTTATAACTCTAACTATCGTACCTTTCGTTGATGGGGATATTTTAAATTGAACAGTGGCATGTTTTTCAATAGCTATCGCCTTTGTCTCTTGGCTGAATAATGACAATGCATCAGATAGGGTATATTGTTTATTTGAGTCAAACAAAATATTGATTATTGAAGCCATTTTTTTTAACCAAGAATCGCTTGTTCTCATTGATGAAGCGTTATCAAATATTTGTGCCATCCAAACCACTATATAACTACCATAAAGTGTAAAGAAAACAAAATCACTGAACTCCTTAAATTCTGCATCAATTTTATCCAAATCTTCTTCTTTGCGGACATCGCCGTTTAGATCGTAACTTAAAACTTTTATTTTACAATTTTGTTCCCCTTCAGAAGTAAAATCAAAAAAATACTGGAAAACAATTAAATAACCCTTGTCTGCTATTTTTTTTAGTAAATTTGCAAACATAATTTATTTTGTAAGATGATTGTCCATACTAAATTAAACTTAAAATATTGACAGCTTTATTTTTTAGATTATTTTGTTTGATTTTATCCTTTATATACTTTATCCCAATATCCTTAAAACAATTTTCTAACCCGCCATATTTTTCGTTGATTAAATCTTGATTTGATTTTTTATTTCCCTCCACAACAGTATTATATTCGGTTCCAGTTATAACAAAATCTATCTGATAATGAATTGTGTCATTATCTTTTGCGTAGATGTGAAAAGTGGCCTGATATCCGTCGGGGGCATTAAAACACTTAAACCCGACCATATAATTTTCTATGGGATCAAGTTCTGTAAAATTTACCTCATTCATAAAGTACAAACTTAATTTATTAACTCATTAACACTAACTTCAAGAGCTTTCGCAATTTTCTTGAGTGCATCCAGCGTTGGATTCTGGTTTTTATCAGCTTCAATTTTAATAATCGTATTATTGGCGACACCGGCCAATCTCGCCAACTTTTCTTGGGATAAACCCTTACTTTAATGCTACACCAAAAAATTAAAAAAGTTAAATATTTTTTCAGCCATACACTGTTTTCTCACGATCGTAACAAAACGATGTATGTACCACTATGATATATCATAGTAGTTATTTTTTACTGCGCGTTGCCGGTGGAGAGAATTGTTATGGCGCGGGTGGGGCCGCCGGAGCGTTTTGAAGAAATAGTCACGGTACCGGAGGCGGTCGTTGTGCCCAAAAGACGGGTGAAAACCGTGTCCACCGCCCCGCCGGTAAGATTTATGGGGCCGATTTGAACGGAGGTCGGCAAAAAATACGGCTCGTTGGAAGCGTCAGCCGAATTATAAATGTTGCCCTTAAAAAGCACCGCTTTTGCCGTTTCAAAATGCACGCCGTAATCGCTTTTATTTTGCGAAGAAAGCGTGCGGCTCCGCGCGTCTTTTAACACGCCGACAATCGCGGAGTGCGCCTCCGTAAGCTGGCTATTTTCGCGGAATGTTGAAAACACGGACATAAAAATCGTGGCTATCACCGCGATTATAAAAATGCTTACTAAAAGTTCAATCAGTGTTACGCCTTTCACCCCGTTAGAGGCAGATCGCGATCTCGCAATTTGCATTCTTTTATTTTTAAATTTAAGTTCAGTCATATTATTTATTTAAAATTTTACACAAGCGATCGCGACTTCTAACGGGGTCATATTTTAAAACGCTCCAACTAAATTATACATCGGGGAAATCATAGACACCGCGAAAAATCCGACGACGATGCCGATAACAATCATCAGCGCGGGCTCTATTATGGTGGCGAGGTCTTTGGTGGCTTGAGCAACTTCGCTTTCATAAAAAGAAGCCAGTCTTAAAAGCATATGTGAAAGCTCGCCGGTTTCTTCTCCTACCGCTATCATCTCCCCCACTAAAGAAGGGTAAAGTTCTCCGGAACTCAAAAAGGCGCGGGAAATAGTGTCGCCCTTCTGGATTTTTAAACTGGCGTCTTCCAAAATATTCTGGTAAAGATGATTTTGTAAAACTTCTTTGGTAATGTTTATGGCCTCCAAAATATCCACGCCGGAAGAAATCAGGGAGCTTAAAGTGCGGCAGGTTCTGGCGGAATTAAATTTTTGGCTGATGCCTTTGATTACAGGCAAATGCGTGAAAATCCAATCCATCTGTTTTTTGCCGGCTTGCGACTTTCCCCAACGATAAATAAAATATCCCAATATAACCGCGGCGCCGAGAAAAATCAGCCCGCTTTGTAAAATTGATTCGCTTATGAAAATAATAAATCGCGTGGAAAGCGGCAGCGCCACATTAAGCTCCTTGAAAGTTGCAATCAATGTCGGCACCACGTAAATCATCATTAAAATTCCGATGCCCACCATGGCCGCGACGACTATGGCCGGATAAACCATGGCTCCGCGAACTTTTTTTCTAAGCACGTAATCTTTTTGAAGCTGCATGGCAACAAGTTTCAGGGATTCTTCAAGTTTTCCGGATTTTTCTCCTGCCCTGGCCATCTCTTTATAAAATTTCGGAAAAACTTCGGGATGCTCTCCCAAAGCATCGGAAAAATTTTTGCCTTTTTTGATGTTTTCAACCATGGCAATGATTACTATTTTAAATTTTTCATTTGTTGCCTGCCGCGCCATAACTTCCAAAGCCTTTGCCAGACTCACGCCGGCGCCGATCATCACGGCGGTATTTCTAGTAAAATTCAATTTTTCCTCCAGCGAAATCCTTTTGAGAAAATTGGGAATATAATCATTTAAATTTTTCTTAACGCCCGCGCCGCCGGCTTCCAAAATAAAAAGCGGCGTCATTCCTTCCGCCCGCAAAGCGCGAGCCAAATCGTATTTGTCTTTCCCTTCCCTTTCTCCCTCCGCATCCCGCCCTTCTTTATCTTTGGCTTTATAATGAAACAGGGGCATGTTTATATTCTATCTTATGGATGTTATAATCTCAAAATGAAGCTAAAGAAAAAATTAGGAGAATAAATTTATGAAAAAGAAAAGCTACAGATTATTGAAAGAGCAATTTGTTAAAAAACGCGTACTAAAATATCTAGAAAAATTTGGATTTGGAAACCCGAAAGAAAAAATCACAGATTTAAGAGAATGGGGCGTGGATATTAAAGTAAAGAAATTAAGACCGCGGCCTATCGGCTGGTATTATCTTGTTGAATGCAAAGGCGATCCAAGTCTAAAAGTAAAGTCACCGAGCGGATGGCGAAGTAGCGCGTTAAATTCCGCCCTTGGGCAAATAATTTCCAGAATGCACACCAACAGAAGAGCATTACACGGCGGCTATAACTATGGTGTCGCGTTTCCTTATTCATTTAAAGACAAAGTACTAAAGAAAATCCCATATTATGTTTGTAACAGATTGAGGTTGAGTATTTTTTTAGTAAATCAAAACGGAGAAGTTGAAAAGTATGACCATAGGAAATTAAAAATTATTCAAAAGAATAATAACTAACTGGCCAACAAAAAATTAAGAGAAAAAATATATGACTGAAAACGAAAAAAGAATCTTGAAAGCTGTAGTTGAACATCATGATGGGCTTTTGTCACCAGCCGATTTAATTAATGGAATTGCTAAAAGAGATAAACGTTCTGTCGAAAATCTAGTAGCCAATGGATATATTGAAGAAGTCCCGCGAGAACACCCTGATATACGCGGCGGTTACTACACTATCAATTTTTACAGAGCGACAGGGAAAGGTCTTTTAAAGTTTGCACCGTGGCACAAAAGGATTTGGATGAGCGTTAAAGGAGATGTTAGAACCGTACTCATCTCTACGATAACGGCGTTAATTACAACATTAGTTGTTATTTTTCTTGAAAAGATTTTGCGTTCATGGTCAGTAAGTTTTTGAAGTCCTGCGCTCTAGCTTAAATACCAAAATTATTTTATCCAAAACTTTAATTTTATAGAAAATACGAAAAGAACCAACCCTTCTTCTCCAACTATTTTCTTCTCCTTTCATTTTTTGGATGTCTCCAAAATACGGATCGAGTGGCAAAAGATTAATAACGCTCAAAATAGCCTCGGCATCATGTTGAGGTATTTTCTTGAAAACCTTGAAAACGCCGGGATCAACTTGTAAATCCCAGTTTGTGTACAAGCTCATTGAAAGACAAGGTTTTACCTTTTTTTAAGTTTTTTTCGGCTTGCGCGAGCGCCTTTTTTTGAGCTGTGCTAGGCGAAAATTCTTTCATAACTCTAAGTTGCCTTAAAAACTCATAATCCTTGCGAGGGATTACAATCAAATCATCTTTTTGGGCCATTTTTTTAGGTATAGTGATTGTATTCATGCCTACATAATATCAGAAATAAAAATAACCTACAAGAGTATATTTTTCTACTCCGTCGTCACCCTAAACACTTCTTCAATCGTTGTAATCCCTTGGACGCATTTGGTGAGGCCGTCTTCCAGCATCGTCATCATTCCTTCTTTTTTTGCCTGCTCCTCAATCTGGTCGGCGGTGGCGCTTTTCATAAGCAAATCTTTAATAGTAGGCGTCATTTCTAAAACCTCATGGATGCCGACGCGGTCGGAATAGCCGTCGGCGCATTCCGCCGAAGGCTTCGGCTTATAAAAAGGAATGTCTTTCCAAGCGGCTTTTGGCGAAACTATTTTTTCTTTTTTCAAAAATTCCAAAACCCTATCCAAATTTACGCGCTCGCCCAATTTTTTCAGCTCGGCTTCGGTTAAAACATGCTTTTCCGGCTCCCCGCAGAGTTTCCGCACCAATCTCTGGGCGATAATGGCATTGGCAGTAGAAGCGATTAAAAACGGCTCCACTTTCATGTCCAAAAGGCGCGGCAAAGAACCGGCGGCGGAATTGGTGTGGAGGGTTGAGAGCACCAAATGCCCCGTGAGCGCCGCGTTGATTGCCAGGTTGGCTGTTTCGCTGTCGCGAATTTCACCCACCATGATAATATCCGGGTCCTGCCTGACCAGCGAGCGGAGCCCGGTGGCGAAAGAAAATCCGATATCCGGCCTGACCTGCGTTTGGTTGACTCTCGGCATCCTGTATTCAACCGGGTCCTCAATTGTTGAAATATTCACTCCCGGCAGATTAAGCAAAGATAAAATAGTGTAGAGCGTGGTGGTTTTTCCGGAACCGGTAGGGCCGGTGGCTAAAATCATTCCAAGCGGTTTTTTAATATTTTTATAAAGCGCTTCCAGGGCCTCGCCATGAAAACCCAAATCCTCCAGAGTAAAGCCGTGGGAAGATTCCGGCAAAAGCCGCATCACCACTTTTTCTCCGTCAAAAACCGGCAAGATGGAAACGCGGAGAGAATATTTGTATTCCGGCGTCTCAATTTTAAAACGGCCGTCCTGCGGCAAGCGGTGCTCGTCCAATTTTAAATTCGCCAGAACTTTTATGCGAGCGACGATTCCCGAAGTCACCTGCTTTGGCAGAACCATGGCGTTGTGCAAAATTCCGTCTATGCGGTATCTAACCAAAACTTCTTTTTCCGTGGGTTCAATATGAATATCTGAAGAGCGCTGCAAAATCGCGTGCCTAATCAAAGTATCCACGATGCGGACGATGGGCAGATCCTCCGCGGCTTTTTTTAAATCCTCAATATCCGCTTCTCCGCCCGGCTCCTTCAGCACGGTTGCCAGCGCTTCGCCCTCCCCTTTTATAATTTCGCCGAATTCAGCCGCCAAACTTTTTTGGTATTGGGAAAGCGCGTATTTCATGGAAGCGACGTTGGTCAGCCGCGGGAGAATTTTCAAATCCGAGGTTTTTTTGATGAATTCAATTGTTTCCAAATTCTCCGGGTCCAGCATGGCCACTTCCAGATTGCTACCGGTTTTTTTAAAAGAAACAATATTATGTTTTTTGGCGATGGGCTCCGGAATAATAGCCAGCACTTTCGCGTCAATTTTTTCCCCTTCCAAATTCACAAAAGGAATTCCCAAAATATAAGCTTTTAACCGCGCCAGCTCTTCTTCGTTTATTTTTCCCAATGACAAAAGCACATCGTCTAGTTTTTTCCCGCTTTTTTTGGCTTCCGTTTCGGCTTTTTCAATATCGGCTTTTTTTACCAGCTCCGAATCCAAGAGAAAAGCTTTCAATTGTTGCTCTTCTATTTTCATTTTTTATTTGGCGTGATGATCTAAAATTACCTCGATCTTGCCGAGCAGTTCATCCAGTTTGTAATTGGCTTTGACCAGATAAGTGGTCGCGCCCAAAGACAAAGCCCGCTCCACTTCGGCGCTGCCCTCCAGATTGGTCAACACAATCACCGGAATATTTTTGGCGGATAAATCTTTTTTTATTTCTTCAAGAAATTCAAAGCCGTTTTTTTTAGGCAAAACCAAATCCAAAAGAATCAAATCCGGCAATTCTTTTTTTGCCATGGCGAGCCCCGCCTCTCCGTCCAAGGCCTTAAGCACGGCGTATCCGCCGCTCTCCAGCATATCGCCCATGGCGCGCTGAAGGGCTTCCTCGTCCTCAACAAATAAAATCTTTTTCATAATTATTTTTAAATTGGTAAAGTAAACCAAAACATCGACCCTTGGTCCAGCGATGAAGCAAATCCTACTTCTCCGCCGGATTTTTTTATAATGGACTTCGCGATAAAAAGCCCCACGCCCGAGCCCTCTGTCTGATAGCGCAAAGCGTGGTCGGAACGGAAAAATTTTTCAAAAATCCTTTTCTGGTCTTTCGGAGGAATCCCCGCGCCCTGGTCGGTAATTTTCCAAACCAATTTGCCTCCCTCAACCGAAATATTTATGGAAACCTTGCCGCCTTTGGGGCTGTATCTTATGGCATTGTCCAAAAGATGCTCCATCACATGCCTAATTCTTTCTTCATCGGCATATAAAGTGGGCGCTAAGCCCGCGACGCTTACTTCTATATTAACATTGCTGGCCGCGGCGAAACTTTTATATTCGCCCGCAATCTTATTGGTCGTCTCCAATATGGAAAAAACCGATGGGCGCAGAACAAGGTCATCATCCTCTATGCGGTTGACCTCCAAAAGGTCGTTGACCGACCTGATCATCCGCTCATTTTGATCATACACCGTTTGCAAATATTTTTGCACCGAGGCCGCGTCCTGCGTTCTTTTTTGCGCGTCCGCGAGCAAAAAATCCACCTGCCATTTTACCGCCGACAAGGGCGAGCGGAGCTGATGGCTCATGATGCTTATAAACTCGGATTTTGAGCGCGAGGACAGCGCCACCTGTTCAAAAGCGCGCACTATTAGATTGCCGATGGCGAATAAAATCGCGGTAAGAACTAAAACCGCCAAAGCCGCGATTTCCGGCTCTTCATAACGGCTGGCTACTATATAAGTAACCAAGATGGCCAAAATAATAATCGCGCCCATTACCAAAAATAAAAACTGCGGGCACTGCCAAAGCCCTACTCTGTATTCCGCGCAGGTTTTTTTCAGATTTAAACTCTCAACAAATCTCCCCGCCATATGAATAAGTATAGCATTTGACACCCTCTCCTGTCCTTGCTAAGCTGAAAATATGAAAAAGATTATACAGGTTCATATATATAAGGGTGAAAAGTATTTTATCGCGGAGTGCATTGATTTGCCGGTTGTGACCCAAGGAAAAACTTTAGATGAACTTGCTAAAAATTTGCGTGAAGCGGTAAGCCTCCAACTGGAAGGAGAAAATCCATCTGATTTTGATTTGGTGGAAAATCCATCGGTGCTTGCCAGTTTTGAGCTTGAGCCAGAGCTGTCGTATGCCAAAGCTTAAGATTCTTTCCGGAGAAGAAGTAATTAAAATATTTTTATCTTTAGGTTTTGAAGTGGCTTCCCAACGGGGAAGCCATGTTAAGTTAAGAAGAATTACTTCAAACGGCGCGAAACAAACTTTGACTATCCCCAACGCTTCGGAGTTGGACAGAGGAACTCTCCGCGCAATTTACCGCCAAGCGTTGCGCTATATTTCAGAACAAGAACTGACGCCGTATTTTTATACAGAATGAAACCCGCCCTACCTGTCGGCAGGCAGGCAGGCTTGAAAATCCGGCGATTTTGAAATTGTTAAAACCATGTTAAGCCAATTCCAAATCTGAGAGCGATAGCGTTCAAACTTACAATCTTGAAAACTTGAACCCCCAGCGATTTTGAGCTAGGGTGAAATGAATATGGAATTTTTTTCTAAAAAAGTAACAACCGATAAAATCACCAAATCATTGACGGGACTTTTTGATGCCAATTATGACGCAGTGGTTATCGGTTTTAAGGATTCGTTTAAAGACAAGATAGGATTAATCAGCAAAGAACAAGACAGGGAACTGATAGCCGTTCCGATGTTTGCCATTATACAGGCAGTTCTTGCGGCTTTTGGAGATACACCCCAAACCAAAAATATTATAGGTCAATTTCAGCACGATATTTTCAATAAATATTTTAAAGATGCGGAAGAAAGAAACCAGTTTAGCGAGTTGTTTTGGGAAAGATGCAATGAGTATTCTAAAATATTAAATCCTGAAAACAAAAATGTGGCTATTCAATTCGGTCAAAGATTTTGTAATCATTTTTTTGGGAAAGAAGAAGATGGCAGTCACGCGGCAATAATCATGGTTGTCGGCGGCTTATTTCTTAGCACAATGGTTGGAACAAAAAAATGTCTTGATGAAATATTATCAAAATATAAAGTAGTTTAATAGGTAAAATTATGTATGTTATTGATAAAATTATTGGCGCACTTCATTTAAACTTTCTTAATAGAAAGAATTCTCCTTCCACTAAACAAGTGATTAAAAAAGCCAATGTTGATGGCGACGTTGTTGGGAGAGATAAAATTACTCTTGCTAATAGCATCTCTGATAATCTTCTGAGTAATG
>JAUYMO010000016.1 GCA_030699445.1 Candidatus Giovannonibacteria bacterium
GGCCGCGGTGGTTGCCAAAGGTATTGCCACGGCCATGTCGTCGGCGCAAGCCACCAAAAAAAGCGCTATGACCATTGAAAGATTACGCGTAAAAAAGTAAGTCAAAAGGCCGGCCGCTGCCACAACCGGCAGAAAAATGACGGCGAACCTGTCGGCGTATTTTTCCTGGCGGGATTTATTTTGAGCGGCTTCTTTCATCAAAGCCACCATCCGCTCCAGAGTTGAATCCTTGCCGGCTTTATCCACGATAATTTTTAAAACGCCCGACTCGCTTAAAGTTGAAGCAAAAACATGGTCTCCGACAATTTTTTTTCTGGGCTGCGATTCGCCCGTAACGGAAGCTTCGTTGACGTCCGCTTCCCCGAAAACCACTTTGCCGTCGGCCGGCACGCGGGAACCGGTTTCAACAACCAAAACGTCTCCTACTTTAATTTGGTCTATCGTAATTTCTTCGGTCAGCCCGTTTTTTTCGCGCATGGCTTTTTGCGGCCTCAATTTTAAAAGCTCCTCCATTGCTTTTTTGGAGCGCGCGATCGTGTGCCAATCCAAAAGCGAGGCAAAATTTATCATCAGCGCGATAAAAGCCGAAGACCGCGCTTCTCCCGCGAAAAAAGAAGCTGCCATGGCAAAAGCGTTGAATGTGTCAATGGTAATTCGCCGCTTTTTCAAAGCGACTAATGCCGACCAAAATGTGGGCAGAGCGCCGAGAAAAGCTACGGATAAAAGCAAATTGTTAAAAAAACCGGAAATAAATTCCAAACCCAAAATCAGCGCCACTGCCGCGATTAAAATATATTCGCGAAAAGGAGATTTAAAAATTCGCCAAATCATTTATTTTTCCGCTAATATATTTACTATATGCTTTTTACCGCGCACACACTAGTCGGCGCTTTACAAAATCATTTAATTTTTCTATACTACTTTTAGAAAAACAGAAAGGAGGCCATCATGAATAATCATCGGTGTTTTGCGAGAAGAGAACTTTCAGCGGAAGCTCTTGAAGAAATTAGGGCCCAACACGCACCCATCATCTGTCCGTTATGCAAAGGCTCGCTCAAAATGGACCATTGCCCCTCGGACACAAATTTACCAGAGGAATGGGGTTCAAATCCAATGAAAAAATGGGGTAGTTGCCACAAATGCCAAATCGTGTGGCTGCTTGAGCTCCTTAACTGGACAGATGAGCGAGGAGACGGAATGGTTACTGACAAGGGCCATAACCTAACGCTCCATGCTTACGCCAATTGCTTTTGCCAAAGTCCACTGATAGAAAACCCTCCTGCCGTCCGCGGTAAAGATTGGGGGGTCAGACTCGAAAACAACAACGGCGGGCATTCTGAATTTAGAACTCATTGCGATAAAGCACCCAAACAGTAAAAATCCGCCGCTTCAGCGTAACTGCGTCTAAACGCATCCGCCTCATGAGACACCTCATGAGGTTTTTTGTATCTCATGGCACAAAATTTTATTTCAAATAAAAAAGCCCGTGGCTAGCGGGCAATCTGTCCTCCCAAAAAATCAGAGAGTGTTTCCATTCCGCGCACTCCTCGGCTTGGCGCGGTCTCTACCGGCGGGTCAATTTTTCCGAAGCCGCCTTTATAAATCATGGTGACGTCAAAAAATCTGTTTTTTAGATTAAAGAGCAAATACTGGTGGAGGCAATCTCCATCTTGAATAGAATAGCAAAACGCGAGACCGCTGGTTCCGTCAGTGGTTATCAACTTGCCTTTTTCAAACGGCTTCCGGCAACAATCGCATTTATGTTTTGGACCGAGATATCTTTCCATGCGCCCTCCTATTCTTTTTCTTTGTCTTTGTCGGGATTAAAGGAAACGGTTTAATCATCCTCGCTGTAAGCTTTTTGACGGCTTTTTTAACGGGATCTCTTTTGATGTAGTAGCCGAAAAGATGCCCGTGCGCGATGGCGTTATTTCGAACTTCTCGCCAACTTTTCCCGACCATGGGATGCAAATGATGCGTTATTCCTCCGGGAAATTTATAATTCGCGAGTTTAAGTTTTTGAGCCGTTTCCTCTCTGGATTCGGCTGGTAGATAACCGACTAACTTCATTGTTCCCATAACCTCAAGCAACTGGCCCTTTTTAAATTTAATATCATATCTATAAACAAGAAATACGCTCATAATGCCCTCCTCTTCGCGAATTTTTTCTCTAAAATCAAAATAGCGCGCTTGGCGCTATTTTGTCAATTTATATTCCGAGCCTTCATTCTCTCCAAAATACCGGACTCATCAACATCGGTTCTGCCGAACCTTACCGCCTGTTCTTTCATGCGGGGAATTAAATAATCCGGCATTTGCCACTCAACGGCGCTTTTTACTTCTATATCATCGCCGGTGCGCTTTGATAAATCCTGGCTTATAAGTTCGCATAAAAAATAAATGGTTGTTTTTTCTATCTCTATTTCTTTATGTTTGAAAGCGCTTTTGATTGAGCCGACATAATCAATAATTTTCCCGGTCGCGCCGAATTCTTCTTGTAGCCCTCTATGCAAAGCGCGCTCCAGAGTTTCGTTAGGCTCAGGTGTTTCCCGCATTAAAATATAAAAATCATCAAGCTTTTCGTCCGCCCAATATCCTTTTAGGTCTTTGGTGTAAAAATGATGGCAGCAAATTTCCCCTTTTTTATTCGTCAAAATACCGCCGACTGAAATATGTTGGGGATGTAAATAATTACCTTGAAAATAAGTTGTGGCCATACAAAAAGTATACCATAAGCGCTTAACGTGGGTGCCTAGAGGGGATCGAACCCTCGTTACCGCTGCCACAGAGCGGTGCTTTACCACTAAGCTATAGGCACCATATTAAATTTACTTCGAGCCTAATTCTATAATGTGTTCCCTGCCCTTAACAGGGCTGGTTGTGTCTCTCAAAAACCAAGTGATGGGCTTGCCAATTTCTTTGGATCTCTTTTGAATTGCCTCAATATCTTTAAAGCCTTCGTCATCAAGAAAACCCAAGCTTTTTTCATTCTTGTCATCATCGGGGACTTTATAATAATTGTATAAACGCTGAAGTAGCGTTACATGCGGAAGTCTTCCGTCAATATACCAAGCATCAGTTTTATCGCCATCTGTTCTACGAATAACACAAAACGCTCTTTTGTTGCGTTGTGGATTTACCATTTTATTATCCACGAAAAAAAGGTGGTTTTCTTTTTTTTCGGCAACACCTTTTTCTTCATCCTCTTCGGTAGAAAAAGGCACGCTGTAATAATTCGCGATTTTTTGCCTTATTTCATCAAGTTCCGGTTCGCCATTTTCAAATGTCGGCTCTTCTTTATAAGTTTCAAAATGCGCTCTTAAATGCGGCGAGTGACTATTAAACACCTGCGGTTCATGTTCTGATTTTTCCGGCATCTTTATTCCATTTTATAAATCACGGCGCCTTCTTTGGTTTTTTGGGAAAATTTCACCGCCACCTCGTCGCCTTTTTTCGCGGAGGAAACATTTTTGTGGTCAACCTGCATGGAGACGATAGTGTCCTCAAATTCGTCGGCGCCCTTCCGCACTTTGACAATATCGCCCACCTTCAGCGAACCCTTCAAGTCAAGCACGGCCACGCCTAACTTATCGTACCAATGGGTGATTTTGCCGATTTCTTTTTCCATAAAATTTTTTGAATAAAAATTATAAAATTCGGCCTTGCGCTTTAATCTTAGCAAAAAACCGCCGGCGAGTCAAATTTTTCGTTTTTGCCCAAGGGGGGATTTGAACCCCCACGGCCTTGCGGCCACAGGCACCTCAAGCCTGCGAGTCTGCCAGTTCCTCCACCTGGGCATTATTTTATTTTGAAGAAACTTCAACCTTCGGAGGCTGGGTTGTCTGCCGGGCGGAATCCAGCCGTGGGTCAAAACGGGTCTGCTTCATTTTTTTTCTGATTTCTCTGGCGGCGCGGTCGCGGACATAGTAAAGCTTGGCCCGTTTGAATTTCGTAGTGGATTTTATTTCTATTTTATCAATATCCGGAGAATATAAAGGAAACACCCGCTCCACGCCGACACCGTCTATAACTTTGCGCATGGTAAAAGTCGCCCCGGGCTCCTGCCCGTGTTTTCGCGCGAGCACCATCCCCTCAAATGCCTGCAAGCGCGTCTTTTCGCCCTCCTTCACTTTTTGGGTGACGCGGATTGTGTCTCCGGCGCGAAAATCCAGCTTTTTTCTGGCTTCAATATCAACCGGCGAATGTATTAAATTTAATGACGGCATTGAATTAAGATAGCACATCTAAAGTTTTTTTCAAATCCTCCGGCAAATCGGCCTCTAATCTTAATATTGAACCGCTAGGCAAATTAAATTCTACGGCATAAGCGTGTAAAAATTGGCGGGCAAGCCCGGCGGGACATTTAGGGTTTTTACCTCCATAAAGTTTGTCGCAGGCGACCGGATGGCCTATGGCTGAAAAATGCGAACGGATTTGATGCGTGCGGCCGGTTTTGGGATAGGTTTCAACAAGCGTATACGCTTGTTGAAATCCCGAGCCTTCGCGAGGGACAATCCGTTTCAAAACTTTATACTCGGTGACGGCTTCGCGGATTTTTCCGCGCTGTTCGCCTATCGCCACCCTTTTTAACGGAGTTTTTTTGGAGCGTCCGATTGGCAAGTCAATTGTTCCGCTGTTTTGCTTGAGCTCCCCCACCACAAGCGCCAAATAAGTTTTTTTGATTTTGTGATTAAAAAAAAGTTCGCGCAAATATTCTTGGCTCTTTTCGTTTTTTGCGAAAAGAATAACGCCAGATGTGTCTTTGTCCAAGCGATGTACCGGAAGCAGGTCGGGGCGTCCGCCCGAGGCGGATAAAACCCAATCAAAATTCACCCCCGCGGGCTTATTTAGGGCGATAAGATTTTCGTCTTCGTAAATAATTTCCAAATGCATGAAAGCTGGAGCTAATTAGTGCTAATTGGGATAGTTTATCATAAAAAACGATTGTTTACAATTGGTTGACAACTGTGAATAAACTAGTTGACAATTAAAAAACACTGGAGTAATATATAGGATATATCCTAAAAAATAGCATATTATGCCCATTAAAGACGATATCATAAAAATAGCAAGAATAAGAAAACGTCTTAAAAGTCGCGATATAGTTAACGCATTTAAAATCTCGCGACAATACGCTTTCGTGCTTATCAATAGCTTAGTCTTGGAAGGCAAACTATTAAAAGTTGGTTCTACCAATAAAGCGTTTTACATTTTACCAGAATTGGCGAGCCAGTCTGGAATTTTCCCAAATAAAATCATTAAACGTTTTAGAAATAAAAACATAAGTGAACATGAAATACAAGAAAATATCATTGAACAATATCCTATTTTGAAACAATTTCCAGAAAATATAGAAAACATTTTTACTTATGCGTTCTCGGAGATGTTAAATAATGCTATTGAACACTCTCAATCAAAAGATATTGAAGTAGAGGTTTCTGTTGTAAATCGCAAGCTCTCTTTTGTAGTAAATGATTTCGGTATTGGAGTTTTTAGGAATGTGATGAAAAAACGTAAATTAAAAAACGAATTAGAAGCCATACAAGACATACTGAAAGGGAAAATGACTACTATGCCGAAGTCTCATTCTGGAGAGGGTATATTCTTCACTTCAAAAGCTGCGGATGTTTTTACGTTAGAAAGTTTTGGCTATCTATTAATTATCAACAACCAAACAAAAGATGTTTTTGTTCGAAATCCGCCAGCTCTTAAGCGTGGCACTAAAGTTAAATTTAACATTACGCTAAATTCGCCGAGACATTTAAAAGAAGTATTCCAAAGATTCGAAAATGAAGAAACTGACCGCGGTTTCAGTAAGACCGAAATTAAAGTTAAATTATATTCAACAAGAGGAGTATATGTTTCCAGATCTCAAGCAAGAAGATTAACGGCTAACTTGGATAAATTTACAAGCATAACTTTGGATTTTGAAGACGTACCAATGGTCGGCCAAGCATTCGCTGATGAAGTTTTCAGGGTATTCCAAAACAAATATCCTCATATCAAAATCCAGCCAGTAAATATGAATGAAGCGGTAAAATTAATGGTTGGCAGAGTGGCTAAACGATAGGAATAATTAATTTAATTTTTTTGGCCCCAACGGGATTCGAACCCGTGTTCCCACATTGAAAGCGTGGTGTCCTAACCAGGCTAGACGATAGGGCCGGAACTTTTTTATTTTAAGCTAATTAAAGCGATTTTTCTAGGGCTTCCAGATTCCCCTCCACCACCTCGTAGGGATTGGCGAAGTCTTCGCGAGAGCCGGTTTTGTGGTGACGGATTCCGGCTTCGGCGAATTTTATCGCCGAAGCCGTTGAAATTGAGACAACCAAGTCCTTTTCTTTTACCGTTCCGTCCTCGCGCGCTTTGAGCAAGGCGTTGAGCGCGACCGCCGACTGGGGGCAGATGTTGGCTCCGGCTCTGGTAAAACGCGCCCAGGTTTTTAAAATTTCTTTTTCGTCCGAGCTATAAAATTTAATGTTAAATTGAGCGTAAAATTTTTTAACGCGCGGGAAACTCACCGGATTATTTATATTCATAGCCGAAGCCACGGTGTCTTTGTATTCTCCGGGTTCATATTTAATAAATCCCGACTCTGCCCAGCGGACAAGCGTGTCCGCGGAGAAAGTTTGCGCGCCGATAATGCCGGGAAGTTTTTCAATCAGCCCGAATTCTTTGGCGCGGAGAAGCGAATTTAACAAAGCCGCTATATTTCCGGCATTGCCGATGGGTATCGCTATCCAATCGGGTGCCTGCCAGCCCAAATCCTGCAAAATTTCCAAAGCGATTGTCTCCTGCCCGACAACGCGCATATCGTTTTTGCTGTTTACTAAAACCAATTCGGGATGCTTCGCGGTAAACTCCTGAATCAATTGCATACAGCCGTCAAAGCCCCTGGGATGGTTAATAGCTTTCACTTCCGCGCCGTGAGCCATCGCCTGAAAAAGCTGGGGGTCTGAAATTTTTTGGTAAGGAACCAAAACCAAACAGCGTAATTTGTCGCGGACATACGCTGAATAAACGGCGGCCGCGGCGGAAGTGTCTCCGGTGGAAGCGCAAGAAATTCCTGTGATGCCGAGCGCCGGATAATCCTGCTGGAGCCGTAAAGCGTCGGAGATGGCAACGGGCATTCCCCGGTCTTTGAAGCTTTCCGAGGGCGACTGGCCTTCCATTTTTATGTAAAGATTTGAAAGTCCGGTTTCCTTTTTCAGCCAATCGGGAATTTCAAATAAATCCGTCTGACCCTCTTTTAATGAAATAATCGCGCGCTCCGGGAAATCCGGCAGGATGAAGTCGCGAAAAAGCCAGACGCCCGAATCGTTGGGATAAATTTTTCGCGCTTCTCCAAAACGGAGATTGTCAAAATAATTTCGCGCCGCCTGGCCCGTTCCGATTTTATTTTTTACATAATCTTCATCGCGCTCCACTAAAAAAAGGCCTTCACAATCCGGGCAAGTATAGAAAAATTTCTCGGGCATGAATTTCCGCCCGCAGGAGATGCACTGATGCCAAAAATAAAACGGCATGATATATATACTACTATATATGAGAATTTTGGCTATTGAGACATCGTGCGACGAGACGGCGGTTGCGGTGTTGGATAATTTAAAAGTTTTATCCAATCAAGTTTTGTCGCAGATAAAAATACATAAAAAATTCGGAGGCGTGGTGCCGAATTTGGCAATGCGCGAACACAGAAAAAATCTGCCGATAATTTTGAAAAGGGCGTTGAAAGAAATAACCCCCTTAATCCCCCTTACTTTAAGGGGGAGAAAAGAAGAAATACCTATTGATGCAATCGCCGTAACCTCTGGCCCAGGTTTGGAGCCGGCGCTTTGGGAGGGAATTAATTTCGCGAAGGACTTGGCGAAAAAATGGCGGGTTCCGCTGGTTCCGGTAAATCACTTGGAAGGGCATATTTACGCGAGTTGGCTACTTAGACGTTGGACGTCTAAGTCGGCAAAGATGTCCAACGTCTTAATCCCAAAATTTCCAATTTTGGCTTTGATAGTGTCCGGAGGTCACACGGAATTGGTTTTAATGAAAAAACATCTGGACTATAAAATTTTGGGCGAGACGAGAGACGACGCCGCCGGAGAAGCTTTTGATAAAGTGGCGCGGATGCTCGGCTTGGGTTATCCGGGCGGACCTCAGATTGCGCGCCTCGCGCAATCTGCGCGGAAATACGCGGAACAAACGCAGAAAAACACAGAATTATTCCCGCGCCCGATGATTAATTCCGGCGATTTTGATTTTAGTTTTTCCGGGTTGAAAACCGCCGTTCTTTATTATCTCCGCGATAATCCGCGCGCGGACAAAGCAGAGGTTGCTTATGAATTCCAGCAAGCTGTCGTTGATGTTTTAACCAAAAAAACCGCCGACGCTTTGAGAAAACACAGAGTAAAGTCGCTAGTTGTGGGCGGAGGCGTTGCGGCAAATAAAAAACTTCGCGCCAGTTTGGAAAACATGATTAAAAAATCATTCCCCAAAATCTCGCTCCACATTTCTCCTCTCTGGCTCTGCGGCGACAACGCGGCGATGATCGCCGCCGCTGGATATTTTAAAGCGAAAAACAAAAAATTCTCAAAATCTGAAAAAATAAAAGCCCAAGGCAATTTGAAACTGGGCTAAAAAACAGGCATAATTTGGGGTATGCTTTCCGAATTTGATAAGCCGTATAATCCGAAAGAACATGAGGATAAAATATATAAGCTCTGGGAAGAGAGCGGTTTTTTTAATCCCGATAACTTGCCGAATAAAAAAGGCGAACATTTCACCATCGCCTTGCCTCCGCCGAATGTGACGGGGTCATTGCATATGGGCCACGCCTTAAACGCCACAATCCAGGATATTTTAATAAGAAAAAAAAGAATGGAAAGCTACCAAACCCTTTGGTTGCCGGGGACGGACCACGCCGGAATCGCCACGCAAAATGTTGTTGAAAGAGATTTAAAAAAACAGGGAATTTCTCGGCACGATTTAGGGCGGGAAAAATTTTTGGAAAAAGTCTGGGAATGGAAAGAAAAATACGGAGACATTATTTTAGACCAGTTAAAAAAAATGGGGGCCTCCTGCGATTGGTCCAGAACTCGCTTTACCATGGACACCGAATATCAGGAAGCCGTGAAAATAGCGTTTTTGCATTATCAAAAAAAAGGTTGGATTTACCAGGGCGAGCGCGTTATTAGCTGGTGCGCGAGGTGCCGGACTTCGCTTTCCGATTTGGAATTGGAATATCAAGAAGAAAAAGGGAAACTTTGGTTTATAAAATATCCACTGGCGGAAGCTCCGACGCAAGGTCGGAGCGACGACTTTGTCGTCGTCGCAACAACAAGGCCCGAAACTATGCTTGGCGATTCGGCTGTCGCAGTAAACCCGAAAGATAAGCGTTATAAAAATTTAATTGGTAAAAAAATTATTTTGCCGATTAAAAACCACGAAATCCCGATTGTGTCTGACAGAAGAATAGAAATGGATTTTGGCACAGGCGCCGTGAAAATTACTCCCGCGCACGATATGCTGGACGAACAAATCGCGATTACCCACAAACTGCCTGCCATCCAAATTATTAATGAAAAAGGGCGAATGACAAAAGAAGCCGGTGAAGATTTTGATGGGCTTAAAATTTTGGAAGCCCGGGAAAAAGTTGTGAAAAAATTGGAAGAGCTTGGACTGATAGAAAAAATAGAAGATTACACGCACAATATCGCCAAGTGTTATCGTTGCGGGACAACTGTTGAACCCTTAAGAAGCAAGCAATGGTTTTTGAAAATGAGTGAATTGGCTCAACTGGCCATGCGGGATGTAAAAAATAAAAAAGTAAAATTTCATCCGAAAAAATGGGAGAAAATTTATTTGAAATGGCTTAGCGGAGTTAAAGATTGGTGCATATCGCGCCAAATCTGGTGGGGGCATAAAATTCCGATTGATGGAGTTGATGATGTTTTGGACACCTGGTTTTCTTCCGCGCTTTGGCCGTTTGCCACCCTTGGGTGGCCCCGAGCGAAGTCGAAGGGCTCCGACTTAGAGAAATACTATCCGACCCAAGTTCTTTCAACCGCGCGAGATATTATAAATCTCTGGGTGGCGCGGATGGTTTTCTCCGGCGTGGAGTTTTTGGGCGTTTCGCCGTTTTCAGACGTGATAATCCACGCGACGATTCTGGCAAAAGACGGGAGAAGAATGTCTAAATCTTTGGGCACGGGAGTTAACCCGATGGATTTGATAAATAAATATGGAGCCGACGCGACGAGATTCGGTTTAATTTGGCAGGCAATGGGCGGACAGGATATTCATTGGTCGGAGGAACACGTTGTCGCGGGCAAAAAATTCTGCAACAAAATATGGAACGCGGCGAGGTTTGTTTTAAAGCAATGCCAGCCCTCCTTGAAGTCCGACTTCGGATCCCAAAAGAAGTCGGACTTCTTCCCGGGCGGGAAAACCTCCGCCGATAAAAAAATCCTCGCCCAGCTCAAAAAAACCCAAAAACAAGTTGATAAACTGATAGATAAATACGAATTCGGCCAAGCCCTCCACATTCTTTACGATTTTTTCTGGCATGATTTTTGCGATGTTTACCTGGAAGAATCCAAAAAAAATCCCAACCCCGAGGTTTTGGCGCGCGTCTTAAAAGAATCTTTAAAACTTTTGCACCCATTTATGCCGTTTATTACTGA
This sequence comes from Candidatus Giovannonibacteria bacterium, assembly GCA_030699445.1. Lineage (GTDB taxonomy): Bacteria > Patescibacteriota > Minisyncoccia > UBA11713 > 2-01-FULL-45-33 > GWA1-44-29. The sequence goes on from JAUYMO010000016.1 coordinate 10,677, forward strand.
ACACATTTGGAGCAAACTGCCGGGCGTTAAAAATTTACTTATAATAGAAGAATGGGCCTTGTAGCTTATATTTTACTGGCTGGCGCTTTGGCATTTTTGCCTTCGCTTTTTTGGCTTTGGTTTTGGTTAAAAGAAGACGACCACCCCGAACCGCGCCGGGAAATTTTTCTGGTGTTTCTGGCGGGCATGCTGGGAGTGGTTGTGGCGGTTATTTTGGAAAACAGTTTTTTTTTGGCGAATCTTTTTTTTCAAAAATTTTTCGGCTACAGCGCGTTTTGGCTTTCAATATTAAATATTTTCGGCTTCGCTTTTTTGGAAGAAATTACCAAAACCGCGGCGGCATTTTTTACGGCCATCAGAAGCAAGTATTTTGACGAACCGGTGGACGCGATGATTTACATGGTCGCTGCCGCTTTGGGATTCGCGGCGCTGGAAAATATTTTATTTCTGGGCGAATCCCTGAAAATCGGCGTAACCCAGTCAATTATGGTCAGCGCGTTCCGGTTTATCAACGCCCTCTTAATTCACATCTCGGCCACGGCAATCATCGGCTCCGCGTTCGCGTTTTCATTTTTCCACAAAGAGCGCCGGCTTCGGGAACTCTTCATCGGGCTATTTTTCGCCACTTTGTTGCACGGATTTTATAATTTTTTTATAATAAAGAACATAGGAAGCGGCGCGGAGAACCAAATTTGGATTACATTCTTCGTAATCTCGGGGGCCGCCGTTGCCCTGGTTTTATTTGAACGGGCTAAACGTGCTAAAATATAAATCATATGGAAAAAAGATCATTTTTTGAACGGCTTACCGGAAGCGTTAAAGTGGAGCCGGTTGAAGAGGCTCGAATGCCCCATAAAACGCAAAAACACGACCTGCCTCAAGACGAGGAGGGCCAGCTTACGATTGACGTCTGGCAGACGCCCGATGAAATCGTGGTTCAGGCGATTGTGGGCGGGGTAAAACTGGAGGATTTAGACGTGGAAGTGACGCATGACATGGTGACGCTCCGCGGAAAACGCGAGCGTCAAAAAGAAGTCTCGGGAAGCGATTATTTTTATCAGGAGCTTTATTGGGGCGCGTTTTCACGCTCAATTTTGCTTCCGCAAGAGGTTGATTCGGACGAAGCGGAGGCAACAATGAAAAACGGCCTTTTGACTATAAAACTACCCAAACTGGACAAAGCCCGCATTTCAAAACTCAAAGTAAAGAATGAGTAATTGATTTCTTTTTTGCAGTTTGCTATAATTAAAACATGGTCATCCAACTAACTGAGAAAAAGTTAAAGACGCTTGTTAAGGAAAGCGTTGAGGAGGCGCTTGATTCTAAACTCATGAGATTGAGTTCTATTTTACTTCCCAATGTTTCAAGAAAAGAACAAAAGGAGATAGAACGATTGTATAAAAACCCGACTCATAAAACAGCGAGGAGCTATTTCATAAAAGCATGATACTGCGGGTTGATTTCAGCCATCAGGCTGATAAGTTTATCAATCGCAATCGGATTCCGCAGGAAGAAATTTTTTCGCTCATCAAAGCTACAATCCAAAAATTCCGCGGTGAAGATATCAATGTGGATATTAAAAAACTTAACGGCAAGTGGGAAGGTTTTCACAGAATTAGAAAAGGCAAGCTCCGCATCATCGCGGAGTTTAATTTTGATGATTCAGCAGTTTTTGTGGAGGTAATTGATTGGCGTGGGAGCGCTTATAAAAAATAAAAGAACCGAGCGCTGCCAGAACGCTCGGCTTGGTACTCAACACGCAATTGATCAATCAATAAACTACGGCGCTGGCAACGCCTCGGCTCCGGTGGGTCTTAGCCCGTCCCGGCGGCGCCGTGGGTCACGAAGGTGGTCGAATATTCATTAACTTGGCTTCCGCGTAAGCGGAGGCTCGGCGGTGAACAGATATGCTTCTTCATAGTTTGGGCCCTCCTTTAGGCTTAACTACGTTGTTATCTCGGATTCTGCCGAGAGTCAGAGGGCTTTCCCTTTTTTGCCTATCTACCCCCATTATACTCGCCCCAAAAAACTTGTCAATAGGGCAAGTTTTAATACGATTTTTAAAATTTAAATATTTTTTTGCCCTCGCGAGGAGTCGAACCTCGATTCCGGAGTTAGAAGCTCCGTGTCCTGTCCGTTGAACGACAAGGGCGATATTTCAAACGTAAAAAATTATAACTCTAAAACGGGCTTTCTACAAACTGGAATGCCGGATTATCCAAAAATGTTTTTTCTTCGCGGATTTTTTTGCCGGCGTTTACCAGATTATTTTTTTTAAGAAAAGACCCGGAGGCCTCAAATTGCGCCGGCGGCAATTTTTCCACCACAAATTTTTTATAAATAAGAAAATAATCCGCCCAAAGCGCCACGAAAAGCAAAATTAAAGCGAGCGCCAAACCAATCGCCCAGATTGATTCTATGGCCATGGGCCCGCTTCGGCGCTTTATTTTTGAAAATAAATCTTTTAGCGTCATATTTTGAAATTAAATATAATATAATTTATCCGTGCGGTAACCTCTCCGGTTTTTTTCTGCCCCTCGGCTTTGGGAGAAATATTGGCGTTATCAACAATGCCGGCGTAGGGAATTTTATCCAAGAGCGCGAAAAAATCGGCGACCCCGCGGAAATTTCCGGTTATTTCAAAATTCAAATTGGCAATTTCTTTCTCCAATTGGGGCAGTTTGGCATTCTGGGCGGAAAATTTAACCCCCGTTTTTCTGGCTAGGCTTTCCAAAAGGCGCAAAAAGTCAACAAAAGTTCCTTCGGAAAGAAAAGCGCCGTCTAAAAGATTGATTTCCTGGCCGAAATCTTTGAGATTTGATTCGGCTAAAGAAAATTCGCGCTCCTTTTTTTCCAAAAGGGCTATTTTCCCTTCGGCTTCCGCTGAAACCATGCTGGATTGTTTTATTTTTCCGTAAATAAACCAGCCCAAAAAAATAAAAAAAACAAAAATTATAAGCCCTAGCCCCAATGCCCAAAAAGGTTTTTTATTATTTAGCAGATTCATATTTGTAGGCCTCGGGATTAATTTTAATATCCAAAGAAAAAGAAGCTTGATTTTCTTTAAGCAAATTAGCAACCGGAGAATTTACCGAAGAAAATTCCTTAACAGCTCTCAAGCGATCAATATATCTTAAAAGCCCATCTCTAGTATCCGCCGCTCCAGACACGGAAAAAGCAAAAAATCCCTGCTCGTTTTTACTTAGAGTTATTGAATTTAAACTGACGCCCGTGACGGCATTTGCGGCAATTTTATTTAAAAGCGGCGCGAAGTCATGCCGTTTTTTTTCGTTTTTTTCAAAAGTAAAAATTTTATTGTTTAAAGAC
>JAUYMO010000042.1 GCA_030699445.1 Candidatus Giovannonibacteria bacterium
AGCGCCTCCTGCTATCTTTCGCGACCGATGATATTATTCCGTGGGTCATAACTTTTTTTATGTCAATTCCCGCCAGACCCAATAATGCCGGTTGAATTGGTCTTGGTCCAACCAGATGGCGTTGTAGCCTAGGCTTTTTAAAAAACTCCAGAGTTCTTCCTCGGTGTCGCCAAATCTTTTTAGAAAATTATAATGCACTTCCAACAATATATTTAAATTTTTTGATTCGGAAAGTATTTTTTTCGCGCCAATTAATGTTCGTAATTCTGCTCCTTCAACATCGCATTTAATAAGCGTCGGTATTTTCTTGTTTTTTTCCGCCCAATCATCCAAAGTTATGCTTAATACTTCCAATTCACCGCTGCCTCCCTGGATAATATTCCCGCTGGTCGCTCCCTCTGCTTCTTTAAACGAAACGGCGCCGATTTTATCTGAAACAACTGCTTTTATGGCGTGAGCGTTTGTCAGATTATTTAAGACAATATTGTTTTTTATATGCCGAACATTTATAGAGTCCGGCTCAATCATAAAAACTTCTGATTTTGAGTTAGCTTTTGCCGCTAAAAGCCCAAAAATCCCGCTATACGCGCCGAGATCCAAAATAACCCCATCAGCCTCTTCGCATTTCTTCTTCCACATTATAAGAAGATTTGTTTCGTGCGTGCCTTTATGAATATTATGCGCGAAAAGATGATGATAGGGATGGGAAAACGACATTTTTAAATTAACCCCGTCAACATTTACGTCCCAAAATTCTCGGCCGGATATCTTGGAAAAATAATAAGAAGCATACTTAACTAAATGTTTTTTGTAATAGCGCCAGGCCCAGTTCCAGTCTAGGTTTCGTAGGGTATTTAATTTTTTTAATATTTTCTTAATCATCTTTAAAGTCTACGCCAGTCCCAGCTTTTTTGCCAGTAAATTAAACCCCAAGTTTTGTACAATAAAGGTTTATAAATTCGCTAGAAGGGGTGAAGCCGTCGGAAGAGATTATTTTAATTAAACCGTTGGGCGTGATCGCAAAAATTTCAAAGCCGAAGGATTCAATGTATTTCAAAAAATTGAGCGGCGTATTGCCGGAAGCGACAATCCATGCCGGCGCGAATTCAACGATTAAAGCCAAACCCCGATTTTCTGAAAGGATTTTTTTCATGCCCTGAAGCGCGGCGTATTCGCCGCCTTCTATATCCATTTTTACAACATCAATTTTCGGAGAGCCTGGTTTTGCGAAAAAAGAATCCAAATCGCGCGCCTCCACGCTTATTTTCGTTTTTTTAAAATTAAGCGGGACGTTTGGCAGAGTGCTGTTGATGCCACTCTTCTCGTCGTAATGGTAAAAGTCAATCGTACCGGTTTTATTGGTGATTGCCCTTTGATATAACTTTACATTTTTGAGGCGCTTAGTATTTTTTTTCAATAAATCAAAGTTATCCGGATCAGCCTCAAAAGCGTAGACTGCGCCGTTTCCCCCAACTAAGTCCGCGGTAATTCTGGTGTAATAACCAATGTGCGCGCCGATATCCACTATCGCCATGCCCGGCTTAATTATTTTTTTAAATAGCAGAACTGTGTCCCGCTCATAAAGTTCCCAGAGCATGTCCAGCTTCCAGCGCCTGATATAATTTTTTGGAAACGAATAGCCACGGGAAAAACTATAACTATTTGTGAGACCATCCAAAATTTTATATATGAATTTATCAAGCGCCGGCCAGTTAATCCACTTTCTATATATTTTTTTTATATTATAAACCAAGTTTTTTAGCTAACAAATCGGCCAGCGGCGCCATTCCGGCCTTTATCTTCTCCGAATCAGGCTCTTCTTCCCAAAGATGGACATAATCTATATTTACGGATTCTTCAAGAATGGCGGCAACAAACTCAAAAAGCTCATTTTCATCATATCCGAAATTTTCCAATTGCTCTTTGATTACATAAGGCAGAGTTTCCATTGTAGGGCAATATTTTATAAAAGAAAGATAATTAAACCATAGGTCTCCCAAAGTAATAACCGGTTTTTTCATAAAAGTTGCTTCCAACCCTAGACTGCCGGTGATGGTTATAACTAATTTTGTGTGAGGCAAAAGCTCAAAACTGGTTACCGACGGATTTATTAGTTTTACATTAGGTATTTTTTTAATCTCTTTATAATAAGAGCGCGGACGGTATTGAACCATGAGCGGATGCTCTTTAACGTATAATTTATAGTCAATGGGAAGCGACTTGGCAATTTGTCTTATTGTTTCTAGTTGGTTGGTTTTAAACGGCGCCCAAAGAAGCAAACTAATTTCAGGCTCGTATTGCAGGGGGAAGAACGCAAAATTTTCTTTAAAGTCAATTTTATCGTAGAGATTGTTAGCCCCTATGAAATTTCTGATTTTCCGTTTAGCGTGGTCGCGAATGTAATTCCACGGGGTTATGTAAGAATAATCAAATCTCTCTTCGTCCGTGAAATGCCTGTAGATGATTTTTAAAAAGAAATAAATTGATTTCAGAAAGTTAGCGGGGATGAGGAATCTAAATTGCGCCGTTCTGCTCACAGGCTGTTCCGAGGGTTTTAATTTCCCGTAGTAAGGTTCTGGGTTTTTTTTAAAAGATTCAATTAAGTTTTTTGCTAGAGTATAATACGGCTCATTTTTTATTCCTGACGCCAAATTGTTTTTAAATTTTTCTTTAACGGTTGTTAGATGAATGTAATGATTGCTTAAAACATAAGTATTTTTTAAGCTTGTCATATTGATAGACCATGTTTTTATGCCCATTTTTTTTGCGACGTGATAGAGAAGTAAGCTGCCTATGCCTCCCAATGCTTGTGAAACCAAAAGAAAATCGGGCTTCTCTTTTTCTAAAAATGCAATTATCGCCCTAGCTTTCACTTGCAGAATCCTTAAAAGTTCTTCATGCGTGTACGGCGGCGTGTTATAAGGGTATTCCCTGACAGGTTGATTATACATTAAAACCCTGTCTATCGCGACAAAGGCCCAAAGATTGGGCAGGCCGTATTCTTTTTCCAGCTCTCGCAGATAATTCATGTCCAGTTTTTCGTTTACATAGCTTTTATGAATCTCTTCATCAAGGATTAGTCCGGTGTACTTTATGTCTTTTTGAGATTTCAGAAAATTGTAACTTGCGCGCTGGGAAACGTAAGCGCAAAATTCTTCTACTCCGTATTTTTCTTTGAGCCGCAGAACTATATTGTGCCCAAGCGCAGTGAAACGCCTATGTAAAAAAATGCAACCTTTCATAATAATATATAATCCGAATTATACGTTAAATGTTTTAGTGTGACAAAGCACATTTTTTATAGTTATAATTCATAAATGACTACTGTAGAAAACAGATATAAAAAATCCTTCGCCCATTATCAGGAGGCTAAAAAGTTTTTGCCCAATCAGACCCAGACTTTAAGCAAGGGACCGGGGCAGTTTGTCATAGGCCAGATGCCCTTGTTTAATCAAAAAGCAAAGGGTTGTTATGTTTGGGATGTTGACGGCAATAAATACATTGATTTTATAGGTGGGCGCTGGCCGATTATTTTAGGATATGCAAACCCGATAACCGATAATGCCGTCAAAGCGCAACTGAAACGCGGAATTACGTTTCCCCAGTCGCATCCTTTAGAGTTGGAGGTTGCTAAATTGCTTACCGAAGTTATTCCTTCGGCGGAGATGGCGCGATTTGCTAAAAACGGATCTGATGCCACTGGAGGAGCCGTGCGCATCGCTCGTGCTTATACGAAGAGAGAAATAATTTTGCAGTGCGGTTATCACGGCGCGCAGGATTGGTATATTATTACGACAGAACGCAACGCCGGGGTGCCAAAAGTTCTAAAAAAACTGATTTACACTTTTGAGTACAACAGCATCGGTTCTTTGGAAAAATTATTTAAACGTTTCAAGAATAAAGCAGCGGCTGTGATTATGGAACCGATGTATGATAAATTTCCCAAAAATAATTTTTTGAAAAAAGTGAAAGAGTTAACGCATAAAAACGGAGCGCTTTTGATTTTTGACGAAATCATTACCGGATTTAGATGGAGTCTGGGCGGAGCGCAAAAATATTTCGGAGTAACTCCGGACCTTGCTTGTTTCGGCAAAGCTATGGCCAACGGCATGCCTATATCCTGCGTTGTTGGAAAAAAAGAGATTATGCAAAAAACCGAAGATGTTTTTTTGTCTATGACTTACGGCGGGGAGTGTTTGTCTTTGGCCGCGGCCAAGGCGACAATCACCGCAATGAAAAACAACCCGGGAATCCTAAAACACATCTGGCGGATGGGGGCTATTTTGCAAAAAGGCATCAGAGGGTTGATAACTAAGCACGGCCTGAACGATTTCGCGGAGTGCGTAGGCGTTCCGCCCACCCCTGTAATGCATTTCAAAAGTGCCCGCGGCCAAAATGTTCTTGCCGTAAAAGCGCTTTTCCAGAAATATTTAATGGACCAGGGTATTATGTACGCAGCTTATTGGAACATTACTTATAGCCACAAATTTCCGCATATTAATTTTGCGCTCCGGGCGGCAGACCGCGCTTTCGCGGAGTTAAAAGAAGATATTGCAAAAAACAGAGTTAGCCAAAAAATGAAAAACTATCCGCAGCCGGTGTTTAAAAATGTTTAAAAAATCATGAGCATATCGCGCCCAAAATTTTTAGGAATAATTCCCGCGCGCGGCGGCAGCAAGGGTATAAAAAATAAAAATATAAGAAATTTTGCGGGCCGGCCCCTGATTTATCACACAATAAAAGAGGCGCAAAAATCCAAGTATTTAGACCGCATTATTGTTTCAACAGAATCCCAAAAAATCGCGGCGGTTGCAAAAAAATACGGCGCGGAGGTGCCATTCCTGCGCCCACGCGAACTAGCCCAAGATAGAAGTAAAGTTTTAGACGCGGTGGAGCATCTGCTTAACAAGTTAAAAGAGGAAGAAAATTATTCTCCTCAATTTGTTGTTTTGTTGCAGCCAACCTCGCCTTTAAGAACCGTAACGGAGATTGACGGCATAATCCAGCTGTTTTTAAAAAGAAAAGCCGATTCGGCCATTACCATGTGCGCTACGGAGCCCAGAGTGTTCGCTAAAGATAAAAAAGACGGCTTGCGTTTGGTAAGCAGTAAAGATTTTTTAAAGTCCACCAATCGGCAGGATTTTATGCCGACTTTTAAAGAAGACGGCTCCATGGTCTATGTGAACCGCGTTAAAACTTTGCTTGCTAAACGAAATTTTTTGGGGGGCAAATTGGTTGGCTATGCCATCCCGCGCTGGCGGGCGGTGGATTTGGACGAACCGCAGGATTTTGTAGTGGGGGAATTGATCTATAAAAATTTTAGAAAAATAGATACAAAAATAAAAAACTTTAAATAATTATGAAATTTTTAAATGAAATGTTCGGCGCGAAAGGAGAATTGGCTGTTGTGACCGGAGGCCAGGGAGATTTGGGCAGCGAGTACGCAAAAACACTGGCGCTAGCCGGGGCAAAAGTGGCTATTTTTGATATAAAAGAAGAAATAAATCCCAAAGTAAAAAAATTAATCGATGACGGCTATCCCGTAGTTAGTTTTAAAGCGGATATTGCAAAAAAGTCCGAAGTGGATGCCGCTATGCTTGATTTAATCAAGCATTTTAATGACGCTCCCACAATTCTTATAAATAATGCCGGCCTAGCTTCCCATCCTAACGCTCCGGCGGAGGAAAGCGGTCCGTTTGAAAAATACCCCGAAGAAATTTGGGATGCTATGCTGAACTCCCACTTAAAAGGAATGTTTAATGTTTCGCAGAGTTTTATTGAAAAATATCGCGCTGCCAAAAAAAAATCAGGAAGCATTATAAATGTTTCCTCAACATACGGAGTCGTTTCTCCGGAGCAGGCCATGTATGAGTTTAGAAGAAAACGCGGCGAAATATATTATAAGCCAGTGGGATACAGCGTAGCCAAATCGGGCGTTCTTAATTTTGCCCGCTGGCTGGCAGATTATTGCGCGTATGAAAAGCTGGGCATTAGGGTAAACACGCTTGTGCCGGGAGGAGTTTATGCCGGCCAAGACCAGGAATTCGTCCGAGAGTATGAAAAACGCACTATGCTGGGGCGTATGGCGACAAATACGGACTATAACGGCGCGATACTTTTTTTGGCTTCCAAGGCTTCTTTGTATATGACCGGCGCGACTTTAGTGGTTGACGGCGGCTGGACGGCAAGATAATTTTTATGGCTGATAACAACTATATTCAAATAGGTAAGAGAAAAATAGGAAACAAATACGCTCCTTTGGTGGTAGCTGAAATTGGCATAAACCACGAAGGAAGCATGAAAAAAGCTAAGCGGATGATTGAAGACGCGCATAAAGCCGGAGCTGAATGCGTGAAATTTCAATGCCATGTGATTGAAGATGAAATGATACCGGCGGCGAAAAATGTTATTCCAGGCAATGCCAAAGAATCCATTTGGGATATTATGAAAAGGTGTGCGTTTTCCGAAAAACAAGATCGCGAATTAAAAAGCTACGTGGAAAAATTAGGGATGATATATTTAAGCACTCCTTTTTCGCGCGCGGCGGCGGACAGGCTAGAAAGTATGGGCGTTTTAGTTTATAAAATCGGATCCGGAGAGTGCAACAACTATCCTTTGGTGGGGCATATTGCTTCTTTTGGAAAACCGGTAATATTAAGCACTGGCATGAATAACATTGCTTCAATTAAAAAAAGCGTTGAGATTTTAAGAAAACGGCGCGCGCCTTTCGCTTTACTGCATTGCACGTCCATGTATCCCACGCCGTATGAAAAAGTCCGCCTGGGCGCGATAAACGATATTAGAAAAAACTTTCCCGACGCTGTTTTGGGCTTGAGCGACCACTCTTTAGGAAATTATACTTGCCTGGCATCCGTGGTTTTGGGCGCATCCATTTTAGAAAAACATTTTACTTCCGACAAAAAATGGCCGGGGCCGGATGTGGCTATTTCCATAGGTCCGCAAGAACTTCGCGAGCTGATTACGGGCTCCAAAGCTATCCGTCAGGCTATGGGCGGTAGTAAAAATATTTTAAAAGAAGAACAGCCCACCATTGATTTTGCTTACGCCTGCGTTGTAGCGACGGCGGATATTAAAAAGGGAGACATATTAACCAGCCAGAATATTTGGGTCAAACGTCCGGGTACCGGAGAGATAAAGGCCGAACATTACAACAAACTTTTGGGGGCAGTTGCTGTTCACAGCATTGCTTCCGACACGCAAATTACATGGAAAAAAATAATGTTAAAAAAATAGTTTTTCTGACAGGCACCAGAGCTGATTTTGGGAAAATAAGATCGTTGATTTCAAAACTTAATGAAGACGGCCATTTTGCCACCCACATTTTTGCCACTGGCATGCATATGGATAGTAAATATGGAAGCACGGTTAATGAAATTGAGAAATTTGGCTTTCCGAATATTTATAAGTTCATAAACTATGCCGGGCCTTCTACGCTTGACGCGATATTCGCGAATACCGTTTCCGGCTTCGGAAATTTCGTGCGCGAGACAAAGCCGGATATGATAGTTGTGCATGGCGACAGGTCTGAAGCGCTGGCGGGCGCGCTGGTCGGATCAATGAATAATATTCTTGTGGCCCATATCGAGGGGGGCGAACTTTCCGGCACAATAGACGAGATGATTAGGCACGCTGTAAGCAAGGTGTCCCACTTGCACTTTGTCGCCAATGAAGAAGCTAAAAAAAGGCTGATCCAGATGGGCGAAAAGGAAGACACAATATTTGTTATCGGCTCGCCGGATCTGGATATTATGAGATCAGAAAATCTGCCAACTTTATCAGAAATGAAGAAAACATTTGATGTCCCTTTTGATAAATACGGCATATTCATTTTTCATCCTTTCTCTGCCGAAATGGGCGGGTTGCTAAAATCAGTTGAGATTGTTGTTGACGCGCTGATAGAATCTAAATTTAATTATGTGGCGGTATACCCGAATAACGATCCCGGGACTGATATTATTTTGGATATATACAAGAAAAAATTGTTTAATAGCAAGAGATTTATAATCCATCCTTCCATGCGTTTCGAACATTTTTTAACGTTGCTTAAAAATGCCAATTTCATTATTGGCAATTCAAGCGCCGGAATAAGAGAGGCGCCATTTTACGGAGTGCCCGCGATTAATATCGGCGGCCGGCAAAGCAACCGCGTTCGAGAAGGTAAAATCGGGAGCATTTT
>JAUYMO010000055.1 GCA_030699445.1 Candidatus Giovannonibacteria bacterium
CATTGCGACGACCACAGGCAATGCGGCAAGTTTTGAGGGAAAAATTTTAGTATTTGTTAATTTGGGATATTCTCGCCTTGACGGCGCGCTGACTAACGCGGACTTGACGCAGACGAACGCTTGGATAGTTGACCAAACCACGGGCAAAATAAAAACTTCTTACGCTTTGGATATGGATAATAAAGACATCGTGAATGTCCAGAGAATTCTCTCGGCTTCTGGATTATGGAGCATTGATGAGAATGGAAAATTAATTGCGCGGGAAATTGAAACCCAAAAACTCACCGTCACCGGCCCGCAAGGAATTACGATTTATGATAAAAAGGGCCAAGCGGGTTGTTTGAGCGTTGAAGATGTGGCAACTGGCGCAATCAATGTTACGCCCGGCGCTTGCGGAATCGCAAATGTTCAAAGCTCGGTTTTAAACACTTCGGCTTCAACCACACCAGATACTATTCCTCCCACCATTACAATTTTAGGAAATAACCCATCGGTAGTTGAAGTCGGGACAAGCTGGGCGGACCCGGGAGTCACGATTACGGATAATGTTGACCAAAACCTCGGCTATACCGCATCATTGAACGGCGGACCGGCTCTTTCCCAAGGCGCCGGACTTGAGCTTGATACTTCCACCACCACAACGCACACGATTCTCTACACAGCAACCGACAGCGCCGGAAACACCGCGACTACGACGAGGATCGTAAATGTGGTTGAACCGCTCTAAAATGTTAAAAGCTCGGTTTTTAACATTTATATTCTTTAAGTATTTTTGCCGGACTGGATTTCAAGAAGTTTTCATACTCTTTTTTGTCCGCAAATTGACCGAGAAGAATATCTTGAGTAAGCAGTTTGCCCCACCGATTTTCATTCACATAATCTTGATAGCTTGACCACGGATATATATGCTCTTTGTTTTTCCATTCGGAAAGTTCTCTGGGGTTTCGATGAATGTAAGCGGAAAGGTGTAATAATTGCTCGTTGTCCTCAATATGAACGGCTTTGTAGGGGCCTTGAAATAAATGCCCAGATTTTTGATATTTTGCATTAAAGTATTTTGTATACGCGCAAAGCACTCTTTGCATATATTGAGCTATGCCGCCTTCTTTGAATTCACGCACCGTAAGATGGAAATGATTCGGCATCATGGCAAAATTAACCAGCTCAACATATTTTTCCTGCATTATTTCCTCTTTATTATCTTCCGAAATGTTAAAAGCTCGGTTTTTAACAAAATTGGAGACTTGTCGGGAAATATTTTGAAAAACGGCGGGGGATTGTAGATAAATAATTAAAAACAAAAACCGCGCCCAGTCCCTCTTATTTAAAAATATCAGTTGTTTATTGTTTCCTCTATTGAATATATGATAATACTCACCTGGAGCAATAGAAATGGTTCTCATGCCGATAGCATACATTATTATTGCAAATGTTAAAAGCTCGGTTTTTAACTTAATATAAATTTGTCGTATAATAAAATTAAGATAAATGAACAATTTTTTAAATAAGACCACAATGTACCGCTTGGCGCTTTATTATCTTTCGGCGCTTTTGATTGTCGCGGTTATTTTAAGTTTTTTGGGCCTTTTACCGTTTAGCCCCTTCGCGCTTATGGCTTCGGCCACTGTTATCCTAATTTCCTGCCGAATTACAAATTATATTTTCGCGCTGATTTTTAAAGCGCCGGCAAATGTGGAGTCGGTTTACATAACTGCTCTGATTTTAGCGCTGATTATAAATCCTCCCTTAATTTCTAACTTTTCGGCCGGGCTTCTTTTTTTAATCTGGGTTTCAGTTTTGGCAACGGCAGGAAAATTTATTTTCGCTTTCAGAAAAAAACATATTTTCAATCCGGCGGCTTTCGCCGTGGCGCTCACCGCGATAACCATCAACCAATCGGCCAGTTGGTGGGCGGGGAATTTTTATATGCTGCCGTTTGTTGTTTTAGGCGGTTTTTTAATTGTAAAAAAATTATTGAGATGGGATTTGTTTTTCAGTTTTTTTGCCGCCGCTATGGTTCCCATTTTGGCATTCGCTATTTTGAGAGGTTCCGACCCCGTGACCATACTCGGCAAAATGCTTTTTGAATCGCCGATTTTGTTTTTCTCTTTTATAATACTTACCGAGCCCGTTACAACTCCTCCGACCAGATTTTTACGCGTTTGCGACGGAATTTTAATCGGCTTGGCGTTCGCCCCGCAAGTCCACATCGGGACAATCTTTTCCACGCCGGAGCTGGCGTTGCTTTTTGGAAATATTTTTTCTTTTTTGGTAAGTCCAAAAGGCAGGCTCGTTTTAAAGCTTAAAGAAAAAAAGAAAATCGCCAATGAAACCTACGATTTTTTATTTTCCGCGGAAAGAAAATTAAATTTCAAGCCGGGCCAGTATCTGGAATGGACTTTGGGGCACCGACGTTCAGACAACAGGGGAGTGAGGCGATATTTTACAATCGCGTCTTCTCCCACGGAAAAAGGCGTCCGGCTGGGAGTTAAGTTTTATGAAAACGCGAGCACTTTTAAAAAATCTTTGGGCGCTTTGGAAATCGGAGATGAAATTACCGCCTCACAGCTCGCGGGAGATTTTGTTTTGCCGAAAAATAAAAATAGAAAGCTGGCGTTTTTGGCGGGAGGCATCGGCATCACGCCATTCCGGAGCATAATAAAATATTTGTTGGACAAAAACGAAAAAAGGGATGTTATTTTAATTTACGCGAATAAAAACGCGGAGGATGCAGTATATAACGATATTTGGAACGAGGCGCGGGAAAAGCTCGGCATAAAAGTCGTCTGCCAGACAGGATTTATAACCAAAGAAATGATTATACGGGAGATTCCGGATTTTAAGGAAAGATTTTTTTACATCTCCGGCCCGCGCGCCATGGTTACGGCGTTTGAAAAAGCCCTAAAAAATATCAGCGTTAAACGGAGCCAAATCAAAACCGACTTCTTCCCCGGGTATGTGTAAATTGCGGGAGTGCTAGGATTCGAACCTAGATCAGCGGTTTTGGACCCCGTCGCTCGCGAGCGACGGGGTGGAGACCGGCGGGTCTGGCAGGAATCGAACCTGCAGTTCTGGTTTTGGAGACCAGTGGTTTACCATTAACCGACAGACCCTTTATTTTTCAATGCTTCTCTTTATTCTTTTGATTAATCCATTATACACTGAACCGCTATGCTTAAAACTTTTCTCGCGCACCTTGGCATCCTCTTCATCTAAATATGCTTCATAATAAACCAGTTTAAGCGGACGCCGATATTTAGTGGAAGCCACATTGCCTCGGTTATGTTCAACAAATCTCCTTTTTAGATCATCTGTGTGACCAATATATAATTTATTATCTTTCAGACTTTTTAAAATATATACGTAATGCATATTTAGGTTTTGGACCCCGTCGCTCGCGAGCGGCGGGGTGGAGACCGCCGTCCTGCCATTGGACGACACTCCCTTATTTTTTCCCTTCCTTGTGAACAGTATGCTTCCTGCACCATTTGCAAAATTTGGAAAGTTCAATTTTCCGCTCAACTTTTTTCTTATTTTTGCTTGACCAATAACCCACGCGCTTGCAGGATTGGCATTGCAGTTTTATCAGGCTATCTTGAGACATAGCGGTATCTTAGCATATAATTTAAATAATGCCATTAGCGGATATGCTTATCAAAAAAGGCGTGTTAAAAAACAAAAGGCTGATTGAGGCCTTTAGCATTGTGGACAGAAAAAATTTCGTGCCGGAAAATCTGAAAGAATTCGCGTATATTGACGAACCCCTACCGATAGGCAAGGGGCAGACGATTTCCCAGCCGTGGACGGTGGCTTTTATGCTGGAACTTTTGGACCCAAAACAGGGCGAGAATATTATGGAAATCGGTTACGGCTCCGGCTGGCAAACAGCGCTTTTAGCATCCGTTGGAGCGAATGTTTACGCGATTGAACTGGTGCCGGAACTTTGTAAATTCGGAAAAGAAAATTTTGAGAAATTTAGTGGCTCACTTGGGAACTCGGTTCCCAAGTTGGGGCAAGTTTATTTTTATTGCCAAGACGGCTCTTTGGGCCTGCCGAAAGTCGTCGAGCGTATCGGCGGATTTGATAAGATTATAGTAGCCGCATCAGGAAAGGAATTGCCCATCACTTGGAAAGAACAGCTTAAAATCGGCGGAAAAATAGTCGCCCCGATTGGGCATCCTGCCCGTCCGGCAGGCGGGAGTATTTTTGAATTTATAAAAAAGCTGGACGGAAAATGGGAGGAAATTGAGCATCCGGGCTTTGCATTTGTTCCATTAGTATCAAATTAAAATGAACGAATCCCAAGAAATTAAAAAATTGTTTTTGGCGGCGGGCGTTTTGATTTTGGCGCTTTTTATTTTTTACGTTTTAATCAAACTGCCGAGGTACATAGAAAGAAAAACCGCGGAAAAAGCGGTCGCGAGCGAAGTCGCCGTTACCATTCCCGAGGGTTTGAATACCGGCCAAATAGGGGAGATACTGGAGCGCGCGGGCCTTTTTTCACAAAGCGAATTCACTAAAATCGCGGGAAGCGAGGAGGGATACCTTTTTCCGGACACTTATAGATTTTATAAAACTTCAGAGCCGGAACAGGTTGTGGAGCGCATGAGGGAAAATTTTGACAAAAAAATAACGTCGGAAATTCTAGGAGAAATTTCGCGCCAGAAAAAAATTCTGAAAGATATTATCATTATGGCATCGCTTTTGGAGGAGGAAGTCAAAGTAACGGAAGATAGAAAGTTGGCCGCGGGCATCCTTTGGAAGCGGCTGAAGCTCGGCATGGGGCTTCAGGTGGATTCCGCGCCCGATACCTACCGCTACCGCGGTTTGCCGCCCGGCCCGATTTCCAATCCGGGCATGGACGCGATTTTAGCCGCTATTTATCCGACGCCTTCGCCTTTCCTATATTATCTTTCGGGGCTTGACGGCAAAACGCATTACGCCAAAACTTTGGACGAGCACGCGCTTAACAAATATAAATATCTTAAAAAGAATTGACATATTTTTTGTATTAATATAAACTTATCTTTATGCTGATAATTCGCATGCAAAGAGTCGGGCGGAAAAATATCCCCAGTTTCAGAATGGTGATTACGGAAAAAAAGCGCGCTCCCAAAAGCGGGGCCTATTTGGAGGTACTTGGTTCATACAATCCCCAAACAAAAAAAACCGAGCTGGCGAGCGAGCGCATCAAGTATTGGATTATGCAAGGAGCGCAGATTTCCGCAACCGCGCACAATCTTTTGGTTGGCGCTAAAATAATTGAAGCCAAAAAAATTAATAAAGCTAAAAGGTCGAAAGTTGTTGATATTACCGGAAATTAACGCAATCCAATATGGCTGTAAAAGCATCTAGCGACTACTCTGACGAAGCTTTTCTAGAGTATGTGGTGAAAGCGCTTGTGGATAAGCCCGAAGCCGTGGAAGTAAGCCGAAAAGTTGACGAAATGGGCGTTCTTTTGTCCGTGAAAGTGGACAAAGAGGACGTCGGCAAACTCATCGGCCGGCTGGGCAACACCGCCAAAGCTCTCCGCACACTGCTCCGCGTCGTTGGCATCAAAAACCACGCGCGCGTGAATCTCAAAATTGAGGAGCCGGAAGGTTCAACTCATGTTCCGAGAAGCCGGGGAGTGGACGACGTTGTTGACGATCTTAAACTTTAAAACCGCTGAAATGACGCTGATTTAAACGCCGATAAGGCGCTGAATCTGCGGTTCGTTGAATGCGAGACAAGGACTGTGCTATGTTAAATAGTACAGTTTTTGTTTTTTAATACGCTACAATATGAAAAATAAAGTGGAAGATTTCTTGTATGAACAAGAATCGTATCTTATAAGAGGCGCTTGTTTTGATGTTTGGAAAGAGTTTAAGGGCATGTTTAAAGAATCAATAATAGACCGAGCTCTTACTATCGCATTGGAGTCAAAAGGTTTGATGGTTGAATCTCAGAAAAGAATTGATGTTTATTTTAAAGATAAAAAAGTCGGCACATATGTCCCTGATAAAATTGTTAATCACAATATTCTTATTGAATTAAAATCCAAACCATTTATTGTAAAACAAGACATAGAACAATTTTGGAAATACCTCAAAGGGTCTGAGTATAAACTTGGCTTTCTTATTAATTTCTCGCCGACGGAATTACAAATTAAGCGAATCGTGTATGATAAAGTGCGATCAGCGTAAAATCGGCGTATTTATCAGCAATAACTCAGCGGTATGAGGTTTGATATTGTCACAATTTTCCCGAAAATCTTTGACTCCTACTTTTCGGAATCAATAATCAAGCGAGCTGTTCAAAATAAAAAAATCCGGATAAAAATCTGGAATCTTAGGAATTTCACGAAAAATAAGCATAAGAAAGTTGACGACAAGCCATACGGCGGAGGAGCGGGGATGGTGCTTCAAGTTGAGCCGATTTTGAGGACGCTCAAGTCAATCTTACGACTTAGACGTCCGACGTCTAAGTCCCAGAAGACGTCGGACGTCTTAATTATCTTGCTTTCCGCAAACGGAAAACAATTTAACCAAAAAATGGCCGGAGAATGGGCCATGAAATATAAAAATATAATTTTAATTTCCGGGCGCTACGAGGGAATTGACGAACGAATTAAAAAAGTGATCCATGATTTAGGTTTCAAGTTTCAAGAATTATCCATCGGCCCTTATGTGCTCACAGGCGGGGAAATTCCTGCCATGGCGGTTGTGGACGCCGTAGCGCGCCATATTCCGGGAGTTTTGGGAAAATCCGAGTCCTTGGAAGAAAAACGCTACGGCATCGGCGTTCCGGCTTACACCCGGCCAGAAATTTTCGTATTTAAAAATAAAAAATATAAAGTTCCCGATGTCCTGCTTTCCGGCGACCACAAAAAAATAGAAAATTGGCGGATAAAACATAAAAAATGAATCTTGAAACAATCACTCAACTGCTTATCCAATACCGTTATCTTATTCTTTTTCCTTTGGCGGCTTTTGAGGGGCCGATTGTCGCGTTTGTGGTCGGAATTTTAGTTGCCGCGGGATATTTTAATCCCTTTATAGCTTACGCCATACTTCTATTCGGCGATATTATACCGGACTCAATTTATTATTTTATCGGCAGGCACGGGGAAAGAAAAACATTTGTCGCCAGATACGGAGCAAAGGTGGGAATTACGGAGGAGCGTTTTGGCGTCATAAAAAAACTGTGGCATCATCACGGTTTTAAAACAATGTTCGTAAGCAAGCTTGCCTATGGCTTAAGCACGCCTTTT
>JAUYMO010000056.1 GCA_030699445.1 Candidatus Giovannonibacteria bacterium
CCGACTTCCAAAGCTTGCGCCCCGTGCCTAATCGGCCTTTTTATTTTTATGGCATTTTTGGCGGCGCTTCCTCTGCTTTGGTATTACGCGCAAAATCCGGCGGATTTTTTTGGCAGAACTTCGGCAATATCAATTTTTAACCTGCCTGCCGGCAAGGCAGGGTCCGCGAATCCGTTGGGCCAATTTTCGGAAAATGTCGTAAAAACCTTAGGAATGTTTAATTTTGCCGGCGATTTTAACTGGAGGCACAATTTTGCCGGCTCACCCCAGCTTTGGTGGCCGGTTGGAATTTTATTTTTAATCGGAATTTTTGGAGCATTGTGCTCTTCAACACTCGGTGTTAAATCCCAAAAAACACCGAGTGTTTCCCCGCGCAATGCTTATAATTTTCTTTTTTTGTGGTTTGGTGTCATGATTTTGCCGGTCGCGCTTTCAAATGAATCTTTGCCTCACGCGCTTCGCGCCATTGTTTTGATACCGCCAGCCATAATTTTCGCCGCTCTGGGGCTTGATTGGTTTTGGGAAAATATCAGGCCGCGGCTTAGGATTTTCATTTTTATTTTTCTTGCCGCCGCTACACTTCAAGTTTACAGCCAGTATTTTTTACGCTGGGCGCCAAATTTTAACGTTTATCAGGCCTTCCAGGCCGACATTACGGAAAAAGCCCGTTGGCTAAACCGAGAGCCGAAAGAAATTAAAAAATATGTTATTACCGACTCGGTTGATAAAGTTGACACGGACGGCGCGCTCATGTCTTTTCAGCCGATTGTTTTTATCACCGACACTTTTTATCCGAAAAAACAAGCCGAGAAAAATATTTATTATATTTCTCTAAAGAACCTTGACTCCGCAGATTGCTCGCAAAAATGCGAGTTTGTGCCCGTGGAATACCGCCCGACTATTTTTAAAATTATTAAACAAAAAATCCCAGGTTTACATTTAGAAGCTTCTCCTGGATTTGTGGTTTTAAAAAATAATTAAAACCTTATTAGGTCTAAGCGACAAATTATAAACTATTTATATTCACACTATACACTTTTATACGATCGTGTAGTTTTGTATAGATACATTTAGTTGCTTTTTATAGTGCCCTTGTTTCGTACTGTGAAAATATGAACATGAGATAATAAATTTAATTCTTCCAAATTTTCTAAAAAATCCTGAGGCAATGGCCGGTCTCCCTTCCATACGCTTTTTTGCAATGGTTTAAAGTCGCAGGCGATTAGTTCCAGTCTTAACCAATCACGCTTTCTTCGCTCGCGCTCCGGAACATCAAATATTACAAGCCTTAAAACCCCGTCTTTTTTAGGCAAGTTAAACACATCGGTTGTTTTTATGTTTTTGATAAATTTTTTCCCCAAATTCGTTATCCCCCATTTGTTATTTTTTCTTTCCACCAAACCTTGTTTTTGCAATCTATTCAAAATGATGGAAAAAGTTTGGCGTTTAAATTGATAATCCGAATCTAACCTTAAAAGTTGCCTCCACACTCTTGCTTGCGGATATTTTTTAGGGAAAAAGGAATCTAGGGTTGCGAAACCTAAATTGCCGATAGTTTTTAGCACTAATTTAGTAAGATTTAATTTGCTCATATTTTTATGCTATCTCTAATATTACCATACTATACACTTTTACACGATCGTTAAAATTTGTATAGGCCATCGATTTGGCAATAAAGATGGTAGAATAAAATATGGGTAAATTTACGAATACTCTTGCGGTTTTAATGCTCATAGTAATGTTTGGGTTGATGTCTGCTTCCAGTTGGAACGATTCGGCGATTTTTGACGAAGTGGCGCATATCGGCGCAGGGTATACATATTTGAAATATCAGGACGGAAGATTAAATCCTGAACATCCGCCGCTTTTGAAAAGTTTGGCTGCTTTGCCTCTTATGTTTTTATCCGCCAGTGGGCGGATTAAAGAGAATATTACGGCACAGCCATTTTGGAAAATAGATAATGTAAATGACCGCCAATGGGCCGCCGGAAATTATCTTTTATACGAATCCGAAAATAACGCCGACCAAATTCTTTTTTGGTCGCGTTTGCCTATGATTTTACTCACCATTTTATTCGGCTGGATTTTGTTTTGGTGGGTTAAAAAGCGTTATAGCGCGAAAGCCGGACTGCTTACTTTATTTTTCTACATCGCCTCCCCCACTTTTTTGGCGCATGGCCGATATGTGACGACGGATGTCGGCGCGGCGTTCGGATTTTTCTTGGGAATAATTTTCTTTTTGCGTTTTTTGGAGAAGCGCGATGCTAAATCCCTAATTTATTGCGGACTTATCTTTGGGCTGGTAAATTTATTTAAATTTTCGCTAATTTTGCTTTTGCCCGTCTATTTGATTTTGGGAGCGCTTTGGATTTTGTTTAACAAAAATTCTTATTTAAAAACTGCGTGGCAAATAATTTTAATCGGTCTCATTGCTCTCGCTATAATTTACGCCGCGTATATTCCGCAAATTTGGAATTATCAGCGCGCAGAGCAAATAAAAGACGCGCAGTATATTCTTGCTGGATACCAATATCCATCTTTGGCTAAGCTTGATTTTTGGCTTGCAGAGCATCGTTTAACGCGGCCCATTGGGCTTTATGCGCAGGGGTTTTTAATGATGGCGCGGAGAACCGCGGGCGGAAACACGGCTTATTTTGAAGGGGAACTTTCTTCAAAAGGGTGGTGGCTGTATTTCCCGACGCTAGCTTTAACCAAAGAACAGCTTGGATTTTATATTTTGGCTTTAATCGCGTTTTTATCCGCCGCTCGCTCCTTAAAACCCGGTTTTTGGCAGTCTTTAAAACCGGGTTTTTCTCCGCAAACGGCAAGCTTTGTTTTTATAATTTTTTATTGGATTAGCTCAATTTTAAATCCGCTGAATATCGGCGTAAGGCATGTTTTACCAACTTTCCCGTTTTTATATTTTTTGGTGGCAAAAGAATTATCTGAAATAAAACGGAATTTTGTCATTGTGATTATGATGCTCTGGATGGTTGCGGAAATTATTTTCGCCTTCCCCTATTTTCTTTCTTACTACAACGAGCTTGGCGGCGGGTTGCAAAACGGATATAAAATCGCGACTGATTCAAATTATGATTGGGGGCAGGATTTGAAACGTTTGACGTTTTGGGCTGAAGTAAACAGCGTAAATACAATTTTTCTAGATTATTTCGGAGGAGGTTCACCTAAATATTATTTGGGAGAGAAATATGAGCCATGGTGGTCAGCAAAAGGCCCGCCACCGGCAGATTCTTATTTCGTCGTATCTTTAAATTCGTTGGTTGGCAACCAAGCCAAACCAATCGGCGACATAGTTATCAAACCGGAAGATTCTTATTCCTGGTTGAAAGGCAAAGACCCAATCGCGCGCGCCGGAAGCTCAATTTTGATTTACAGATTTTAATTTATAAAAAGCTTTGTCTGGGAAGCGCATGTCTATATATTCCAATTCCGCCCGTTTTTCTTTGATTTTCTGGTCCAATAAAAGTTTTAAATTCCTTGCGGTTTCTTCGGCTAGCACATCAAAAGAAGTTAAAATGCGCCATCCTTCTTTTGTAAATATTTTAATATCTTTATTTTCAGAGACCTCTATTTTTAACGGCGCGATATTTAAATTTTTTAGAGAACCCAAAAACTCTCCCAAAAATTTTGCCTTTTGCTCCGGAAAAATCTGGTCGCCTATTTTGGCGGAGCTCTGCCCGAAAATCGCCAATTCAGGCAGCGGATTTTCGCTGAACTTGGGAGCGCGTTCACCCAAAGCGCCCGCGCCGTTAATATAAAAACAGGCGCTTTTATCTTGGTCCGCCTGCGTGGGCGGGCAGAAAATAAAAAGCGGAGGCGCTGAAATAAAGCGGATTAAAAGCGTGCTGGGAATTTGCTTGCTTACTTCCGCCAAATCAAACCCCTTTTCTTTTAAAATTTGATTAACGCTATCGGTGTTTAGCAGAAAAAAATTATTCCGCGGAAGAAATAATTTATTCAAAGAAGATAAATAACCGGCTAAAGCGGTCTTTACGCCGTTTTCGTCCGCGTAACCTTCTATTTTAATATTTGCCACCCGAAAATACGGCACCCAAAAAAATCCCCAAATTATAAATAAAATTAGCAGCAATCCTCCGCCAAAAATTACTGCCTTGCCGGCAAATTGCTTCCGTTTCCTTTTTTTATAATAATCCGCCAGCTCCATAATATTTTTTGAGAGCCTCCGGAATTTTTATGGAGCCGTCTGGATTTTGATGGTTCTCAAAAAACGCCTCAAAAATTCTGGGGGTAGCGATAGCTGTGCTGTTTAAAGAGTGGGCGAAATGCAATTTCCCGTCCGCGCTACGGTATTTGATGTTCAATCTCCTCGTCTGGAAATCATGGAAATACGAGGCAGAATGCGTCTCGCGGTATTTATTTTCGGAAGGTATCCAGCCTTCAATATCGTGTTTTTTGACCTGTCCCAAACCCAAATCGCCCCCGCAATTTAAAACCACGCGGTAAGGGATTTCAAGCGCTTGCATGATTTCTTCAGAATTTTTTATAAGCTCTTCATGCCACTTTACCGATTCCTGATGGTCAGCACGGCATAAAATAATCTGCTCAATTTTAAAAAATTCGTGCACGCGAAAAATTCCTTTGGCGTCTTTTCCGTAAGACCCGACTTCACGCCTGAAACACGGCGAGAAAGCGGCATATTTTTTCGGCAATTCCTCTTCTTTTAAAATTTCATCCGCGTGATAACCCATCATCGGGACTTCGGCCGTGCCGGAAAGGTAAACATCATCCTGTGTTTTATAAATATCTTCTCCCGCCTCCGAAGTAGCTCCGCCAATCCAGCCGGTGCCCAAAAAATTTTCTCTTTTTGCTAAAGCTGGAGCAAGAAAAGGCGTAAAACCCTTTTTTACCAAAAAATCCAAAGTAAATTGCCAAAGCGCCAAAGACAAAAGCGCGGCGTCTCCCTTCAAAAAATAACCGCGAAATCCCGAAATTTTTGCTCCGCGTTCAAGGTCCAGCGCGCCCCGCGCTTGCATCAGATTCACATAATTTTTTCCATGCTCAACTTTTATTTCTCCCCATTTTCTGATTTCCTGATTTTCCGCGTCCGATTCTCCTTCCGGCACGGAGGGGTCCGGCACGTTTGGAACTTGTAGCATCAGCTCTTCAAATTCTTTTTCCATAGCGCCCAATTCAAATTCCTTACGCGAAAGCCTGTCTTTTGAAATTTTTGCTTCTTCGGACGCTTCTGTGAATTTTTTATGCTCCTGCCTTAGCGCGTCAACTTCGGAAATCAGCGCTCTTCTTTTTTCGTCAACCGCCAAAAGCCGGTCAATATCAACGGTCATACGCTTCTTCCGCGCCGCTTCCTTTATTAAATCCTTATTTTCTCTGATGAATTTTATGTCTAGCATCGGCTTATTTTAGCATAATATAATCTTTAAACACAACACGCTAAGGGCTACAAAATCCTCCGATCGTACAAAAGTGTAGCCCAATAGATTAAGAATGTAGTTAGGGATGCTTTGGAAAATAAAATTGTTTTAGCGCGCCTATGTCGGTCACATTAACCGCTTCAAAAACAACGCAGTACTTAAGAATGCCGGCATTATCCCATAGTTCCACAAATTCTTTTGGTAATGGATAAGGATAAGCCCAAACGCTGCGCTGAAGCTGCGTAAAACCGAAGTTATTAAGTTCTTTCCGCAAAAGATCACGCTTCCCTCTTATCTTTTCAGGAACATCAAAAATAATAATCCGCCACTTGCCGTCCCAACGCTTTGGCTTGGACATTTGTAATTTAAGTGTAATTTTTTGAGCTTCCAACTCTCCGATTTCCGTGAGAGCAAAAACTAATTTTTTGCCTATCCTTTCTCCAAAAATTAAATTTCTTTTCCGGAGCCTGCTTATGGCTGTGCGCAAATGGCGCTTGTTGCCGCCCGGCTCCGCGCCCAGTAAAACGTCTATGGCGCCCTTATTACATTTCTCAAGTGCCACTAAAACAGATTCGGCAACGGACGGCTTGTATATTATTGTTCTTCGCATGGCTACACTTTATCACGATCGTACAAAAGTGTATACACTACGGCGCGGCGGGTTATTGAATTTCAACCACTTCCACCGTTCTTGAAGCGGTGGCGCTGTTTCCGGCGCTGTCGGTTGCCGTGTAAAGAATCGTGTGCGTTGTGGTGGTTGAGGTGTCCAACGAAAGGCCTGCACCCTGGGAAAGAGCTGGCCCACCGTTCAAAGATGCGGCGTAGCCGAGGTTTTGGTCAACATTATCTGAAATTGTGACTCCGGGGTCAGCGTAACTCGCGCCGACATCAATTACAGCGGGATTATTTCCTAAAATTGTAATGGTGGGAGGGGTGGTGTCTGCGGGAGTATTCGTAGCATTCGTGCTTGAATTTGTAACATTCGCATTAATACTTCCACAAGCGCCGGATTCTGATTTCAAAATATTATTTTCCGAATAAACGCAGACCTGCCCGCCAGTGGCGCGGTCTAAAATCGTAATTCCCTGCGGGCCGGTAACGGTGAGTTTTTGCGTCTCAATTTCCCGCGCAATTAATTTCCCGTTTTCATCTATACTCCAAAGCCCAGAAGCGGAAAGAATCCTTTGGACATTCACGATGTCTTTATTATCCAGATCCAAAGCGTAAGAAGTTTTGACTCGGCCGGTGGTTTGGTCAACTATCCAAGCGTTCGTCTGCGTCAAGTCCGCGTTAGTCAGCGCGCCGTCAAGGCGAGAATATCCCAAATTAACAAATACTAAAATTTTTCCCTCAAAACTTGCCGCATTGCCTGTGGTCGTCGCAATG
>JAUYMO010000011.1 GCA_030699445.1 Candidatus Giovannonibacteria bacterium
CTTTTTGGTTTAAATAACCCGTTTTGCCTAGATCAAAGGCCCTAGGTTGGCCTTATTTCAAGCTTTCTGCCCCAATTATACTCCCGAAGCGTTTACTTGTCAATAGTGGCCTTTGACCGATCGTACAATTTTGTCCACATAGCGCGCGAAGTCGTCTATTGTTTTTTTGTTTTCCCATCCGCCCTGTTTAGCAACCCAAATTGGCAATGTCCAATGCCAAAGCGTCACAAAGGGCTCAATCCCCCGTTCGCGCAAGGCGTCAATGACTTCCTGATAATGCCGAATTTCTTTTTCATCCCATTTACCTTCTTCCGGTTCTATTCTAGACCATTCAATGGAAAAACGGTGCGCGTTGTGGCCAAGCGATTTCGCGATATCAAAATCTTCTCTAAAGCGGTTATAGTGGTCGCATGCGCGGCCGGATTCTTCGTGTCCAGTCGCTTTTTCCCATTCCGTCCAATCATTATGGTTTCCTCCTTCCACCTGATACGCCGAAGCCGCCGCGCCCCAGAAAAAGTTTTTTGGAAATTCGTATTTCATAACTATTCTCTTATTCGTGCGAATTAGCCGATAAATCTTTTACCGCATTCCACATCTCTGGCTTATTTTGTTTTTCTTTCATAAAATACCACCATTCCGCGCCCCAGAGATACGCTTTTGGAAAACCGGAACGTTCGGCGTAACTAATAATCTCGTTAAAAATTTCCGGATTCATCGCGCCGTTATTCCACGGTTCGGCCTGAAGTTCGGATATTAAAATTTGTTTTCCCAAAACTTTTTCCGCCCACCACGCTTTGATTCTGAAATAATAAGCCGGGATCAGCGAATAGCGAATATTCCCAAAAAATCTATTGCTTACATATCTATAAAGCGTTGTGCCGAAAATATCCGATTTTACGGCAAGATACGGCCAGGCGAACCCGAGCTCGCCGGAGTCGGTAAGAATAACCGGCTTATCGCTCAACGATTTTACCAATTTAATTTCCTGATTTAATAAAGAAATCTGGGTCGTTCCACACTCGCCGAACGGAAAAAGCGGCTCGTTTTCCACTTGCCAAGACCAAACAGCGGGATTATCTTTATAGTGGTTGATAGTTTCTTTAATATAATTTAATAAAGCGCCGTCGTAAGAATGGCTTATCTTCGCCCATGACGGATCGTGACATTCCGGCCAGCGCGGAGTTTTTCTGCCTAACGTCAAAATAATTTTCGCGCCGCGTTTCCCGGCTTCAGTAATCTGCCAATCCAAATCGTCAAAATCAAATTTGCCCTCCGCCGGCTCAAGTAAATCCCAATAAGCCACCAGGCGCAAATCTTTTATTTTTAAATCATCTAAAACGGCGATGTAATTTTTGCGCCAATCATTGCCCACAAGCTCCTCTGAAAATTTTTGCGAAAAAGTCACGCCATAAATAAGCTTTTGTTTTCTGGGCACGCTTAAAGTAAGCAACATAACAATAAACACCAAAAGAATAAGAATTTTCCAAAACATCTATTATATTTTAACATTAAAAGGTGGAAAAGATTATAAGCCCAAAAGTTGTTTCCGACCCCATCCGCGGAATTATAGACATCCGGCCGGTTTTGCCTATGGTTCAGACCGCGGAATTCCAGGCGCTGGCTTTTAAATACCAGCTGGGGATGAGCTATATGACTTTTCCCATGGCGACGCACACCCGCCAGGCGCATTCCTACGGCGCCTACGCGCTGACCGCGGAGCTCACCAAAAAATGGGTTGATTTGAATCTCATATCCAAAGAGGAGGCGCGCGCGGTCAACGGCTTCGCGCTTTTCCACGACATAGGCCACCCCGCTTTCTCGCATGTCACCGAGCCCCTCTGCCCGTACGACAACAACGAGCAGGGCCTGCGCCTGATTGATAAATTAAAAAAAGAAATAGAAGCGTGCGGAATTGATTTCCGGCTTTTTAAGGATATTTTCGCGAACAAAAATCCACTGCATCTCGCTGTGCACGATAAAAACATAGGAACTGAAAAACTGGATTATCTGGAGCGCGACGGCCTTATGACAAATGTCGGCAAGCTTTCAGGCGTCAGCTATCTGGTAAACCATATTTATTTCATAAACAATGAGCTGGTTATTGACCCGAAAGTGATAGACGTCGCCAAAGAAGTCCAGGATTTTTACATAAAAATGTACAAGAGCGTCTACCTTCGGAAAAAATCGGTTATCGCCCAGCGGATGATGCAGAAAATGGCTTACGCGCTGATTAAAGACGGCTCGTTGAAAAACAGCGACCTTATGGGCATGCGCGATTTTGAGCTTTTGGGCAAGCTTCAGGCCTCAAAAAATCCTCTCGTGGATCGGCTTTTTCCGCTTTTTTTGAATAATAATATTTTCAAAGAAACCATAGTTTTGCGCCACAAAGAATTTACTGAAGCCCGTCCGGTTGCCAAAAAACCAATCAGGGTTTTCGGAGTAGACGTCGGAACAATAGAGCGGCTCATTGCTTCTCCAAATTTCCAGGAAAAAAATTCTGAAAAATTATTGGAGATGGAAAACGCGGTCGCGGAAATCGCGGGCATTTCGCCGTACGACGTGCTTATTGTTCCAATCGTCCGCGCGGACAGATTTAAAGGAGGAGACATAAAAATTTACAGCCCCCAAGGGCCCCTTCAGCTTAAAACCGCTTATCCGGCGCATTATGAAAATATGGAAGAATACGGCCGTTCATACGCTGCGCTCCGCGTCTGCGTTCCCGAAGAATACCGCGCCCGGCTCGCGGAAGGCGCCACGGCCAAAAAAATCTTTGATAAAATTTTGAGTTTAATATAAATGAAGCCGATGGTGGGAGTTGAACCCACGACCTACTCCTTACCATGGAGTTGCTCTACCACTGTGCTACATCGGCGCGCGTCTTTTATTTTTTCATAAATTCGTTTATAATACAACTATTCGCGCAGGTGGTCCCGCCACAAGCGGGATCAATCGCATCCCGCCGCAGGCGGGACGCCCGAAACGGATATAATTATGTTTTACGTATACATTTTACAAAGCTTAAAAGATGGTTCTTATTACGTAGGGCAAACTAAAAATTTGGAACGCCGTGTTTTGAAGCATAATAGTGGAGCGTCACGTTTTACAAAATCACGAGTTCCTTATAAAGTAGTTTATAGTGAAAGTCTTTCTGACAGAACTACTGCGATTAAAAGAGAAAGGCAAATCAAGTCTTATAAAGGAGGAGAAGCATTTAAAAAATTAATAGAAAAAGTGCGTGGGTGGTAGAGTGGTCAATTACACGCGGCTGTAAACCGCGCGCCCGGAAGGGCTACGCAGGTTCGAATCCTGCCCCACGCAAAAGTAAGGCCCGCATCCCGCCGCAGGCGGGACGCCCGGAAGGGCTACGAAGGTTCGAATCCTTCCCTGCGCAAAAACACCGGAAAAACAATCGGCTCGAACCATGTTTTAACGGAAAGAAGAAAAGAAAATTTTTTAACCAATTCGGAATTAAATGTATGAATCAAAAAGGTTTTGCAAATGTTGTTTTGGTCGTAGCGATTGTTGCCATCATTGCTGTTGGTGGATACTTTATTTTTACTAGAGAACAAAAACCGGTTACTCAACAAACGACAACACCGCCCTCAACCACACAACCGGCCAGTGAAACTGCAAGCTGGAAAGTATATAAAAATGAAAAAAATGGACTCCAATTTAGTTATCCACAAAATTGGAAATTTACGGAGAACGCCAAGGAAGTAATACAAGATGGTGGAGATTACTCGCTTCTTCACATTACTTTTACAGAAAATAATGCGGAGCGGATAGTAGTAAGAATTTATCCAAAAGAAGAAACTTCCAAAGGGGCAAGTATCGATGCCTTCAAAGATGGATATGCTCGATTCGATTATTTTCATGGTGGAGTAGCTAAGGAAATGACAGTTGATGGCCTGAAGACGCTTGTAAAGCATGTGGGTTGTTATGAATGTTACGGGACTGATTCAAAGACGATACAAAAATTAAATGCCGAACCAATTTCCATAACATGTAATTCATCCGATATCTGTTTGGTGATACAACTTACTGATCTAGGCGCAGTGCAAACTAATTTGGACGACTATTTTGTAAATCAATTTCTGCCAACGGTGAAGTTACTGAATGTATTCAGAGCAAATCAAATACAATATCAATTTCTTAAGGCCAAAGGATAGAAGTTCAGGAATCTTGCCGCCAAAGAAAAACTTGAAATTGTCATCGGTGCGGCTTCGCCGCCTTTCCAAATTTTCGCGGGGAGATTTCCTCGCCGCCGCAGGCGACGAAATGCGTTCGGACTAATTCAAGAATACTGCAAAAAATTATGGCTGATAATCGCAAACTAAATATCGTCGATGAAACTGGAAAAATAATCGGCGAGGAAACTCGCGAAAATATTCACAAGCAAGGATTACTTCATCGAGAAATCCGTGTTTGGTTTTATACGCCAAAAGGTGAACTGATTTTTCAGCATCGCGAAAAAGATAAAGATACTTATCCTGACTTGTTAGACGCGACTGTTGGAGGCCATGTTGAAATAGGGGCTGACTATGAAAATTCTGCACTTCAAGAGCTTGAGGAAGAAACTGGAATCCGAGCGGCAAAAAACAATCTTATCTTCATTCAAATAATGAAGAGTAAAACTTACGATAAAACTACTGAAACAACTAACAATGTTATCAGAGCAATTTACGCTTATCGCTATAATGGCAGTATAAAAGATTTAAAAATAGAAAAAGGTAAGGCAATCGGATTTGAGGTGTGGCCACTAGATAAAATTTTCAATATTTCTGACGAAGACAAAAAACGCTTTATTCCTTCAATGCTTGGGAAGGAAATGCTAGAAATTTTCCATAAGATTCAAAAACTCTAACTTGGGAACTCGGTTTCCAAGTGGGTTTATTTTGCCATTATTTTTGCTTTGTCGTTTTTCTTGGTGGGAGTTTCCTGTTTTTTAATTTCCTTTTTAACCTCAATCACGAAGGCGCCGGCGCGGAAATCAACCACCGCTGTGTCGCCTTCTTTGAGATATTTGCCGATTATTTTCTCCGCAAGCGGATTTAAAATTTTATTTTGAATAAGACGCCTCAAAGGCCGCGCGCCGTAATTCGGGTCGTAGCCCTCTTTCGCCAGAGCGTCTTCAGCGGATTTGCTTACGCTGAC
This sequence comes from Candidatus Giovannonibacteria bacterium, assembly GCA_030699445.1. GTDB lineage: Bacteria > Patescibacteriota > Minisyncoccia > UBA11713 > 2-01-FULL-45-33 > GWA1-44-29. The sequence continues at coordinate 5,155 of JAUYMO010000011.1, forward strand.
TTTGATGCCTCGCGCGCTGATTCTTTCGGTAAGCCTGGCAATCTGAATTTTCGCAATCTGTTTTAACTCTTCCGGCTGGAGCGAATTGAAAATAATCACCTCGTCCAGCCGGTTTAAAAACTCCGGCCGGTAATGCTGTTCCAAAGAGCGCAAAATTTTAGTTTTCAAGTCGTCTTCTTTTTTTACGCGGTCAACCGCCCCGCCGACAAATCCCAAGCTTCCCATCTCGCGGATGAATTCTCCGCCGATGTTTGAGGTCATAATAATCACGGTGTTTTTAAAATTAACGTGCCTGCCCTTGGCGTCGGTCAGCGTGCCGTTGTCTAAAATCTGGAGCATAATGTTAAAAACTTCGGGGTGCGCTTTTTCAATTTCGTCAAAAAGCAAAACTGCGTAAGGCCTGTGTCTAATGGTTTCGGTCAAATTTCCCGCTTCTTCATAACCGACATAACCCGGAGGAGAGCCGATGAATTTGGAAACGGCGTGCCGCTCCATGTATTCTGACATATCCACCCGCACCAGCGCTTTTTCGTCGTTAAAAAGAAACTCGGATAAAGCCAAAGCCAGCTCGGTTTTTCCCACTCCGGTCGGCCCCAAAAACATAAATGAGCCGATCGGCCGCTTTTCGTCCGCGATGCCCGCGCGCGACCTGCGGATTGCCTGTGAAATTTTTTCTATGGCTTCGGCTTGCCCAATCACCCGTTTTTTGAGGTCTTCCTCCATCCTCAAAAGTTTTTTAGCTTCCGATTCCAGCATGCGCCTCACCGGTATGCCGGTCCACCTGGAGACAATGTCTGCGATGTCTTCTTCGGTAATTTCCTCGCGCAAAATCCGGCGGCTGCCCTGAATTTTCCGCAGTTTCCCCTCTTCGGCGTAAAGCCTTTTTTCCGATTCGGGAATCCTGCCGTATCTTATCTCGGCGACTTTTGCCAAATCTCCCCGGCGCTCGGCCGTGTCAGATTCCTGGCGGAAAATTTCCAAATCTTTTTTTAATTGGCGGGCGGCGTCAATCGTTTCCTTTTCGTGCTTCCAGCGCATATCCAGCCCCGCGGTTTCTTCTTTCAGTTCGTCAATCTGTTTTTGGATTTTACGGATTTTTTGCTTTGCATCCGGATTTGATTCCTCTTTTTTTAGCGCTTCTTTTTCAATTTCCAATTTCATAACTTCCCGCCTAGTGTGCTCCAATTCGTCCGGCATGCTGTCCATCTGAAGCCGGAGCGAAGACGCGGCTTCGTCTATCAAATCAATGGCTTTATCCGGCAAAAAGCGGTCGGTGATGTACCTGGCGGAAAGATTCACCGCCGTGGTGATGGCGGCATCGGTAATTTTTATGCCATGGTGGAGCTCGTATTTATTTTTAATACCGCGGAGAATTGAAATCGTGTCTTCCGGCGAAGGCTCGTCAACCAAAACCGGCTGGAAACGGCGCGCCAAAGCCGCGTCTTTTTCTATATATTTTTGGTATTCTTTTATGGTCGTGGCGCCGATAGCGTGAAGCTCGCCTCTAGCCAAAGCTGGCTTTAACATATTGGAAGCATCCATGGAACCCTCGGCCGCGCCCGCGCCCACCAAAGTATGCACTTCATCAATAAAAAGCATAACCTTGCCGGCGGCGCGCTCCAATTCTTTCATCACGGCTTTCAGGCGTTCTTCAAATTCTCCGCGGTATTTTGTGCCCGCCACTAGCGCTCCCAAGTCCAACGAAATTAATTCTTTGTCTTTGAGCGTTTCCGGCACGTCTCCGGAAGCGATGCGGC
>JAUYMO010000009.1 GCA_030699445.1 Candidatus Giovannonibacteria bacterium
GTTTCCTCTCAACCTTAGGAAGTCCGACTTCCTTAGATTGCTTTGTATGATACGCGAGATTCAATGCCGGATTTTTGTCATTGAATTCAAAAAGATCGTGAATAAATCTAAAACGGTCATTATCATCCATAAATGTTGCGCGTTGTTCAACACCTCTGTTGTAGATGTGATAGATTTCGTGCATTGCCGGCTTAGCTCGTTGCATATTTATTAGCGTACTAGAAAGTTCTTGTCTTAGGAAGTCCGACTTCCTAAGGATTTGCTTTAGTGGTTGTGTTTGGTAAAATCAAGATATGGCTAGGAATTTTTATGTCGGCGAGCTTTTGGCACTTTTTGTTTTAGGAACGATTTTTTATTTTCTTCCAACTTTTCACGCGCCGAAAGTTGAAGCCGGCTCCGAACATAATCTTTCCGGATGGGCGTGGTCGGAAAATATCGGCTGGATTAGTTTTAATTCAACCAATCAGGGCGGCGGCGCGAATTACGGCGTTACTGTTAATTCGGGAGGAAATATTTCTGGATACGCATGGTCTGAACACATCGGTTGGATAAGCTTTAATGAAGATTCAGACTGCCCGCAATCGCCTTGTAGCCCGAAACTCAATCAGCAAAACGGCGAAGTCTCCGGCTGGGCAAAAGTTTTGGTGGCGCAAGGAAACGGCTGGGACGGATGGATTCATTTGCGCGGTTCCAACTACGGCGTGAGTGTCTCCGCTTGCAATTGGGAGGGGTACGCCTGGGGGTCGGACGTTGTTGGCTGGGTTCATTTTAAGGGCACAAATTACGGAGTGGTTGGAACAGGATCCGGTTGCGGCGTTCAGCCGGATTTGAAAGTTTCAAGCGGCCCCTTGCTTAATTCCGGTGTCCTCGCGGGGGGTTCAACGGTTACTTTTAAGGGCGCTATTTTAAACCAAGGAGATGCTTCCGCGGGGACATTTTCTAATCGTTTTCAAATAGATATTGATAACAATGGTTCCATAGATACGACGCTTACGCCGAATCCGGTTATCAATAATCTTGTTGCCGGAGGATTTTTGGATGTGGTTTCCGGAAGTTGGACAAATATTCCTGTCGGCACGCACCGCATTGTTCTTTGCGCTGACCAACCAAATCCGGCAGTTACCGAATCAAACGAAAACAATAATTGCGCGGAAAGCGTAATGACTGTTTCCGTGCCGGAATTTTATCTAACAAGCTCAAACGACATAAACGTTAATGTTACCGGCATAGGAACGTTTACAAGCGACACTACAAAAATTACGGTAACTCCGATAGGAGCTTTTACCGACGATATCGCTTTGTTGGTGCAGTCAGTCTCGCCAGCATTACCAGCGGGAACGACTTATAATTTTTCCCCGCAAACTCTTAAACAAAACCAATATTCTTCCGGCTCTGATTTTGGGGTAACAGTCCCCGGAGACACTACTGAAGGCGACTACACTATTATTGTCCAAGGCCAAAGCCCCGGGCTTACCAGAACCGTTGAGGTGATTCTTCATGTAAATTCCATCAGCCCGGTGTTCAGGGAGATTTAATTGTGTTAAAATTAAAACATGGACCAAAAATTATTTATTCCCGGGGCGATTATTTTAGCCGGCGTTATTGTCGCCGGCGCGGTTTTATATTCTAACCTCCCCCAAAGTCCCCTCCTTGGTAAGGAGGGGAAAGGGGAGGTGGTTAAAGAGGGCGCGGACGCTCTAAAAATCCAAAAAAATGATTTTGTTTTGGGGAATCCCGCCGCCAAAGTTGTTTTAATTGAATACGGTGACTTCCAATGCCCGTTTTGTGGAAGGTTTTTTCAGGCCGCCGAAAAACAAATCATTGAAACTTATGTAAAGACCGGCAAGGCCGCGTTTGTCTGGCGCGATTTCGCTTTTTTGGGAGAAGAATCTTTTAGGTCCGCGGAAGCCGCGAGGTGCGCCGGAGAGCAAGGCAAATTTTGGGAATACCACGATTATTTATTTAATCATCAAAATGGCGAAAACGAAGGAGCATTCGCCAATGCCAATCTAAAAAGATTTGCCGGAGAAGCGGGTTTAAATCAAACAGCTTTTAATTCCTGTTTTGATTCCGGAAAGTATAAAAAAGCAGTTGAAGACGCAAACGCGGAAGGAAAATCTTTGGGCGTAAACGGCACCCCGGCGACTTTTGTAAACGGCCAGATGATTTCGGGCGCCCAGCCGTTTTCAGTATTTCAGAAAATAATTGATGAAGAACTCAAAAAATAATTTCTTTATTTGGGCAGTAATAATTTTGGTTTTGGCAACAGCCGGATATTTTGTTTTTAATTATTTTTCAAAGCTTGCCTCCATTCCCGACATCGGAGGAAGTTATGCGACAGAAGGCGCTGCGCATGTGGCGGATGGGACAAAAGTTGATTACCATACCAACCCGCCGTCTTCCGGCGCGCATTATGCCAGCCCGGCCCGCTGGGGCGTTTACGATAACGCGCTTTCGGACGGAAATTTAGTGCATAATTTAGAGCATGGCGGGGTTTGGATTTCTTATAAATCATCAATTCCGGCGCCGGCTAAAGAAAAACTAGTAAATCTCGCCAAAAACTATCGCAGTAAAGTGGTTTTATCTCCGCGCGATGCCAACGACAAAGACATTGCTATGGTAAGTTGGGGCAGGGTTTATAAATTTGATTTAAACGCGGACGGCGGGTTTGATGAAAATGCCGTCAGAAATTATATTACAAAATATAAAAACACGGGGCCTGAAATAGTGCCGGACTAACTATCATGCTTTACGACATTATCATCATCGGCGGGGGCCCGGCCGGAGCGGCCGCCGCGGTGTATTCCGCGAGAAAAAAATTAAAAACGCTTTTAATCACGGATTCTTTCGGCGGGCAGTCCGTTGTTTCCGCCGATATTCAAAATTGGATAGGCGAACCGCATATCTCCGGATTAGATTTGGCACAAAAATTAGAGGAACATGTGCGGTTTTTTGGCGATGCGGTGGAAATTAAAATGCCGGAACGAGTTGTGGAAATAAAAAGTATTAAGTGTGGTGAAGATAGGATTTGCGATTTTGAGGTTAAGACCGACCCGCCTGCCGGACGGGCAGGCCAAGGCAATGTTTACGAAAGCAAGGCGCTGATTTTGGCGCAAGGCGCGCGTAGGAAAAAACTCGGCGTGCCGGGCGAAGAGAAATTCAACGGCAAAGGCGTGGTTTACTGCTCAACTTGCGACGCGCCGTTATTTTCGGATAAAAAAGTCGCGGTGGTGGGCGGCGGCAACGCTGGCTTGGAGGCGGTGGTAGACCTTTTTCCTTACGCCTCGGAAATTTATTTATTTAGCCGCGGAGACGCGCTAAAAGGCGATCCTGTTGAGCAGGAAAAAATCAAAAATAATCCGAAACTTAAAGAAATAATTTTTAACACAGAAATATCAGAGATTTTAGGGGACAGTTTTGTCAGCGGCATAAAATATAAAAATTCAAAAATCGGCGAAGAAAAAGTTTTACCAGTTGAAGGTATTTTTGTGGAGGTGGGTTCGGAGCCCAATTCGGAGATAGTCAAAGATTTGGTGGATTTGGATAAATGGGGGCAGATAAAAATTGACTCGCGGCATGGCTCAACCTCGCATTTGGGGATTTTCGCCGCCGGCGATATTACAGACGACCCTTACAAGCAAAATAATATCTCGGTGGGCGACGCCGTAAAAGCGGCTCTCGCCGCTTACAACTATTTGCTTAAACGCGAAAAACAACCTCCCGCCGCCGGATAATCGTGCTATAATTTAAATATGGCAAAAATCGCGATAAATGGATTTGGGAGGATTGGGAGGTCGTTTTTTAGGGCGGCTTACGGCCTGCCTGCCGGCAAGGCAGGGCTTCTCGATTTTGATATTATTGCCGTAAATGATTTGGGGGATGAAAAAACGCTCCGCTATCTCCTTAAATATGATTCCGTTTACGGGCGCTATTTAAAGGAGCCGCAAGGCGTTCAATTTTTGGCAGAAAAAGACCCCGCGAAACTTCCGTGGAAAAAATTAGACGTGGATGTCGTCGTTGAATCCACGGGTTTTTTTACCGACGGTGAAAAAGCCAAGGTGCATTTGGATGCTGGCGCGAAGAAAGTAGTTATAACTGCGCCTGCGACCGGGGATGTAGTAACCGCGCTTGTTGGTGTAAATGATGACAGATTCGAAAAAAACATTCCGATCACCTGCAATGCTTCCTGCACGACAAATTCCGTGGCGCCGGTTATGAAAATTCTTCTGGAAAATTTTGGAATAAAAAAAGCGGTGATGACCACTATCCACGGATATACCGCGACGCAAAAATTAGTTGACGGGCCGGATGAGAAAGATCCTCGCCGTGGGAGGGCGGCGGCAATAAATATTGTGCCTTCCACAACCGGCGCGGCGGAAGCCGTGATTCAAGCAATTCCCGAGCTTGAAGGAAAATTCCAAGCGGAATCCCTCCGAGTGCCTACAATTACCGGCTCAATCAGCATCACATCAGCATTTCTAGAAAAATCCACAACCCGCGAAAAAGTAAATGAAGTTTTCAAAAAAGCCGCGGCTGACCCGAGATGGTCCAAAGTTTTAAAAGTGATAGAAGACCCGATAGTTTCCTCGGACATTGTGGGCGAGCCATACGGCGCGATTGTTGATTTATCTTTAACCCAAGTTTTAGGCGGCGACCTCGTGAAAGTATTTTCTTGGTACGACAACGAAGCGGGATATACCGCAACTTTGGTGGAGCATGTAAGAAGAGTGGCGGAATCGTTATGAAAATCTATATCGGGGCGGATGTTGAATTTGAGCGTTAAAAATGCTATAATAACTACATGTATAATTGGTCTGTTGACGAAAAACAGCTTAAAAAGCATCCAGAGCAATATAAAATATGGAAACTGGAGCAGATGATAAACTGGGGCTTGGGCGGAGAGAAGCTCGACAAAATACTTCTGCGCAGATATTGGCGCAAACTTTTTCTTGACCCGGTCAAAAAGCAGTATTTATTTTTTTTACTATGGCCAAGATCATAACTTTTGAACAGGACCGTTTTCTTGAATTGGCCGGAAAGTCGCAATATTTACGGGATAATTTTTATTTTACTGGCGGTACGCCGCTCGCAGTTTTTTATTTGCAGCATCGCCTTTCTGAAGACATAGATCTTTTTATTGAAGACAAAGAAGTCCCGCTGAATTTTGTGTCTTCTTTTATTAAAAAAATTGGAAAAGTACTCGGCATACAAAAAACTGATTACACCAATTTTCTCGGGCTTCATTCATTTCAATTATATTTTTCTAAAACAAATATTCTGAAAGTTGATTTTAATTACTATCCATTTCCAAGGATTGAGAAAGGAATAAAATATAAAAATATTGAAGTGGATAGCATTCTGGATATTGCGGTGAACAAAGTGCATACTATTGCGATGAAGCCGCGCGCGCGCGATTTTATAGATATTTATTTTATAATTAAAGAAAAAGGATATAGATTCAACGATTTGCTGAAAAAGGCAAAGATTAAATTTGATTGGCATATTGACCCGCTTCAATTAGGATCCCGTCTCTTTATGGCCCGTGAAGTAAAGGATTTCCCGCGCATGATCAAGAAAATTGACCACAAAGAATGGCAAAATTTCTTTTTTAAAGAAGCCAAAAAATTAAAATCGGATATTTTAGTATGAAAATCTATATCGGGGCGGATCATGCGGGGTTTGAGTTAAAAGAAACTTTAAAAAAGTTTCTTTTAGAGTTGGGGCATGAGGTTGAAGACAAAGGCGCGTTTAAATATGAACCGGAAGATGATTATCCGGATTTTATTTTTCCGGTCGCCCGCGCTGTCGCGGGCGACCCCGAGCGAAGTCGAGGGGTGGTGATTGGCGGTTCTGGTCAAGGGGAAGCTATGGCGGCCAACCGCATAAAAGGCGCGCGCGCCGCGGTTTTTTACGGAGGCAATTTTGAAATTATTGAATTATCGCGCAAACACAATAACGCCAATATTTTATCTTTGGGCGCGCGGTTTATTGACGATGAAATCGCCAAAAAAGCGGTTGAACTTTGGCTTAAAACTCCGTTTGAAGGAGAAAGGCACGAGCGGCGCATTGCC
>JAUYMO010000010.1 GCA_030699445.1 Candidatus Giovannonibacteria bacterium
TGTGAATGGAATCTTGTGCAAAGTTAGCTGGAAGGCTTTAACTAATTTTCCATTTTCATATAAACCATACCTTAATACCGGAATATCCAGACTTTTTCTAAACTCTACCCATTCCCAGGACTGGATAACATGAGTTACTAATTTGTTATAAGCAGAGCTTACAGCTTGCTGATATTGAGCTTTTTGTTCAGCTGTGATTATTCGGAGATCCACCCGACAATTATACTAAAAGATTTTAATGTCTGCTTTTTGGCGGAGTTCTTGAAACTTTTGGGTAAATATTTCGGAGAGTTTTTGCTGCTTTAAGATTTCTTCGGCTTCCAGTTTTGCCAGATGCGCCAGGCGCCCCTCAAAAACTTTAAAATTGGTCAGAGTGCCGCCAAGCCATCTCTCCGCGACAAACGGCATTCCGGTTTTTTTGGCCGCTTCCCTGATGAACCGGCTTGCCGGCGGTTTGGAGCCGACCCAAAGAACTGCCTTGCCTTCTTTTGCCAACGACTTTAAAAATTCTTCCGCTGTTTTCAGATTGGCCAAAGTTTTCTCAAGGTCAAAAACCTCAATATTATTCCTGGTGCCAAAAATAAATTCCCTCATTTTGGGGTGCCGGCGGGTTTTGGAATACCCAACATGCGCTCCCGCGCCAAAAAGCTCCCCAATTTCGGCATTTTCCGTAATTTCCATAATACACCGAGTATATATGAAAAGCGTTGCAAAGGCAAGGCGGATATGTTAAACTGACTTTTATGAAAGCTGAAATACACCCCAAATACCATAAAACCAAAATAGAATGCGCATGCGGCGCGGTTTTTGCCGTTGGCTCAACAAAAGAAAAAATGACCGTTGAAATCTGCTCCAATTGCCATCCCTTCTATACCGGCAAGGAAAAATTGGTGGACGCGGCCGGCCGAGTTGAAAAATTCAGGGCAAGGGCGGCAAAAGCTAAAAAAACCAAAAAATAACCATCACTGACCCAAACTAAGTTTAGGTCAGCAGTGACCTAAACTTAGTTTGGGTCAACAACATTATGACATCAGAAATACAACAAAAATTAAATGAAGCCATCCGAGAATACGACGCTTTGGAAATGGGCGTCGCGGAAAGTTTTAAATGGCCCAGGGAAAAAATCATGAGGTTCGGCGAGCTCTCAAAATTAAAGGTCATGGCGGATGAATACGAAAAAACGGACGAAGCCAGAAAAAAAAGCATTGAAGAAAAACTAAAAATTATTTTTGGCTTGGGCGGCGGCGAAAGAAACAAGGCCATTTTGGAAATCCGCGCCGGCGCGGGAGGAGACGAAGCCGCGCTTTTTGCCGCTGATTTATTCAGGATGTATCAGGCGTACGCTCCCAAAAAAAACTGGGCTCTGACCATTTTGGACGAATCAAAAAATGATTTGGGAGGATACAAGGAAATAACCGCGGAGCTAAGAGGAAAAAATGTTTATGACGCTTTGAAATACGAATCGGGCGTGCACCGTATTCAGCGCGTCCCTGCCACGGAAAAATCCGGAAGAATTCATACTTCCACGGCATCGGTGGCAATAATGCCGGCGGCCGAAGAGAAAGAAATAGAAATAAAAGAAGCGGACTTGGAAGTCACATTTTCCAGAGCCGGAGGCCCGGGAGGGCAGAATGTAAATAAAGTGGAAACAGCGGTGCGCCTGCTTCATAAGCCAACGGGTATAGTTATCTCTTCGCGGACGGAAAGAAGCCAATTGTCAAACCGCGAGCGCGCTTTAGAGATTTTGCGCGCCAAACTTTTGGATGAAAAAATAAGAAAAGAGGAGGAGGCGGAGCGCAAAGAAAGAAAAGAGCAAATCGGCACAGCCGACCGCTCCGAAAAAATCCGCACCTATAATTTCCTGCAGGACCGCGTCACCGACCATCGTTTAAATAAATCCTGGCACAACATCCAAAACATAATGTCCGGAAATCTGGACCAAATTATAGAGGCGTTTAAAAAATAATTTATCTAAAAGCAAGTTGAAGCAAATCAATCTGTTCCTGGTATTTGCCGGCGAGGGCGAGTTCGTTGAGAACGTTTATGTCGCGTTGGAATTTATCCGCCCTTTCAACCACAGGATCGCCGTAGGCAAACCTGAATTTGTGCCAATTCCCTCCTGCGTAATATTGCGCGGCGGCGCAGCGCTCCAAAAGAAACTGGTATGGCAAAATACGCTGATTGTCTCTGGCGTAATTCCTGCATGTTGGGGAATCAAGGCTACTTTTAAGATAGAGTGCCGTGGCCACAAACGCATCGGCATTCCTCCACGGGCTGGGCGGATTGTTGCCTGTCACTTTTGAAATATCACTATTATAAAGCATCCAGGTATTCGGCATAAATTGCGCCGACCCCATTGCTCCGCCGTACGCGCCATGAGACGCAATAGGGCAAGAAACCGGCGTAGTATTCGGGTCCATATTCAAAGCTTGCATAAGAGCGAGAAATGCCGGTTTTTGGTCGTTTTTCATAACGGTCCCGCTAAAATTATTCCGCGGCGTGTTATAAAAACACCTGCCAACATTAGCCCCGATTACGCCGTCTATTGCGGACTCCTGCGTAAGAACCGCGAGAATAAAAGCCGCTCTTACGCCGGTACCTTTCTCGGCAACTTTAGCGAGATTGTACGCCTCGCCGAAACTCAACTCTCCTCCGCCGAAAAGGTGAAAAATTTGTTTTCTGATTTCAGCGGCGCTTTTTTGTTTAACTTCCAAAATCTTTTGATACTCCGACTCCTTGCCTTTTGTTTCTTTTATAAGTTTTTGTTTTTCTTTTTCGCGCCCCTCTAAAAATTTTTTCTGCAGTTCTTGCAAAGATTTGAGTACGGTTTCTTCCCGCTTTTTGTCAGCCAAATCTTCCAGCGCATTCTCTTCTTCAATTTTCAAATCGCTAAATTTCTCTCTTGCGCTCTGCAGAGAGACTTGAAGAGTGTTAATTGACTGGAGCTCTCCGAAAAACCGCGCAGTAGTACCGTAAATCAAAACGAGCTCCAAAACGGAAAAGTCGTCATTTTGCTTTGTGCGGCGCAAAAAATCCGAAAGGCTGGCTCGGGAGCTCGTAATTTTGCTCTCAAGCGTTTTGATGTTATTGGATTTTTGGACAATTTCTGAATTAAGTTTTTGTATATTTAAAGTTCTTGCTTTAATCTCGAGTTTGGCCTTTGAAATCTCCGCGTTTAGTATTGCCGTTTCGCGCTTTAAAGAGTCGGCCTCTTTTTGTTTTTCCAAGATAAGATTTTGATATTGGTCAATCTGCGTTTCGTAGTCTTTTAACTGCGCTTCCAATTCTGCGCGGCGAGAACCGACCAGCGCCGGGTCCACTTGCCCGTCCGGCAGGCGGGCCTGCGCGTGAGCGAGGGAAACAAACAGCAAAAAAACGTTCGCTAAATTTATCAGGTTACTCATTTTTTGAGGAAGCAGGTTTTTTGTCCTCGGTTTCCTCTTCAGCTTCCGCTTTGGGTTTTTTACCAACCACTTCAATGGATTCCAAAGACGGCGCTTCGGCGGTTTCCTCCGCTTTTACTTCTTCCTCGGCGCGCGGGGTCTCAACCATCACAATGGTTTCTTCGGAATTATCCAAAACTTTTACTCCGTGTGGCATTTTTACATCTTTCACCATAATAGAATCCCCGGCGGCCTTTAACTCTGAAATATCTATTGAAATTGAGTGAGGCAGGTCGTTCGGCAACGCCTCCACTTTAAGCGCGTGCAAAACTTTCACTAAAATTCCACCGGCCTTAACCGCGTCGGATTCGCCGATAAATTCCAGCGCCACATCCACATGAATTTTTTTAGTCATATCCACCGTGTAAAAATCAACATGGATGGGATTGTCTTTTAGGGGGTCAATATCAACATCGTGTATCAAAACATTTTTTTTCTCTTCCCCTATATCCAGCTCCACCACAGTTGATTCGCCGGCTGATTTCCAAAGCTTGAGAAATTCTGACTCTTTTATGGTAATAGGCAGGGCGCTTTTTCCGCCGCCGTAAACCACGGCAGGCAAAAAGCCCTGCTTGCGCAGGTTTCTCGTTTTTTTGCCTAAAATATCGCGTTTTTCAGCAATTATTGACTCCATAAAGCATATACTACACCCAAACGGCCTACTTTACAAGATTAGGCGGTTCTTTGCCGGAAAGGGCCGAAATGATATTTTCGGCTGCCAGCTCCGCCATTTTATCGCGCGTGGCTTCCGTGGCCGAAGCGATATGCGGAGTTAAAATAATATTGTCCAGTTTTAAAAGCAGAGGCTCAATCGCGGGTTCGTTTTCAAAGACATCAATAGCGGCGCCTTTTATAATTTTATTTTGCAGCGCTTCCGCCAGCGCCTTTTCGTCAATCACAGGGCCACGAGAAGTATTCACAAGATAGGCGGTCGGCTTCATAATTTTTAAACGCTCGGCGTTAATCAGATGGCGCGTGGAGGGCAAAAGCGGGACATGGATTGAAACAAAATCTGCTTCGCGCAAAACTTCTTCGGGAGTTGTACGAAAAGCGGCTTGTGGTGAACCTGTCGAATCCAAAAATTCTTTTTCAAATTCTTCGTTTCTATTTACATCATAATAAATCGCTTTGGCGTTGAATCCTTTCACGGCATGGTAAGCCACGCGCGAGCCGATTCTCCCCAAACCCAAAATGCCGATGGTTTTATAAGAAAGGTCGGTGCCCAAAAGCATCATCGGCTCCCAGCCATGGTATTTTCCGGCGCGGGCAAATCTGTCGGCCTCGGCAACGCGGTGCGCTATCGCGAGCATCAGCGCGAAAGTATGCTCGGCAACGGTATCCGTCAAAACTCCGGGAGTATTCGCAATCATAATCCCCGCTTTTTTGGATGCCTCAATATCCACATTATCAAAACCAACCGCCATATTGGCAAAAATTTTACATTGCGCTCCCGCCGCCTCAAAAACGTCCGCGTCCAATTTATCGGTTAAGAGTGCTAGCACGGCGTCGTATTTTCCGTTTTTTAAATACGAAATCAGCTCATCTTTCGCAAGCACTTTGTCTTCCGGATTTACTTCCACCTCATATCCGGCGTTCTTTAATTTATTTATCCCCGCCTCCGGTATTTTTCTGGTCACAAATATTTTAAGCATGAGTTTATGATACATATTTTTGCTTTATTAATAACTATTGACACAATTTAATTACTTTGCTATACTCTAGTCATCTTTGAAAAGGAGGTGTTTTTATGAGTAAAAAGGGGCCAAAAAGCCTAATGTTGGGCTTGGTGCTTCTCATTTCGGGATGCGTTAACGCGGCCGGAGTCAGAACTTTAGGGGTAACGGTTCTACCTGACGGCAGTATCAGGCAATACGTCCAGATAGAGGGAGACAGCAATTTTTTTACTCCCAAGGTAATGGCTGTTGAGGCTTTCAGATGCGATCGGTCTAAACCTTGCGAAAAAGACGGATCATATTATGCCGCGAGCCCGTCGGTCGGGTCAGATCTCTTAAAGGGCGTGGGCTCGTCAGCTGTTATGGCTGGAGGTATAATAGGTGGCGCCGCCATTCTACGCCCGCCGGAGAACAAAACAACCGTCAACTCCAGCGCCGGAGCAAGCTCATTCCAATACCAGGGATGGTAAGAAGGCAAGCGCTAAATTAAGCGTTTGCTAATCTGCCGGAGGGACAATCTTCCGGCAGTTTTTTTATATTGTTTAAATTTTATTCAAAAATTTACAATACGATAAAACAGCGATACATCGTTTTCCTCCGATCGTGAGAAAACAGTGTATGTATATTAAAGACTAAAAAAGTTGCGCAAATTTTCGTCTTCAGTAATCTTCGCGGATTCTATTGCTACTAAATGATTATCTAGATTAAAATCTTTCCACAAATCAAAAAAATCTTTGGGTAACGGATAAGGATACGCCCATACGCTTTTTTGAAGCTGATAAAATCCAAAATCCTGTAGTTCTTTTCTAAAAAAATCACGCCGCGCGCGGATGCGCTCCGGAATATCAAAAATCAAAAGCCGCCATTTACCATCCCACTTCCTCGTTTTAGCCAGTTTTAATTTGAGAGAAATCCTATCCGCTAATTTTTGGCCTCCTTTCGTAAGAGAAAACGCTACTCGCCCGCCTTTCTGCCTCTCGCCGATTATTAAATCGCGGTTTTCTAGACGATCAATAGCATTGCGGAAGGAACGTTTATTGGCGTGTTCGCAAAAAGTATGATAATAAGGATGCGGCCAAAACGATTCAATAAAAATTTTACTTGCCCCGCCGAGTATTAAAAGCGCGGTATCCGATAAAGTTGGTTCATAGATTATCCTTTTTCTTATACAATTTTATGATACACTGAAATCCTCCGATCGTACAAATTCAGTGTATAATTTTTTATATCCTATTTTCTGCGCCGAATAAAATCAGTTTTTCTTTTACGATTTTTTTGACGGCTTCTCTGGCGGAAGCGTCAAATTTATACGGCACGACCTCATCGGGATTTTTTGAAAACTCTTCGCGCAAGGCTCCGGCATAAGCCACGCGAATATCCGTGTTTATATGAATATTCGCAATACCCGCGGCAATCGCGGCTTTAATCTGCCCATCCGGTATTCCGGAGCCGCCGTGCAAAACCAGCGCGACATTTTTCGGCACTGCCTCTCTTATTTTTTTGATTCTATCAATATCCAGCGCTGGTTCGTCCATAGAAATCCCGTGGATATTGCCAACAGAAATTGCCAAGCGATTTATGCCGGTGCTTAAAACAAAATCTTTTGCCGTGTCAGGATTGGTTAAATCTTCCGGCTTGACCGTTATTTTTTCTTTTTCTATTTTTGATTCCCCCCTTAAATACCCAAGCTCGCCCTCAACGCTTATCTGGGGATTTTTATTTTTCGCGTATTCAACAATTTCCTTGGTTCCGAAAACATTTTTTTCATATTGCTCCGCGGATAAATCAATATGTATGGAATCGTATCCGGCGTCCACCGCTTTTTTAGCCGCCTCCACGCTTTTATGGTGGTCTGAATTTAAAAAAATCGGAATGCCGAGCTCTTTTCTAAAAGCATCGCGCAAAGCAACCGCTTCAAAATAACCCAAATGTTTTGCTTCGCCCTCGGATGTGCCAATAATCGCGATTGTATTTAAATCTTTCGCGGCTTCGCAAATCGCGCGGAATTGGTCGGACTCCGACGCGTTAAAATGACCGGTTGCCCAATTTTCCGCCAGCGCTTTTTTCAAATAATCGCCTAAATTCATATTTTCTTGGGCTCATAATCTGGCGGAGCTTTTTTTATATAATCCTCAATTTGATCCGCCGAAAGCAACCCTTCCCTTGCGCCGACATATTGCACCACGGACATTGAATTAATCGGCGCGCGTTTTAATGAATCCGTCAAGCTCATGCCTTTCGCCAAATAAGCCACAAGCGTTGAAGAGAACGCGTCTCCCGCGCCTGTCCGCTCGAAAGGCGGTTTGGGGTCTGGATATGGCGGCATAAACCACGCGGAAGCAATATCAGAAGCGTAGGCGCCCGCCGGACCGTCCGTTACCACGACTATTTTCGGGCCCAGCTGATGAAGCCCTGCCATCAATTTTTTTAAATCTTTTTCTTTCGCCTCTAAAATTATCTGCGCCTCTTCTTTATTGCAGATAAAAACTTCGGTTCTTTGATAAATTTTTGCGATTTTTTCTTTGCCCATTTTTATCTGGAAAGTGCCGGGCTGAAAAGCCAATTTGATATCAGGATGCGCCATTAAATAATTCTCAACAGTTTTATGGAACTCTTCCGAATTTCCTCCCAAAGAAGAAAAATAAACCCACTTGGGGTCGTCAAAATCCGGCAAACTATATGGATAGCTTTCATGTTTGATTAAAATCGTGCGGTCGTCTTCATACCATAAAACATAATGGTAATTTGTTTTTGCGCCAGCGTGCATTTTCATAAATTCCGCGCCGACATTTTCTTTTTTAAGAGCGTCCAGGCATTCTTTTCCGAAATAATCATCTCCGATGTTTGAAACTAAGGCGCTTTTTAAATCCAAGCGCGAAGCGGCCACCGCCGCGTTGGCGCTGTTCCCCACCGCCGGCACCACGGTAACATCTTTATAAGGAATTTTATCCGCGAAGCGCATGCAGATCTCCTTTGCGCCCTTATCAATATCCAAATGCGCCGAGGGATTTTCTAAACGGATAAAAGCGTCCGTCACCGTGTCCCCTATCGCGATAAAATCGTATTGCTTCATTTTATTTTTCTTTTTAAAACTTTTTTAACCGCTTCTTTAATATGCGAAACGCCCATACCGAAATGTTCAATCAGTTCATCGGGCGTGCCGGATTCGCCGAAACGGTTTTGCACGCCGACAAATTCAATCGGCACAGGATAATTTTTCGCCAAAACCTCCGCGACGGCCGAACCCATGCCTCCGGCAATTTGATGTTCTTCAACCGTCACAACCGCGCCGGCATCTTTCGCCGCTTCTATAATAGTTTTTTCATCCATCGGCTTTATCGTATGATTATTGATGACTCTAACTTTAATTCCTTCTTTTTCCAAGTCCGCCGCGGCTAAAATGGCGTTATGCACCAATGGGCCGCAGGCAATAATTGCGACATCTAATTTTTGGGAAGTCCGACTTCCTTCGGGAAGTCGGACTTCCTTCGGAGCGTCCCAAAAAATTTCCGCTTTGCCAATTTCAAAATTCGTTTCCGGCGCGGTAAAGACCGGTGTTTTTTCCCGCGCGAAACGCAAATAAACAGGCCCGTTTATTCCAACCGCCGCCATTGTCGCTTTTTTAGCTTCATTGGCGTCGCAGGGATTAATCACGGCCATATTTGGAATCGGGCGCATAAGCGCGATGTCCTCAACCGCTTGGTGCGTCGCTCCGTCCGGCCCCACGGAAACTCCAGCGTGCGAACCCGCTATTTTTACCGGAACTTCGTTGTAGCAAATTGTCGTCCTAATTTGCTCCCAGTTTCTGCCCGGGCTAAACATCGCGTAAGAAGAAATAAAAGGAATTTTTCCGTAGTTCGCGAGCCCCGCCGCGACCGCCGCCAGGTTTTGCTCGGCCACGCCCATTTGAATAAAACGCGCCGGAAATTTTTTGGCGAAAAGATGCATCTGGGTTGATTCGGTAAGGTCGGCGCAAAGCGCGACAACTTTTTCGTTCGCCTCGCCCGCCGCCAAAAGCCCCTCGCCGTAGCCTTTTCGCGTCGGCGACTGCTCCAGCTTCGCTTTTTCTAAAATATTCTCAACTAATTTTGCTTTCGGATTTATTGGCATATTATTCGTGCTCGCTTTTAATTTTTCCGCCCAATGTGCGGAGTTCAGCTAAAAATTTTGCCGCCTGCTCCTTATTTGGCGAAATGCCGTGCCATTTGTAATCAAATTCCATTTCTTTAATCCCCTTTCCGGGAATATTATGCGAAATAATCACGGTCGGTTTTTCATAAATCGCCTTGGCTTCTTCAACGGCGTTTACAATCTCTTCAAAATTATGCCCGTCAATTTCCAAAACATGCCAATTAAACGCTTCGTATTTCGCGCGAAAGGGCTCCAAAGGCATAATGTCCTCGGTCATGCCGTCTATCTGGATATTATTGCGGTCAACAAGCGCAATGAGATTATTTAATTTATATTTTCCCGCGAACATCGCCGCCTCCCAAGTATTTCCTGCGTCCTGCTCGCCGTCGGACATAAAGCAATAAACCTTAAATT
>JAUYMO010000013.1 GCA_030699445.1 Candidatus Giovannonibacteria bacterium
TCCTAAGGAAGTCGGACTTCCAAATCCCAACGCTGTAATATAATTGGCGAGCGCGTCCGGCCAGACATACATTGTTTGCGTGGCGTCTCCGGGCACAGGCACGCCCCAAGAAATATCTTTGGCGGGGCGCGAAAAACTTACATCTCCGATTTCTTTCAACATATTCAATGTTTCTTCTTTGCGAAAATCGGGCAAGATTTTAATCTCGCTTTTTATTAGAGCCTCTTTAAGGCGGTTAGTGTATTTTGAAAGTTTAAAAAAATAATTTTCTTCTTCCACTTTTTCCGGCGGTTTTTTATGGAGAATACAAACGCCTCCCTCCATGTCTTTTTCGGTAATAAACGCTTCATGCTCCACGCAGTAAAGCCCCTTATAAAAACCTTTGTAAATATCTCCGGAAGCTGCCAACTTTTCCCAAAGAAGCTGGGCGCCCGGCCAATGGCGCTTTTCATCGGAAGTGCGTATAAAATCGTCGTTGGAAATATTTAATTTTTTAAGCAGGCTCTGAAAAATTTTGGCGAGACTATCAACAAATTCTTTGGGTGTTTTTCCGGCGGCTTCCGCCGCTTTCATGACTTTGGCTCCGTGTTCGTCCGTCCCAGAAAGAAAAAAAACATCTTTTCCCAAAAGACGGCCGTATCTCGCGATCGCGTCCGCCTGCAAAGCTTCCAGCGCGAACCCCAAATGCGGCTTTGCGTTCAGGTATGGAATTGAAGTTGTAATATAAAATTTTTCTGCCACTCCGAAATTTTACCTTAAAATTGAAGCTAAATCTAGGGCTTGACAGCCATTTCTTTTGGGTGTATAATGGGGCTAGGTGTTCTAAAAATAGGCTCAAACTAACCAACCCAAAAGGAGGGCTGAAAATGAAAGATACTGCGCTGAAAAATATTATGCTCTTCATCGTAACAGTAGCTGTGTACTGGACCATTTGGTTCTTTATAGACCCAATCGGGGACTTGGCGATGAGAACGTGGCTGCTGGCTCTGCTATGTGCGCCATTCAACATCGGTGGAAATATTTGGACCATCGCCGGCAACGCCGAATCTGAAACAAGTGTTTTCGCGATTGTCTCGTTTTACCAGAGAGCTGGCGACAATGCCACAACCATGTTGGGCCTTACTGGATATCAAAATGCTGGCAAAACTGCCTTTACTGTATTTGGCTTTGTTGGATACCAGAGCGCCGGAAACTATGCTTTAATCTGGATTGGCATTGCGGCATATCAAAGTGCCTGTACAGAAGCCTCAATTGGGCTCGGCCTCGTATGGTATCAGAGGGCTGAGAAGCGAGCCGAAACCTGCAAAGCTATCGCAATTTACCAAAAAGTTGTGAGTTGTAGCGAAAGATCGTTTGCGATAGCATCAGTCCTAAAAGCACGAGAATAAGAACAAGGCACTCAATGGGCAGCGGAAATCAAACGCTGCCCTGTTTTTTTATTTTACCCGCACCTTTTTGGAAGCAATATCATTTAAAAATTCAACCAAAACCGCGGCAATCGGCACCGAAAGTATTATGCCGAAAAATCCGCCCAAAGTTCCGCCAATTACCAGAGAAATCACGACCAAAAGCGGGGGCACGCCGATTGTTTTTCGGACAACCAAAGGATAAATAAGATGATTTTCAAACTGCTGGACAATTACAAAAAGCCCCAGAACCATAAGCCCGGAAACGGGCGACTGAATAAAGGCTATGGCAACAGCGGGAATAGCCGCCATCACCGGGCCGAAGACGGGAATAATTTCAAACATGGCCGCCAAGATGGCAAGTGAAATAGCGTATTTGACGTTTAAAATCGTAAGCCCCAAAAACACCATAACTCCGACCAAGACCCCGAGTAAAATCTGCCCTTGCAGCCATCGGCCGATTTTTCTTTGGGACCTCTGCCAAAGATCCAAAATATAATCTTCGTTCTCCAGCGGAGTAACAATGCGCAAAAAATTTTCTATGCCGTGCTCCTGCACCGAAAGATAAAAAGATATAACAATCAGCAAAACAAAAGACACAACGCCCCCAAATAAAGCCGTGCCTGCGGAAAAAAGCCCCGGAGTTACATCGGCGACATATTTTTCCAAAGAAACCGCAACTTGTTTTATAATTTCGTTAAACTCTTTTGGAATTTCCGGGAACAGTAAAAATAGCGATCCTCGCGGGCCAACGGCTCCTTCTATATATGTAGGAAGCGCGGACAAAAATTCTAATATGTCTCCAAAAAGCGGCGGGATAATCAGATAAAACACCAAGGCAAAAATCAAAAACGTGGCCAGATAAATAAAAATTACCGAAAGCACGCGGGGAATTTTGTACCTGGCGAAAAAATGGTTGGCCGGCTCAATGGCCGAGGCAATGACGATGGAAAGCAGCATCACCGCCATAAAATCGCGGAGCTCCCAAAGCGCCCAAATGAGGAGTGCCAAAAGCGCGACCTTCAGCATCGTCCAAAAAGAAATTTCTATGATTTGGTTTTTTTGCGGCATGGCTAAAGCGTGTTTAAAATTTTCTCAAAATCCGCCGTGTTTTCTTCCGGAGTAATGGCGGCGAGATTGACCTTCTCGCGCCTGAAAACATCCTTCACTACTCCCATAATATCACTTCTTTTAACTTTCTCAATCTTCGCCAAAATCTCCTGCGGAGTCATAATTTTTTTGTAAAAAAGCTCCTGCGAGGCCAGGAAAGGGGCTACCTCGTCTGTGGATTCAAAAGACAAAGCCATAGACCCGCGTATGAATTCTTTGGCAAAATTTATTTCCCGCTCCGTTACTCCCTTGGTTTTTATGCGCTTTAAAATTTCAACAATTTTTTTAACCGTCTTTAAAAAATTCATATGCGCCACTCCGGCAGTTGCCAACAAATACCCCGTGTCCGTGGCTTCATCAGGGGAAGCCCCGACATAATAGGCCAAACCGCTTTTTTCGCGAATCTCGCGCCATAAATAGCTGGACATATTGCCGCCGAAAATTATCGCCAAAACTTGGAGAGCGTATCTTCGCTCATCGTACATATCGTAAGCGCGCAAAGCCAGGCGGAGGTGCGTTTGGTCAACATCTTTTTTCTTAAATTTAACTTTGGGATTTTTTTGGCGCTCTTTTACTTTTAGTTTCGTGATTTTTTTGCCGTCAGGCATGTTTTTAAACGCCCGCTCAACTTTAGAAAAAGCGGCTTCCGGGTCAATGTTCCCGGCAACAGCAACCACGGCGTTGGAAGCGAGGTAGTGGCTGTTTTTATATTTTATAATTTCATCGCGCGAAATTCCTTTTACCGTATCGGGAGTGCCGGCGATTTCCCAGCCGGCGGGCTGGTTGCCGTACATAAGCTCTTCAATTAACTGGTAGGCCTGGCGCTGGGGATTGTCTTCATCCATTGAAATTTCCTGAAAAATAACCCCTCTTTCTTTTTCAATTTCCGATTTTTTAAATATGGGCTCAATTAAAATATCCGAAACAATGTCCAACCCGATATCAAAATGTTTTGCCGCCGCCTTAACATAATATCCAGTGTATTCTTTGGAAGTAAAAGCGTTTTTCTGGGCGCCGATTCTATCTAGCTCCCTCCAGATTTGGCCTGGTTTGGGGCGCGATTTTGTTCCTTTAAAAAAGAGGTGCTCCAAAAAATGCGAGATGCCGTTTATCTTTTTTGTCTCATATTTAGAGCCTGTCCCGAAAAGTGCCCAAAGCGTCACCGCCTCTGTATCTTTCATCGGCGCCACAACGCACCGCAACCCATTCTTAAAAGTCCGCTTCTCAAACTTCACCCCGTTAGAAAATTTACATTAAGCCCATACGACCAAATAGGACTTTTTAACGCTAAATGAGCCGATATATCCAAATCAAACATTATAAATTTTCTAACGGGGTTCATTTTAAAATTTTAACACTTTATCTAAGAAAAACCAAGCTGGAGGTCGTAGAGCTTGCGGTAGATGCCGCCGGGTTTTTTTATCAGTTCTTTGTGCGTTCCGCGTTCCACAATCGCGCCCTGGTCCAAAACTAAAATTTCATCAACCTCGCGCACCGTGCTCAAGCGGTGCGCGATTATAAAAGTCGTCCGCCCGCGCATCAATTCTTTAAAAGATTCCTGAATATAACGCTCTGATTTGGCGTCCAAAGCCGATGTCGGCTCGTCCAAAATTAAAATTTTAGGGTCCCTTAAAAATGCCCGCGCCAAAGCAACGCGCTGTTTTTGGCCCATGGAAAGCTTGATTCCGCGCTCGCCTACCATCTGTTCGTATTTTTTGGGGAAATTTTCAATAAACTCGTCGGCGTGCGCGAGACGGGCCGCATTTTGTATTTTTTTGTCGGAGGCGCCGAAGCTTCCGTAGCGGATGTTGTTTTTCACGGTATCGTTAAAAAGCAGAATTTCCTGCGGAACAACCGCGATCTGCGAACGCAAAAATTTAAGGTCAAAATTTTTCAGATTGTGCCCGTCAATCAAAATTTTTCCGGAAGTGGGCTTATAATAATAAGAAATTAAGTCCGCCAGAGTGCTTTTGCCAACGCCTGATTCGCCGACCAACGCCACGCTCTTGCCTGGCGAGACCTTAAAAGAAATATTTTTTAAAATTTCTCCCTGTTTTTTATTGTAAGAGAAGCTTAAATTTTTAAATTCTACTTCGCCGTTAATTTTTTCCAAAATTATCGCGTTTTGCGGAGTGTATGGTTCAACGGGCAAATTTAAAATTTTCTCGGCCCTTTCCAAGGCAACAATTCCGTTTTGAATTGTCCTCCAATTGTTCCCTAAAACGACGAACGGGCCGAAAAACATCGCCGCGTAGCCGTTGAACATAACGAGTTCACCGATAGTCATTGTGCCTTTTTGTATAAAAGTTACGGAAAATACAAAAATAAAAAGCTGCACTAAAATTACAAGAATCCTTTGTGAGATATCAAGCATGCTCCATAATTTTTCCATGTCAAACCAGATGCCGTAGGCGCGGGTAAAAAAATTCCTGTACATTTTTTTCTTTTCGTAGCCCTCGGCCACGGCCTGTTTTACGGACTGCACGTTTAAAACCGCGTCGTAAGCGTCGCCGTAGGCAATATTATAGGCGCGGTGCATTTTAAGGGACATTTCCGCGATCCGCGGGGCGGTTTTGGTTAAAATAAAGCAATATATTAAAACCCCCGCTATTAAAGCCAGCGCCAACACCGGCTTAATATAGAAAGCGAAAGCCAGGGCAAAAATAATGCTCAAGAACCGCGGCGTCAAATTAATTATCACGTCGCCGATGAGATTGTTCAGCCAATTGGAAGCGCGGGAAATTCTATTGGCAATCTCGCCCATCTTGTGCGTTTTATGGAAAGACAGCGGGAGCTCTAAAAGCTTGCCGTGCCCAAACGCCAAATATTCGCTTTCTGAAATTCCCTGCAGTTTATTATTCAACAGTTTAGATCTCCAATCTATAATATCGCCAAATATCCTGATTAAAACCCACGCGCCGACAAAATAAAAAACCGCCGATGTTTTTATGCTGTCTATTATTTTCCCGGCCAAATACGGCACGCTTGCGTCGGCAACCGCGGAGATTATGCTAAAAGCGCCTAAGACAAAAACGGCCTCTTTGTGGGGCTTTAAGTACTTTAGGATGATGCGCCATCCCGCGATTAAATTTTCCTTCTTCAATTTCGCCACGATTTATTTTAACATATTTTTCCCAAAAATAAAAAGGGTTTACGTTGTCGTATACCCCTTGCTTTTTATTTATTCTTCTTGAAGTAAAGTTCTACTTTGGCTTGCACATACATCCACGCTTCTTTATTATAATCGGAACTCCTTTCCCCATCTCCGCGATCTTTTCCCCATGCCGCATGAAAGATTTCAAAAAATACACTGCGCTCTACTCGCTTTTTGATGTCCGGAGAAATTGGTTTTTTAGCCATTGTCATTTTCCTCCTTTGATTTTCTTTCTTGCGCTACTTTAGCATTTCCTTAAAATACTCGTCAAGCTTGGAGATTTTATGGCGTTCTTGTTTGCCAGTGTCGCGGGCGCGAATTGTGACAGTGTCGTCTTCTAAGGTTTGGTAGTCAATCGTCACGCACCAAGGCGTGCCGATTTCGTCCTGCCTGCGGTAGCGCTTGCCAATGTTGCCGTTGTCGTCAAAAGCCGTGTTGGGAATTTCTTTTTTGAGAGCCGTGTAAATTTCTCTCGCTTTCGCGACCAAATCCGGTTTGTTTTTAACAAGCGGAAACACGGCGGCGGTAACCGGAGCAATTTTGGGATTGAGTTTAAGTAAAATTCGTTTTTCGCCGCCAAGTTCATCTTCAGAATAAGCCGAAAGTAAAACCGCGAGCATCGTCCTACCTAATCCAAAGGTCGGCTCAATCACATGCGGGATAAATTTTTCTCCGGAAACAGAATCGGCGTAGCGGGTATCAACTCCGGAATGCTCCATGTGCCGCGTCAAATCATAATCGCCCCGATAGGCAAGCCCGTAAAGCTCCTTTTTGCCGAAGGGGTACTCAAATTCAAAATCAATCGTCCGTTTGGAATAATGCGCCCTGTCTTCTTTGGGCACTTCCAGCTCATGCGTTTTATTTTTATCTATGCCGACTTTTTCAACCCAAGCCCACATTTCTTTTCGCCATTTTTCAAAATTTTCCTCCCACTGGGATTCTTTTACAAAATATTCAAACTCCATTAAATCAAATTCGCGCACTCTAAAAAGAAAATCCCTCGGCGCGATTTCGTTTCTGAAGGCCTTGCCTATCTGGGCGATTCCGAAAGGTAGAGCCGGGCGCATGGTGTCCAGAACATTTTTGAAATTAACAAACATTCCCTGCGCGATCTCCGGGCGCAGATAAGCGTCGCCGAATTTAAACATTAAATTAAATTGTTTGGGTTCTCCGAGCTCGCCGCCGCATTCCGGGCATTTTACTTGGGAACTCGGTTTCCAAGTGGAAACCGAGTTCCCTGAAAGCTCATCCTGCCTGAATCTTTTTTTACATTTTTTACATTCAACCAAAGGGTCGGCAAATCCTTCCAGATGTCCCGAGGCCTCCCAGACGCGCTCCGGCATCAAAATACTGCTTGCGAGCCCGTACATCTCTTCGTGGTTTCTTACAAAATGATTCCACCAAAGCTCTTTGATGTTATGCGCGAGCTCCGCTCCCAACGGCCCCAAATCCCAAGTGCCGGCGAGCCCGCCGTAAATCTCCGAGCCCGGGAAAATAAATCCGCGCCGTTTAGCCAAGCTCACTATTTTTTCCATTTGATTTTCCATTTAAGTTTTTACTCTACTACTTTTTTCTGGCTAAATCCAATATTGGGGTCGTCCGGCAGGTCGGTGGAAATTTGTCCGTCGCCGGAACTTAAAATTTGGTCGGTATAGGTATCGCGACCGGAAATTTCCGCGGCGTTTAAAATAACCGGCGCCGTGTCCGCTTGATTTTGGGAAGGCGTAAGGCCGATTTGAAAAGCAACCTGCATTGCGGGGCGCAAAAAACCGATTCCGGCAGGAATTCTTCCGACTTTCCAAACAATTTCATTGCTGGACTTATCAAAAGAAATATCGGCGTCCGCCGGCATAATTACATTTTTAAAATCAATATAGGGCGGCAGGGAAGATTTCACCGTGACATTTTCAACATCATTCGCCATATTCGCCAGCGACCAAAAAACCGTGTAAGTTGTTTCTTTTCCAACCTTGGGCGGCAAAGGGCCGCTGTTTGGAATAATGGAATTTGTGTAAAGCGCGCTGGACGCCACCTGCAATTTGGAAGACATTTTTATTTCCAGCGCGCTTGCTCCCGACACGTCCGCGCCGGAAAATCCCGCCACTTCTCCGCCGGGTTTAAACGCGATGTTTAATTTTATTGACGGGCGCTTGGACTCGCTTGAAAGCGGCAGATTATTTTTTACTCCTACAGAAAAAATCACCCTATCCTCCGCGTCCGGAGCTAAAACTTTAAATGCTTCGTGTGAAGACGCGTTCCACAAAATACTTTTAGACGATTCGCTGTATGACCCGCCTTCCACGCGGATTGAACCAAAATCCGCGGCGCCGTCCGCGTTTTCTATTTTTGCCTCCAAGCTAGCGTTTTTAACCTCCACCGGCAGATTATTTTTTAACCTTATCTCAAAAGATAGCGTGTCGCCAGGAAAAGTGGTATATTTTTGCTGGCCGTTCACCAAAATATCGGCTTCCAAAAACGGCGAGTGCAGCGTGACCGGTTTAATAATTTCATCGTAAGCTAAAAAGGAATTGTCGGTTTCATTTAAAATCCCCAAGGACGCTTTAAAAACTTTTGATTCAAGGTTGGCGCCGCTCACAATGCCTTTTATTTTTATTGACCCGGTTTCCGAGGGCTTTAAATCTCCCACCTGCCAAATATTTTTATTTTGCGCCGAAGCCCGAGGCGAAGCGGAAACAAACTCAAAACCATCGGGAAACGCCAGCGCCAGCGAAAGGCCGGAAACAACTTCAGCGGCCTGCGAGCCGTAATCCACTTCTATTTCAACTTGCTGGCCTATGCGCAGGTCTTCCGGCATTTTTAATGAAACCGTGACCGGCGCGCTCGCGACGGAAAATTGAAAAGACGCGTCTGAAGCAAAAACCGCGTTCCCTCCGGCCGGGCGATATTCCAAAACCGCCGAGGCCTCTTTTATAGCTCCGCGGCCGCCGAAAACGAACGCGTCAAAATTTTCCAATGCGCTCTCTCCGGACAAAATTTTTCCCAAAGAGCGCCGTTCCCTAAAAACTCCCGCTGGTTTGGCTCCCGACACAGGCATGGCTCCGTCCGGAAAATTAAAAACCAAAGCAGCCGCGTCCAGAGCATTATTATTATTGTTGGTTATTTTTACCTGCCAGGTTATCCGGTCGCCGCTTTTTACTTCTTTTGCTCCTTCAATTTTTAACTCAACTTTTTGCGATTTAAAAATCGTCGGCGAACCGAAAATAAAAAATAGGAATCCCAAAAGAATCAAAATAAAAACCAAAACAAGCGCCCATAAAAACCATCCGCTGCGGCTGACTTCCCTCACGGTTTCATGCCAAAAAAAAGCTTTCGCTCTTTTCGGGCGGGCAAGTTCCGGGGAAATCATGCGCTCGCCGAATGCTTCTTTTTCTTTATAAAGCCGTTTTTTTAGTTCTTCAAGATTGGCCATACCGGGTAGTGAAATTTTGCATTAAAACTCATATATAAGATTTCTATGTTAAGTGTGTAAAAGCAATAAAATGGCTTAGGTGTTGCGCCGAGGCAGTTTTGCGCTTCGCAATGCAAAATTCTACTACCCGACATAATTTACAGCACATATTTATTATATACTATACAGCACGAAATTTCACTACCTGGCATTCTCATTTTTCATTCTCAGCAAGCTCCAGAATCTTACTCACAAAGTCAGATTTTCCGTCTATATATCCTGTTGATCTGTCTATGTTCTTTTTCAAAAGAGCTTGTTTAAGTTTTTCGTATTCTTTTGCTGCTTCTGAATGTTTAATCAAATAATTTCTAAATAATATCTGTCTTCTCCAATACGAAGTAGTTGGAATAGTTAGAGAAAGATGATATTTATTGATGCCGTATTTTACAAAAAAATATCTTTCCGAGGAAGATTTTTGTTGATCATAAATAAAATCGATTTCAGAAAGTTTTTTGATCATTATGTGAACATTATCAAAAGAATTTAACATTACGGCGATATCAATTATAGGCTTAGCTTTAATATTTGGTATAGCAGTACTACCAATATGTTGAATATCCCAAAGAGAATCTCCTAAAACCTCGCGGATTTTTTGTGCTTCCTCCTTATATAAAACTGGCCAATCTTGAGAGTAGGGTTCTAAATTCATATCAATTTTTTAATTGGGGCCAAAGTTTAATAATTTTTTCTTCATGTTCCTCGGGCAAAGTGCCGCCGTAGCCCTCGTGTTCAAAAAAACTGCGCAAAAAATTGATGGCTTCCGCCTCATTTTTTGCCGTTCCAAAAAAATCCAAAGCCAAAAAAAATAATTTTTCATCTTTTGCGCCAGGCAAAATAACCATGTCAATTACCTGCAAAATCCTGCCCATAATAGATAATTTGTCCACGTCCGAAAACCAATCGTCGTATCTGGCGATAATTTCCGCGTCCATCAGAGTCGGCAACCTTTCGCCATTTTTCACGAATTGCAGACGGATATGGTTTAAAATGTCCAGATGAAGATTGAGTTTGGAAGCGGTTTTCCGGGCGCCTTTCGCTAAAACGTCCATCTTGCCGAAATCTTTCGTTAGAACTCTCACCAAAAAATCCGCCTCCCCAAACGGCATTTTTTTTATTACCAATCCTTCGGTTTTAAAATACGCGCTCGGCATTAAAGCCAATCTTCCAAAACCTCGCGAAGTTGTTCGCGGCATTTTTCAAGCGATTTAGCGCTTGCCCAAACTCCCCGAAGATTCGGAATTTCTCCAAAATAATTTCCATCGCGTAAAATTTTATATTGCGCATTCTGCAATTTTTTATTTATGTATTCGCTTAGCATATCTGGAGTATATCATCGTATGCGTTTTTGCCTACTTGACAAGCTTATATTTTGGGTGTATAATGGAGCTAGGCACATTGGAATAGGCTCAAAAAACAGCCCAATAGGGCCAAAACAACCCAAAAAAAAAGGGGGGGGTTATTATGAAAAAGTTCTTGTCAGTGAAATGGGTACTGGTCGCAGTTGTTGCCACCACCCTTTATTTCAACATAGGACACATCTTCGCCGGCACTTGGAATACGGTCTGCCAAAACGGCGGGAGGACAGAAACGACGTTTCAAACGATCGTAACCGTAAATGGGGAGATGGCACCTTTTTGCAAGCCCCACTCTCGTGTGATGAGCGGCGGCGGGGGGGGCTGGGATGATCAGTCATGGCGCAATCTCCTTGCATGTGACGTTGTGGCCATTAACCTCTGTGGTAGTGCCAGCCCTGTTTTGGGCAGTGGAGCTGATTTTCTTAGGAGGTTTTGCTAAGTTGATAGGCCTGGTCTGAACGCCCCGGAACCGTACCGAGGGGGAGTAAATACTCCCCCTAGTTTTTTTATTTAAGCAAAATTTTTGTTTCCGGAAATTCGGAAAATTGTGATGATTTGAGATTTGTTTCTTTCATTAAAACTTTTTCGTATTTTTTGGCAACTTCTAAAATTTCTTTTGGCAGGGAGATTTGGGCAATAACTTTGTCTTTTGGTTTTAGTCCCGCGGTCTTGCGAGCGGCCTGGATTTCGCGGATGAGGTCGCGCAGGACGCCTGCTTCTTTTAATTCGGGGGTTATATTTGTATCTAACCGGACTTCGTCCTTCAATGTAGAATCAAAAATAATATCTTTAACATTAATCTCGGCTTTAATTAACGCCAAAAAATCCGCGGTGAGTTTTGAATAAACTTTATTTAATTTTAAAAGCGCAAGGGGCTGGCGGACATTAATA
>JAUYMO010000018.1 GCA_030699445.1 Candidatus Giovannonibacteria bacterium
GGTCTTCCTTTGTCATCCCGCCTTCAAGCAAGCAATCCTTATATGGCCACGAGAGCACCACTTCCTTTTTCTCGCGTATAAACTCGCCATCTTCTGTCAAGCCGATTTTATTCTTAAACGCCGTGTAGCTGTCCGGCAAAAACGGCTTATTGGAAACGAATTTGACGAATTTCTCTTTATCAAAAATCAGCGTTTTTTCTACCTCAAAAAAGAAGTGTTGTTTGATCGTTTTGTCGGAAAGCAGAAGTTTTAATAACTCTGGATCATTCTTGCGCGCTAATTCCTGCGCTTGGTTCTTAAGCAATACGCCGTCTTGTGAAACGAGGCGTTCGTCTTTTTTAAGTAAATTGCTTAAGTTTTCTAATAGATTTTGCTTCGCCATAATACCTCAAATCATCCCAAAAATTAGCTCAAAAAGCAATCTTAAAATTAGAGCA
The DNA here is from genome assembly GCA_030699445.1 of Candidatus Giovannonibacteria bacterium. Lineage (GTDB taxonomy): Bacteria > Patescibacteriota > Minisyncoccia > UBA11713 > 2-01-FULL-45-33 > GWA1-44-29. The sequence continues at coordinate 438 of JAUYMO010000018.1, forward strand.
TAAAAAGTGTTAACTCATTTTCAGCGAATCACGCAACATCAGCTTCAAGATCTTCCTCCCTTTTGTCGTTTTAAAATACATCTCTCTTCTTTTGGCATCTTTCCGGCTTTTGTATGCTTCGTAAAATATAAGCTCCCAAGGAATATAGGGTCTTGTTGATGCAGATAGGCCTTTGTTGTGTTGCTCTATCCTCACTTTTAAATTTTCAGTATATCCGACGTAATACTGATCTTTGTATTTTTTGCTGTTAAGGTAATAAACGTAAAACATTTATTTTTATATACTCAATTCTTGGGCGGCTCCGAACCAGAACAAAGTTCGGTTCGGGCCAGCCAAGAACCGAGCTCTGCTCTGGTTCTTGGCGCGGGCGATGGGATTTGAACCCACGATCTCCTCCGTGACAGGGAGGCGTGTTAACCAGGCTACACCACGCCCGCATAATTTTCGCATTTGCCGACGGCAGGGATCGAACCTGCGGCCTAGGGTTTATGAGTCCCTCGCTCTGCCACTGAGCTACGCCGGCGATTTTTTTATTTCAATTAATTTTATTAATGTAGCGGGGGTCGGATTCGAACCGACGTCTCAAGGTTATGAGCCTTGCGAGATGCCACTTCTCCACCCCGCATCGTGAGGTTTAGCGTAGCAAAAATTTTTATAAAAATCAAATATACTCCAATTCTTTCAAAGCTTTTTCAAAAAGAGAGAGCGCTTTTCCGGAGTCTTCTTTGGGGAGGGCGTAGTCGGCTTCGTGGGCGATGCGATTCCGGACTTTATGCGCTTCCCAAAGCGCGTCTAAAGAATCCAAATCCGCCGGCTCAATATTTTTTAATTTCTCCCCCAAATTTTCTCCGGAGTATCCTGCCATCCCCAAAATTTTATCAATCAAGGAATCCGCGCCGATTACCGCCTGCTTCCTGTCGTTTTCATTTTCCGATTTTCCTCCCGCCAAAATTTTATCCCAATCCTCCTGATTTTTATTTTTCTCCGGCGGCGCGCCCTTGGGCTCGTCAAAAACATGCATCGCCACGAAAATCTGGTTGGATTTGTAAACGCTGTAAATTATGCCTAAAACCAACGGGATAGAAATATAAACCGCGATTGCCTTAAGCAGCGGAATCGGCCGCGAATAATCGTAGTGCAGCAAAAAATCAGCAAGGCTGAAAAGCAGGTCAAAAACAGAAGTTATAAAATCAATCATTGTTCCAAAAATTTACCGGCTTCAAATAATCTTCTTTCTTCAAAATGCGGCGCAATAAGCTGGGCGCCGGATGGCAAGGTGAGCGCGGGCACGCCCGCCAGATTCGCGGGGATGGTATAAATATCGGAAAGGTACATAGCCATGGGGTCGTTTATTTTTTCGCCTATTTTAAACGGAGAAGTTGGAACGGTCGGCGCCAAAATCAGGTCAACTCCGGCGAACGCTTTTTTAAAATCTTCCGCGACCAGCGCGCGGACGCGCTGGGCTTTGGAATAATACGCGTCGTAATACCCCGCGGAAAGAACATACGTGCCCAAAAGAACGCGGCGCCGGACTTCCAAACCGAGCCCTTCGCCGCGCGATTTTTTGTAGGTTTCAACCAAATCTTCTCCGTTTTCCCGCGCGCCGTATCTTACGCCGTCGTATCTCGCCATATTGGACGAAACTTCCGCCGGCATAATTATATAGTAGCAGGAAAGCGCGTCGGCCGTGCGCGGCAGGCTGATTTCCTTAATTTCGTATTTTTGCGAAAGTTTTTTGATGATGGCATCTATTGATTTTTTTATTCCCGCATCCAAGCCTTCGCCAAAGTATTCTTTGGGGATGCCGATTGTTTTAACTTTGGCGGCAGCGCCGGAAGATTTTTTTAAAACCGACGTTGAATCCATTTCATCTTTTCCGCTAATCGCGTTAAATAAAATTTCAGCGTCTTCCACCGTTTGCGCGATCGGCCCGATCTGGTCTAAAGATGAAGCCATGGCGATAAGCCCGCTCCGGGAAACCGCGCCGTAAGTGGGCTTCAAACCGACAACCTCGCAAAAGGCCGCGGGCTGGCGGATTGAGCCGCCGGTGTCGGAGCCGAGCGCTGCCATGGCGAGGCCGCCGGCAACTGCCGCCGCGGAGCCACCGGAAGAGCCACCGGGAACTCGCGACATATCACGCGGATTTTTTGTCGGGCCGTAAGCGGAATTTTCCGTGGAAGAGCCCATCGCGAATTCATCCATATTTGTGCGCCCTAAAAAAATCGCCCCTGCTTTTTGTAATTTTTTAATCACGAAAGCGTCATATGAAGCAACGTAATTCCCCAAAATTTTAGACGCTGCTGAAGCAATTTTCCCACGGATTAAAATATTGTCTTTGATTGCCAAAGGAACGCCCCAAAGTTCGCCGGGTTCTTCGCCGGAGGCGATTTTTTCATCAATTTCTTTGGCACGCTCCAACGCGTCTTTTTCAAACACTTCAAGATAAGCGTTTAATTTTTTATTTTCCTTTTTTATTTTATCCAAATAAGAAATAACCGTCTCGCGCGCGGAAGTTTTTTTATTTTTTAAGGCCTCGTGAAATTCTAAAATCGTCATAAAATCGCTTTTACTTTAAGATAATTATTTTCTTTTTCCGGAAAGGCATCAATAAGCTCTTTGGATAACTCAGATTTTTTATCTGAATCCAGCCGCATTATATTTTTTACTCCTTCCAGCGCGTGCGTCATCTCCGGAGCGTTTGAAACATCAGCGCTTTTTAGCTTATCAACATATTCCAAAATCTCGCCCAAATCTTTGGCAAGCTTTTCGGTTTCTTTCGCGCCAAACTCAACCCGCGCCAAATCTTTCAGATGCTCTATTTCTGCTTTGGAAATCATAAAGCTATTGTAGCCAAAAAAATGTATAAAAAAAAGCCCGCGGGGGCTTGTTTAGCTATCAAGAAGCTTGTTGGTTTCTAGCCGCTTTTCACTGCTGTGCTTGCTAAAAAAATCAATCAAATTTTGCAAGACAACGGCGGGCAGCTTTCGGCGGTTAACCAGCATCATAAAGTGAAAGTAGCGCTCTTGATTGCCACTCTTCACAAAAAAATCAGCGCATTCCAAAAGCACATCTTCATCTTTAACGCTGAGCGTGGCTTTTTTTTTAAGCTTTGAAAGAGCCGTGACGGCGCCGTTGGCAAAGAATAGACCCGTAATGGATTCTTTTAACGCGTGTAATTTCTTGTCTTCTAACATCGTTTTATCCTCCTCTACCCACAAGATATATGCGCGCGAGCTTGTTGTCAAATTATCAGCTCTTCCCCGATTTCCAAGCCACGGAGTTCAATTTCTTTTTCGGCTAGATAATTTTTTGCCATCTCATACATTTTTTTGCGGGCGGAATCTTTCCAGTGCCAATCGTGGATTGGGATTACAATTTTTGGCTTAAGAAGCGCGGCTTTTTCAATGGAGGCAACCGCGCTCCCCCACGGCGCCTGAATCGGAAGCGCCAGAACGTCAAACGTTCTTTCAAACCGCAGAGAATCGCCCGGATGAGTCAAGCGCCCGAAAATATTTAAAAGCGAATTTTCTGCTGTCCGCCCGCCGAGCAAAACTTCATGTGGCGCGTCCGCCAAAGTGATGCCCTCAAAATTATCCGTAAAAACACTGATGCCTTCTTTCATTAAAAAATTTTTAGCGGATAAATTCGCCAGAATTTTCACTTCCGGAAAACGCTCCAAAACTTTTTTAATCAGCGGCGGATAAGCGTGGTCCAAATGTTCGTGCGTTATCAAAATTAAATCCAGCTTCTCCAGTTTTCCGACATCCAACCCACCCTCCTCAAAAGTATAATTCCCCGGATCAATTAAAATCCTCTTTCCTGCATCCTCCACCAGCAAACACGAATGCAAATGTTTTGTGATTTTCATATTATTATTTTATCATTTTCAAAAACTCTTTTTCGTCTATTATTTTAACTCCCAGTTTTTGGGCGCGAGCGTATTTTGAACCGGGGTTTTCTCCGGTCACCACATAATCCGTGTTTTTGCTGACAGTTTCAGACGGGTCGCCGCCTAACGCTCGCACTTTCGCTTTGGCTTCGTCTCTGGACATTGATTCCATCTCGCCGGTAAAAACAAAAGTTTTTCCTGCAAGTTTTCCGGGCTTTTTCTTTTTAGGATTTTCAATCTCAACATATTTTAAAAGTTTTTTTAAAAAATTTTTATTTCTTTCATCGCGGAACCACCCGTAAACGCTCTCGGCCATCACTCCTCCGACATTCGGTATGGATTCTAGATTTTCTTTTGAGGCCTCCGCCAATTTATCCAAATTCCCGAAATGTTCCGCCAAATCAATTGCCGTCTCCTCGCCCACGTGCAAAATGCCAAGCGCGTAAATAAATCTCGCTAAAACAATTTTTTTGGCGTTTTTAATCGCTTCAACCAAATTTTCCGCGGATTTTTCGCCGAATCTTTCCAGGGGCGCGATATCGCCTTCCTTTAATTCAAAAATGTCGGAAGCGTCTTGCGTCAAGCCGTTATCCAAAAAAGCATCCAGAATTTTTGGGCCTAACCCATCAATATTAAAAGCCTTGCGCGAAACAAAGTGATAAAGCCCCTCCCTGTGGCGCGCGGGACAGAGTTTATTTACGCACTTGACCTGCACCTCGCCTTCTTTTTTTTCAACCGGCTTTTTGCAAACCGGGCAATGTTTGGGCATATGAAATTCCCGTTCGTGGCCGGTTCTTAATTCTTTCAAAACTTTCCTGATGTCAGGTATAACGTCACCCGCCCGCCCGACTATCACGCTGTCGCCGATTTTTACGCCCAACCTTTTTATCTCGTCTTCATTATGAAGCGTCGCGCGGCTTACCGTAACCCCGCCGATTTCAACAGGTTTCAAAATGGCAACCGGCGTCAAAGCGCCGGTCCGCCCGACTTGAATGATAATATCTTCAACTTTGGTGGTTGTTTCTTTTGGCGCGAATTTAAAAGCTATTGCTCCGCGTGGAGCTTTGCCGACAACGCCTAATTTTTTAAATAAATCGTTGGAATCAACCGACACGACGATGCCGTCAATATTATACGGAAGTTTTTCCCGGCGCTCCGCGATTTTTTTATAATGTTCAAAAACTTCTTCCGACTTTTTACAAATTCCTTCCAAGTCTCCGCCGGTTTTAAAACCCAAATCGCGAAGCGCCTTGTGCTCCTCGCTATGATTTTTAAATTCCACCCCCGATAAATCATACGCAAAAAAATCCAGCCGGCGCGAAGCGGTAATATTCGGGTCTAATTGCCTCAAAGATCCGGCTGCCAAATTTCTGGTGTTGGCATAAGCCTGCGCGCTTTTCTTTTTTTGCTCGCGGTTTATTAATTCAAAATTTTTCTTCGTGATAATCGCCTCCCCGCGCGCTTCCACTCTGCCTTTCGCGCCAATGCTTAAAGGAACAGACTCTATTGTCCGGACATTTTGGGTAACATCCTCGCCAACCTCGCCATCTCCGCGCGTTGCCGCATAATCCAAAATACCGTCTTCATAAACAATGCTTAAGGCCAGCCCGTCAAATTTCGGCTCGGCATAGAATTCAAATTTACCCGCCTGCCGGACGGGCAGGTCGCGCGGAGCCAATTTTTTAACGCGCGCCAGCCATTCCGAAAACTCTTCTTCAGAAAAAACATCTTCCAAAGACATCATTTTGGTCTGATGCCGGATTTTTTTAAATTTTTCCAATGGCTTGCCGGCGACTCTCTGCGTCGGCGAATCCGCCGTCACCAAATCCGGAAATTCGTCTTCCATTTTTTTTAATTCATGCTTCAAGGAATCCAGCGCCTCCTCCGAAATTTCCAATTTATTCAAAACATGATACTGATAGCGATACTTATCTATCAGCTTTTTTAACTTCTCTATTCTTTCCTTGGCTTCGGCCTTGGTCATAGTTATAGACAAATTTTAGCAAATAAAAAAGAGTTGGTCTAAACCAACTCCCCTTTTTCTCTCTGTCGTCGCCGCAAAGGTTTCTTTTCATGCCAAACTGTGTGGACAATTCTAAATCCGCCATCTTCGGTCGGTGTTTTCGAAAAACATAAATCATTTGGACAGCGAAAGATCGCAAATTCACATTCGAAACCAGGGAGTTCTTCAACCCCGGTGACACCACAAGCTGGGCAATATCCGAATGGAGACTTGCGATTCCATTTCTCTATCTCTACGGCCATATCTTTCGCCAATGCAATTTCTCTTTCTTTCGCAAGCACTAGAGATCCTAGCACCAACGCTTCTTCTTCAGGAGGAATGCGTCTGCCTCCAAACATACTAACCACAATCAACTCATTTTTCCCTTCTATTAATTTATAGAACATGTGCCCTCCTTGAAAGTCAAATTATCTCTCCTTAGAAAGTAGAACATTGCCGTCATAAAAGCAAATTGCGTTATCCAATATTTTATTTAAACGAATCTTTTACAAAATTCCACAAAAGGGAAAATGGGGAGGGTTCGGAGGCGGCGACTGCCGGCTCCGAAGGAGCGAGAGAAAAAGTTGTTATCCAAATCCCGATGATTGCCAGCGCGAAAAAAATCACCAGCGCCGCAGCTATCAATTTCCTCACCGG
>JAUYMO010000026.1 GCA_030699445.1 Candidatus Giovannonibacteria bacterium
CTCTAGATAAGGAGGTACTTATGGCAAAAACGATTTCTTCCAGACGCGGAATTCTTTTCAAAGAGCCTTTCGGAAAGTCCGAACGATTCAAGTTTGGCAATGAGCATGAGGGCACCCTTGAGGATATAACATGCGAGCTCTGCGGAACAAATTTTCCAGAGCGCCAAGAAGGCCATTGGTTAAGCCTCGCGAGTTTCTTAGGGCATCAATGCATCATGGAGTGTTGCGGTAAAGTGTTTGATTTACTCTATGAAGAATCGGCCCAGGACTTTACTGAGCAGCTCCTAATTGATTTTAGTAAGGCCCACGATAAGAATGACTACAAACAGTTGCGTTATCGGCTTGCCGAGACTCTAAAAACTTGGCACCAGGAAGCGAAAAAATCATGGCAGGGAGTGCAAGAGCTACGGAACCTTTTTAGGTAGAGCAGTTGAGGGCAGACAATCCTGCCCCTTTTCTTTTTATAAATTCGGTGCTAAAATAAGTTCTATGACTGTAAGAATGAGGCATACGCCATCGCACACCAAAAACAGGAGGTCGCATCACGCACTTTCCGCCGCCTCTTTGATAAAATGCCCAAAATGCGGGGCGAAAGCTTTGCCGCACATGGTTTGCGGAAATTGCGGGTTTTATAAAGGCCGGGAAGTCGTGGATGTGCTTAAAAAACTTACTAAAAAAGAGCGCAAGGAAAAAACAAAAGAATTAGAGGCAAGCCAAACTAAATAATTTTTACTAAAAGAAGCCAACCGTAAAAATTATTTAGTTTGGCTTAAAAAATCTATGGCTAACAGGCACCTTTCCAGATCAATAGCGATGCAAGCCCTCTTTGAATGGGATTTTCATAATGGGAAAGAAAAAATAAAAGAGATTTTGGAGCGCGATCTAGGCGAATTCGGTCCCGGATTAAATGACCAGGGTTTTGCAAAAAAATTGGTTGAGGGCGTGGCAAAGCACGAAAAAGAAATTGACGACATAATTGAAAAAGCCGCTCCCGAGTGGCCCATTCCGCAAATCGCGCCCGTTGACAGGAACGTGCTCCGCATCGGTCTTTTTGAACTTCTTTTTGGAGATCGGAAAGAAGTTCCTCCTAAAGTGGCAATCAACGAAGCGATTGAAATCGCCAAAACTTTTGGCGGAGATTCATCCGGCCGGTTTGTGAATGGGGTTTTGGGGACAATTTACAGAGAATTGGGCGAGCCGGGGAAGGACGATACTGGCAAGCAAAAATACGAACTGGATTTGGAAAAATTGCCCAAAGAAAATTTGGGCGGGGCAGTAGTTATCAGAAAAGAAAAAGGTGAAATATTATTCGCGCTGGTGCATGATGTTTTCGGGCGCTGGACTTTTTCCAAGGGGCATTTGGAGAAAAATGAAGACGTCGCTTCGGGCACGGAGCGTAAAATCAAAGAAGAACTGGGATTAAAAAATCTCGCTATTATAAAAAAAATCGGAGAAAACGAATACATCGCTTCCGACCCGGAAACCGGGCCGACCAGAAGGCATGTCAGTTACTTTTTGATTGAGACCAAAGAAAAAGAATTAAAGCTTGAAAGCTCCGGCGGTCTGGACGACGCGAGGTGGTTCACGCTAGACGAAGTAAGGAATCTTAAAATGTATTCGGACATAAAGCCGATTTTGGAAAATGCCCTTGCTGAATTAAATCTTAAATTATAAAAAATGAAAGACCTAAAAGCATTTGAAAAAATTTTGGGAGTAACATTTAAAGATAAGGCGCTTTTGACGCAATCTTTAACCCACCGGTCTTATTTGAATGAAAATCCGGCAACGCCCGGCGGCCCCGCCTCATCGGCGGGCAAGCATAATGAGCGTTTGGAATTTTTAGGAGACGCCGTTTTGGAATTGGCGATTACCGAATATATTTACGAAAAATTTCCGGAAAAGCCGGAAGGCGAGCTTACAAGCCTGCGGGCTTCTTTGGTAAATTCCAATATGCTCGGGGCGGTGGCTTCGGAATTGGATTTTAATAATTTCTTGCTGCTTTCCAGGGGCGAGGCACGGGATGTCGGCAGAGCGCGCCAATATATTTTGGCAAATGCCTTTGAAGCCGTGGTCGGCGCGATTTATTTGGATCAAGGATATATTCCGGTGCGGGATTTTATTATAAAAGTTCTCGCGCCAAAAATTTCCGAAATTTTAGAAAAAAAATTGTACCGCGACGCTAAAAGTTTGTTTCAAGAAGAAGCACAAGAGCGCGTGAGCGTTACTCCTACTTATGAGGTGTCAAAAGAATGGGGGCCGGACCACGACAAGCATTTTATCGTCGGAGTTTATTTGGGGAAAGATTTAGTGGCAGAAGGTGAGGGACCTTCCAAGCAGGAAGCCCAGCAGCAAGCGGCGGAAGCGGCCCTTAAAATAAAAAACTGGGAATAAAAAAACATCAAAAACCAATTTGCAATTTGCCAGCTATAGCGCGTATATTGCAAATTCAAAAATTTTAAAAAATAAAAAAAGCCTCCGGGTTTCCGGTAGGCTTATAGAAATATTTAGGGAAAGTCTCTAAAAAACTAACCTTCTAGAACCGCAGACATGGTTTCGTTATCATAACGGTTCTCAAGCCAGTGGCAGTGCAGGCGCCACACGCCATTGATGACGCAGAAACAGAAAACACAACGGTCTTCGAATTGAGAACGAAGGACGGTTCCCGGAAGATCGAACCATTTTATCCCCTTATCGATTCTCAACCATTTAAGTGTCCGTTGATCCGGCTCGTTATAAAAAGAGCGGGCGAATCGAGCATCAAGAAGAATACGGTTAGCTGATTTGAGACGTTTCAGTTTCCACTCACCTTTTATCGAGTCCTCACCCTTTTGGAGACAGGTCTCGAAAAGAATCTTTGTAACATCTATTTCCTTAAGTTCTAGCGAACGCGCATCTTGTTCTTCTTTTCCTTCCCAGCCCCAACCATCAGCGGGACCTCGCCAGATACTCCAACCGTCGCCTCTAAATCCAGCTGGATTGAACGGAAGAGCTTGAATAATTCTAGGCTTATCCGCAACGATTATTTGTGTCATGATAATTTCCTCCTCCCAAATTTTTCTACTTATGTTATCCTCCTATAAAACTTGTCAAGTATTTAAATTGTTTCGTCTTTTTTTATTTGAAGTATTTTGATATAGTAAAAAACATCTATGCTGTTAAAACGACTTGAGATGACCGGTTTTAAATCGTTCGCCAAAGCTGTCACTTTGGAATTTCCCACGAAAATTACCTCAATTGTCGGGCCGAACGGCTCCGGAAAATCAAATATTGCCGACGCCATCCGCTGGGTTTTGGGCGAGCAATCAATGAAACACCTACGCGGGAAAAAGGGCGAGGACTTAATTTTCGCGGGGACTCCGCAAATTGCCCGCCTCGCAAAAGCATCGGTATCTTTGGTTTTTGACAATAAAGAGAAGATTTTTCCGGTGGAGTTTGACGAAGTCGCGATGTCCCGCAGGGTTTATCGGGACGGCGCGAACGAATATCTTTTGAATAATTCGCAGGTGCGCTTGAAAGATATTATTGAGCTTTTGTCCAAAGTCGGGCTGGGAGCTTCCCAGCATCACATTATCGCGCAGGGGGATTCCGATCGCATACTTTACGCTTCGCCCAAAGAAA
>JAUYMO010000028.1 GCA_030699445.1 Candidatus Giovannonibacteria bacterium
GGCGAAGAGGTGGTGATTTTTTTAGACGAAGCATTTCAAGCCAAGCCGTCTGGTCTGGCCGGAGATTGGCTGGTGTCTTTATGGTCGGCGATGAAGAATGGGCTCGGTTTTTAAAAAAATGTTGCAATTTTTCACAAAAAAAAATATAACGATTTTGCTGGCAGTTTTATTTTTGGGCGCTGTTTCATACATAAGCTTTGGGTTTTTGCCGGTTCTTAAAGTTGAAGGGACTTCGGCGGGCTATTCGGAATTTCAAAAAGTTTACGGCGCGATCGGCGCTTTTGATAAAATCTCTAGAAAATCCGCCTCGCCTCCGGAAGACCTAAAAAAAATGGCTTTGGAAAGCATGATAGAAAGCAAGCTGTTAGACGAGCTGATTAAAGAAGCCAATCCGGAACTTGCGAAAAAAGCAGAAGAGTTGGTTCAAAAAACATTACTGGAAAATAAAAATTTGTCTTTGGACGAAGCCTCCAAAAAACTTTACAGGATTTCGGCGGCGGATTTTCAAAAATTGGTCTTATTGCCGCAGGCCAAAAAAGACGCGCTCTCGGATTATTACGAATCCAATCCGGAACGCCTCGCCGACCTTTGGACGGCGCTCCTAAAAACCGCCAAAATACAGATTTACTACCCCGGATTTTATTGGGAGGGGGGAGAGGTGAAGATTAAAAATTAATTTAATTTGCGGGTACGGGGAATCCCTGCCCGCCGAAGCCCTGCCTTGCCGGCAGGCAGGTTTAGCGTAGGCGGGGAACCCCAACAAAACAAGTTTGGTCCCGCAAAAAATTTTGCTTGCTCTATGCGAGATACCGGGATCGGACCGGTGCTCCTTGCTTGGGAAGCAAGTGTACTGCCACTATACTAATCTCGCAAAATTTCAACGGGATTCTCAAAAATTATAATCGCTTCGCTCTTTAATTTTTGGAAGAAGCAATCATTCTGCCATTAAACCATACCCGCTTATTTTTTAAGCCGATGGTCGGACTTGAACCGACAACCTATCGCTTACGAAGCGATTGCTCTGCCATTGAGCTACATCGGCTTGATTATTTTATAGCATTTTTTTTGGATTTATGCTATGTTTAAAACATGGAACCGAAAGATAAAAAATATATAGAGGATTTGGCAATCAGGATCCGCCGGGCGGCGGACCGTCTTTGACTTAAGAGGCCAAAAAGAAAATCTAATAAAGCTGGAGCAGGAAACCGCCCGCCCGGATTTTTGGGCTGATAACGAAAAAGCGCAAAAAGTATCAAAGGAAATAGCGGAGCTTAAGGAAACCGTGTCTTTGTGGGAGAAAATTTTGGAGGATTCCGGAAATTTGGAGGACTTAAACGAAGCCCATGCTTTGGAAAGGAAATTTAATGAATTAGAAAGAGTTCAGCTTTTTTCAGGAAAATACGACAAGGGAAACGCGCTCTTGCAGATTTTCGCGGGAGCCGGCGGGGACGACGCCGAAGATTGGGCCAAAATTTTATTTTCTATGTACGAAAAATTCGCCGCCAAGCGCGGCTGGAATTTTAAAATTTTGCACAATCATCCAAATGAATTCGGCGGGATAAAAAACGCCTCCGCCGAAATCTCCGGGAAATTCGCCTACGGTTATTTAAAAAAAGAATACGGAGTGCGCCGCCTGGTGCGCATCTCGCCCTTTGACGCCAATAAAAGGCGGCACACCTCTTTCGCGCTGGTAGAAATTTTGCCGGAAATTACCGACCCCGGCGAGGCGCCGATTAAAGAAGACGATTTGGAAATTACTTTCGCGCGCTCGGGCGGCCCGGGAGGGCAAAACGTAAACAAGCGTGAGACCGCCGTCCGTGTTTTGCATAAGCCCACTGGGCTAACGGCGCAGGCGAGCTCCGAAAGAACCCAGCAAGCCAACAGAAAACACGCTTTAAATATTTTGCGCGCCAAGCTTTATGAATTGGAAATGAAAAAAACGGAGTCGGAGAGGAAAGAAGCGCGCCATGGCAAAATTCCCCAGATAGAATGGGGCCACCAGATCCGCTCCTATGTCTTTCATCCGTATCAAATGGTAAAAGACCACCGCACCGGGTTTGAAACTGCCGATGTGGATGGGGTACTTGCGGGGGAGCTGGAAAATATTGTAGAATCAGAATTAAATGATCTATTTTGATAAGGTCTCCAAAGTTTATTCTCCAACCTCAATCGCTCTTGAGGATGTTTCTTTTACCATCGCCCCCAACGAATTTATCTCAATAGTGGGCCAGTCGGGAGCCGGAAAATCAACGCTTTTGAAATTGCTTTTAGCAGAAGACCGGCCCACTTCGGGCAAGGTTTTTTTTGAATCAAATGATATTCACGCGGTGCCAAGAGAAGAATTACCGGCAATTAGAAGGCGCATTGGCGTGGTCTTTCAGGACTACCGGCTGCTGCCGCAAAAAACCGCTTATGAAAATGTGGCCTTCGCGCTGGAGGCGGGCGGAAAAGAAGACGACGATATCAAGCATGATGTGCCGCAGGTTTTGGAACTGGTTGGCTTAATGGATAAGGCCTGGCATTTTCCGCACGAGCTTTCCGGCGGAGAAAAACAGCGCGTGGCAATCGCCCGGGCGATTGTTTCCCGGCCGGATGTGATAATCGCGGATGAGCCCACCGGAAATTTGGACCCGCTGAATACTTTGGAAATAATCCGCCTTTTGGAAAAAGTAAATGATTTGGGCACTATGGTAATCTTAGCCACGCACGACAAAGAAATAATAAATTCCCTAAAGCGCCGGGTGGTGACTTTAGAAAAAGGCAAATTAGTGCGCGACGAGCAGAGGGGGAGATATGTGCTATAATTAACCAATGGCGATGGATAAGATAACTTTCAGGAGGATTCTTAAGTGGGGATTTTTGAGTTTTTTCAGAAACGGCGTGGTGAGCTTTGCCACGGTTTTGGTAATGTCCTTATCCATTTTTATGATAGGATCTGTGATCGTGGGCAGCGCCTTTTTATCCGGCGTCATTTCTTCTTTGGAGGAAAAAGTGGATGTAAGCGTTTATTTTAAAACTGGCGCTCCGGAGGCGCAGATTTTATCCTTAAAAAAAGATCTGGAAGCGCTGCCGGAAGTGCACGCCGTGAAATTCATTTCGGCAGATGAGGCGCTGGCGGCTTTCCGCGAAAGGCACATTGGGGACGACGCCATTTTGCAGTCCTTGGAAGTTGTCGGCGCGAATCCTTTTTCTCCAAGTTTGGAAATTAAAGCCAATGACCCTTCCAAATACGAAGCCATCAGCAAGTTTCTGGAAAAAGGGTCATACGGCAATATTTTGGACGCGGATTCTTCGGGACAGAAAAAAATAACTTACCGCCAAAACCAATTTGTGATTGACCGGCTTTCATCGCTTCTTTCCACCTCGCGCCGGATCGGTTTTGCCGTGAGCCTGATTTTGGCAGTCATCGCTTTGATGGTCGCTTACAGCACCGTGCGGCTGGCAATTTACAATTCCAGGGACGAAATTTCGGTGATGCAGCTGGTCGGCGCCTCTAGAGCTTTTATCCGCGGGCCATTTTTAGTTGAAGGAATAATCCACGGCATTATTGCTTCTCTTTTTACTTTGGCGCTTTTGTATCCCGCTTTTTGGCTTATCGGCGTAAAAACATCCACGCTTTTCGGCGGGGTAAACGTTTTCCAATATTTTCTTTCCAATATTTTCCAGATATTTTTTATATTGCTTGTGGCGGGCGTGCTTTTAGGCGTTCTCTCGGCTTATATTGCTATCCGCCGGTATCTTAAGGTTTAACTTTTGTGAAAATAATCGCGTAATCGTCCAGATAAACCTGCTTCCAGGCCGGGTCTTTTAATCTTTCAGATAAAAATTTCTGCCCCCAGGGAGTGGCGTCCTTGTGCGAGAAAAATATCGTGTTGAAATCGTATTTTGTGCTCTCTCTTTTCCAAACATTTTCATCCTCCTGCATTGGCACGTAAATATTTTCAAAAAAAGCCGCACTATATGCCTCCGGCCGGTTGTCCACAAATACCCCACAAACCAGGTTTGGGTCAGCTTTGTGACCCAAACCTGGTTTGGGACATGAGGGAAAATTAAAAATCAGATAACTGCCGATGTCGTAATTGTTGAAAATCGGCCCTTTCAATTTTTCTTTTTTAAAGAATTCGGCGGACCCTTCTACATCTTGGGCGAGCCCCAAGCCAAAACCATTTTGTTCTTCCAAAAGGCGCGTTTGATGCGTAAAAAATGAAATTATTAGAATTAACGCGGAAAATATTATGGCGATGCCGAAAGCCAGCTCTTTATTTTCTTTGATTTTCTGGCCGGACACGCTTTGAATATTAACGCAAATGGCCGGCAGGGCAAAAAGGCCGAAAACCGTGAAATTACGGATGGCGAAAGCAGACGCGATTCCAAAAATCGCCGCCGGAGCGCTTAGCGCCCAGCTAGGCCCGAAGCCGTTTTTGAGGGCTGCCGCCAAAAAACTCAATATAAAAAGCGCGGCGGCAATTTTAAACCAAAAAAGATTAGGGTTTTGTATGAAGCCGAGATTATCCAAAAAACGCACCGATTGGTTTTCAATTATTTTGTATCCGTAGTTTTGAAATAGCGTGAAAGGCAGCGCGATTACACGGAGCCCGAAAGGGTTTATGAAAATCGCGGCAGAGGAGGCCAAAAATACTTTCCATAAGTCTTTTTCCCAAAGCATGAGTATGAAAATCAAAAGAAGCCCTGCGAAAAAATAAATATGCAGATTCACCCAAAAAAGCATCAGAATTGGCAAAACCCAAAGCCCACGCTTTTGCCACAAGAGCCATAAAAAAATTCCTGAAAATAAATAACTGAAAACTTCCGGCCGTGCTTCCACGCGCTCCGCTATAAGAGGAATTAATAGCAACGCGGTTGGAATAGCCAGAACATAACTACTGACTTTTTTTGCTAAATCAAAAAATAGCCAGAAAGTTATTAAGCTCAATGCGATAAAAAAGAGATGCAGGCCGGAAAATCCTAAAAATTTCCAGATTAAATAAAAAACCACCCCAGAGAGCCAATGGTGGTTTATGAATGTAGCGTCCGGCTCGGTGTAGGAATAGTAGTTTGAATTTAAAACCTGAAAATGGCCGCTTAAAATTTCCTCCCCGTTTTTTATGTGCCGCCCAAGGTCCGAGGTTGTGAGGTCAATTTTATGGAACAAAAAAGCGCCGTACCAAGCGAGAAGCAAAATCAAGACAGCGATTTTAACCCAGCGCATTTTTTCATTCATTTATTTATTTTATCAGATTTTGTTTTCGCAAGCGCGTGCTTTTCGGCGTTATTTCCAGATATTCGTCTTCGGACATTATTTCCAACCCGCGTTCAATTGTTAAAATATAAGGAGGCGAGAGGGTGAGCGCTTCGTCCGAACTTTTGGAGCGCATGTTGGTGAGCTCTTTTCCTTTGGTCGGGTTGACCGACATTTCGTCTCCCTTGGCCGTGTTGCCGATGACCATGCCTTTATACACTTCTGTTCCCGGGCTGATGTAAAGCATCCCGCGGTCTTGCAAGCCCCAAAGAGAAAATCCTAGCGCTTTGCCGTCTGCCATTGAAACCATTGAGCCGGCTGAGCGCTTTTTAATTTCTCCTTTCATCGGCCGAAAACCCAAAACATGCGACGCGAAAATTCCTTCCCCTTTTGTGTCTATGGTAAATTGATTGCGATAACCCAAAATTCCGCGGGTCGGCCCTTCCAATGAAAGCCGGACGATATTTTCTTTGTTAAAAAGATTCGTCAAAATAAATCCGCGCCCGCCCAAGCGCTCAATTATCGCGCCCTGATATTCCGCGGGCGCGTCAATGATTACTTCTTCGTATGGTTCCAGTTTTTCGCCGCCCTCTTCCTTAATAATGACCTGCGGCTGGGAAACTTGAAGCTCGTAGCCGGCTCTCCGCATATTTTCCAAAAGAATAGCTATGTGAAGCTCGCCTCTGCCCGAGACCTTAAAAATATCCTGCCCAAAATCAATTTTCAAACCGACATTTACTTCAAGCTCGCGCTCCAAATATTCCCTAATCTGGCGCGATGTGACAAATTTTCCTTCACGCCCGCCAAAAGGCGAATTGTTTACCAAAAAATTAAGCGTAATTGTCGGCTCGTCTATTTTAATCGCCGGCAAGGCCTCCAAACTTTCATCTTTCAGCACGGTTTCCCCGATATAAATATCCGGAAGGCCCGCGACAAGCGCGATGTCTCCGGCGATGGCTTCCGGCGCCTCAACGCGTTCCAGACCGTTGAAAGTAAAAATTTTCGCGATTTTCCCCGGGCGCGTTCCGCCCCCGCCTGCCGGACGGGCAGGATTTTTTATAAATATATTTTCTCCTGATTTTAAAACGCCCTCGTAAACCCGGCCAACAGCGAGCCGCCCCAAAAAATTATCGTAGCCCAAATTAAACGGCTGAAAACGCAATGGCTTCGCAACCAAATCTTCAGACGAAGCCGAAGGCACATGTTTAATGATGGTTTCTAAAAGGGGAGTAAGGCCTGCCTTGCCGGCAGGCAGGTCGGAAGATTCATCTTCCAGTTTTATTTTCGCGATGCCCGCTTTGCCGTTGGCGTAAACCACCGGGAAATTCGCCTGTTCGTCCGAAGCGCCCAATTCCATAAAAAGTTCCAGCACCTCATCCACGCATTTGGCGGGGTCGGCGGCGGGTTTGTCTATTTTATTTATTATCACAATCGGTTTTAAGCCGAGCTCTAGAGATTTTTTTAAAACAAAACGTGTTTGCGGCATTGGCCCTTCCTGCGCGTCCACAACCAAAAGCACAGAATCAATGGAGCGGAGCACGCGCTCCACTTCCGAGCCGAAATCGGCGTGGCCCGGCGTGTCCACAATATTGATCTTGGTATTTTTATAATTTATCGCCGCGTTTTTTGAATAAATCGTAATCCCGCGCTCAAGCTCAAGAGCGTTTGAATCCATAGACACGCCTTCTTTAAAAGCGCCTGTCTGCCGGAGCAAAGCGTCGGTCAGTGTGGTTTTTCCATGGTCCACATGGGCGATTATAGCGATGTTTCTGATTTCCATCATAAAAAATAAAGCCCCTTGCGAGGCTTTTTCATACTACACTAAAAATTAAAGAGAGTCAAACGTTATAATTTTTTGAATTCTAAGTTTGAACGCTATCGCGCTCAAATTTTGAATTGGTTTAGAAGATTCTCAAGACAGGGGAATTAACTAGCCATTATCATGTCGCTGTATAAAATGTTCAAAGCTCGGTTTTCAACATTTCAAGATAGTTACCGCTTTAGGCAGTAAATGCTATACTGCTAATAGATTGGAGGCGATATGCACTATTTATATGTCTGCAGGCTGGCATGGTATTTTGCATTTTTTTGGTCGGCTTTGTTCTTGGAAGCCTTTTGGATGTTCTTTCCAAATATTTTTTGGCGGGAAATCGGAAGCCCTTGGCAGAGGCACGCGGAGTTTTTTTTGTACGAAAATTTGGCAAACTGTTTTGTTGAATGGGTTTTCCACAGATATATTCTCCATTCAAAGACGCGGATCGGCTATCCGCACCGAATGCATCACGCCGCAACTCCAGTGAGTCGTTACGCGATAATAGACGCGTTCCAGGAAAAGTTTTCGCATTTTCCAAACTGGGCATTGCCCGCGTTTTTCGGATTTTATTTCCCGTTTATCCTTATTATGAAATTAACTTTGCCCGCCGGTCCTTATTTTCTGGATATTTTGGGGGCTGTCGTTTTTTCATATTTAGGATATGAAATAAAGCACGCGCATCACCATCGCCTTTATGGCGGATGGTGGCAGAAATGGGTAGAGATGAAAGGGCCCCTGGGCCGGCTCGGGGGAAAATGCCATATCGGGCATTTTGTCCATCATGAAAATTGGCGGCTCAACAACAATGTCTTTGGATTTTTTGGATTTCCGCTGGCCGATTGGCTTTTTGGAACGCTGGACCTTGCCAGAAAAATTTTGCCCGGCGGAGGACTGGAAAAATTCCCAGGATACAAAGCGCCGAAATCGGTTTGGTTTATTCGTGTGCTTGATCAGGGCCTAGACATCTAGGCCCTTTTATCTTTTCCGCACATAGTTTTCTTAAATCCGGTAAAAGAGCTATATTTAACTTATGGAAAACTCAAAAATAAAGCTTGTTATTCTCGGTATTGTTGTTGTTTTAGCCCTAATTTTCTGGCTGGCTCCGCCGGATTTTTTGAAGCTAAAACCCCAGCCGGTTAAAGTCCAATATCAAGTCGGCGCCGGCGGGCATAGCGAATTGCGCGCGCAAGTGATTAAGAAATACGGCATTGATAAAAAATACGGCGTTGATTTTGAGATTGTCTCCGCCGATCCCGGAGAGCTGGAAAGAAGGATGGTCAGCGGAGAATCGTACTTAGCCGACGTTTCCCCGTTCGTTGTTTTAGGCGCTAAACAAAAAAATATTTCTTTGCGGATTCTTAGCCCGTCGCTTCTTTTTAACGACGATTTGATTGTTTTAAAAAACTCCAGCGCTACTTCGCTCGGCGATCTAAAAGGCAAGAAATTTGGAACGCGGCCAAAGGTTACCGCGGCTTACAGCGCAACCGCCATAGTGTTTAAGTCAGCGGGTTTTGATATCGCGAAAGATTTCCGCCTTCTTTTTGGAAATCTTATCCAAACAGCCGACGCGGTAGAGAGAGGAGAGGCCGATTTTTCATCCGTTGGATATCCGAATGTCGCTCCGCTTTTGGCAAGCGGAAAATTTAAGAGTATCGGAACGCTGGGCGATATTTGGAGCGGGAAAGAGGACGGACTGCCGCTGCCTTTTGTCGCGGTTGTCGCCAACGGCGATTGGTTTGAAAAAAATAAAGGCACGGCGCTCGGGGCGGTAAGAGCCATTTTGGAAGGCGGGCGTTTGATTCAAGAGCGCCCCGGAGTAATTTCTGAACTTACCGATTATCTTAATAAAAATAATTATAATACTCCTCAAATTAAATCATTATTGGAGGCGAATATCCCCAGCCTGCTGTTTGCTAATTGGGGCGATAAAGAAATAAAAGCGTTTGAAAGATATTTCGCGCGCGCCAAGCAGTTGAATATCATCCCTCCCGACGCTCCAATTGAAAGCTACATCGTTAAGCCGTCGGAATTGGGAATCTAACGGCGGCTGCCGGGAATTATTTCCTAAAAAAACCTCCTCTCCCGCCGTAAGACGGCTTTGAAAATCCGTGGCCGAATTTGCGGTGCGAAAAATGCCGCGGGATAATTTTGTATTCTATGAATTTTTCTTCCGAAAATTCCGGATGTTTTGAAATGGCAATCGCCGTGCGGAGAAGACGCTCAATATCGCGGACTGCGCTTTTTTGGTCTGGCGTGGCGAAAGATATCGCCTTGCCCGGCGCTCCTGCCCTGCCAGTTCTGCCAATCCTGTGCACATAATCTCCTGGGTCGTCCGGCAAATCGTAATTTAAGACAAGTTCAATCCCCACGACGTCAATTCCGCGCGATGCGATATCGGTTGCCACAAGCACGCGGTATCTGCCGGATTTAAATCCGTCCAGCGCCTCCCGCCTTTGCCCAAGCGAGCGGTTAGAATGGATTTCGGCGGCGCGGTGCCCCATGTCCCGGACGGCGTTGCAAATTTTTCTCGCTCCGTGCTTGGTGCGTGAAAAAATCAAAACCGCCCCTTTGTATTCAGAAAGCAATTTTGCCAGAAGTTTTATTTTATCTTCTCTTTTTACGACAAATAATTCCTGCGCCACTTTTTCAGCGGCAGTTCCAGGGCGCGCGATTTCAATCCGGAAGGGGAGCTTCATGTACTCCGTCGCCAGGCGGACGATGTTGTCGGGCATTGTCGCCGAAAAAAGCATCGTCTGCCGGTTTTTCGGAACTTTATTTAAAATTTGCCTCAACTGCGGGGCGAAGCCCATGTCCAGCATTCTATCGGCTTCGTCTAAAACTAATATTGAAATGCCGTCCAAAGAAAGCGTTCTTTGCTCCATATGGTCAATAATCCGCCCGGGCGTTCCTATTATAATATGCGGCTGGCGGCGGAGCGCGTCTATCTGCGGGCGCATGGAAGCGCCTCCTATAATAAGCGCTGTTTTGAGGCCCAGACTCCGGCCGATTTTTTGCAGCATTTCTTCAACTTGTTGCGCCAATTCGCGCGTAGGCAAAAGAATCAGCCCCTTGGCTTTTTTTTGAGCGATTTGCTGAATCATTGGGACGCCGAAAGCCAAAGTTTTGCCGGTGCCTGTCTGCGCCACGCCGATTAAATCTTTTCCCTCAATCGCGGCGGGAATCGCGCGCTCCTGGATCGGGGTGGGAATTTTGAAACGAAGTTTCGCCAGAATTTCCAAAAGCGCCGGGGAGATACCCAAGCCGTAAAAACTTCCCGCTGTGTTTTCATTGGCGCGTTGATTCATAAGCGTTCATTATTCATCACACCTTAGCACAAAATTGGTTTATTGCCAAACTTCTCCCGGTGCGCTATAAATATATAATTAAAATGAGAAATAAAATTTACACAATTTTGATGATTTTAACCTTGTTTTTGGCGGCCGGAACGGCGCTGGCTTCCGAGAATCCTAAACTGCAATGGGAAAAAGAGCTAAATAAAGCAAAATGCGGAGCTGTTGGCGCGCCGATAATCAATGTGACGCAGAAAGTTATAAATGACGTGGAGTCAGGCGTGATGGAAAATTGGGTGTTTAACAATTATGAACGGCGCATTCAGGTTTTTAAGCGGTCCGGCGGAGCGACATACTGCGCTTTAGTGAGTTACAAAGGTACATTCAAAAGTATAGCTGGGCGAACAAGTCCGCAAGGGACGGGAAAACTTTCCGGTAAAGAGAAAGGGACAATGGAAGGAGGCTATAGAACAATAATTACCGGAACTCTTAAGGCAAATCCAACTTGGCCGATACGCGGTTTTGTCGGTACGGCGGACTATAAATGCAATATTAATGTGGCTTGCCCCGGGCATATAGACTGGGCTACGCAGTATTTCAATTACGACCCGTATGTTGGCTTTACTAAACCTTGGTGGGGTTGGATTTATCGCGGTGGAAATTATGGAACATGGATTAATGCCATAACTGGCAATTTTGGAGACATTTTGCCGGCGAAGGCGTTATAAGTATAATCAAAGGTCGGGAAGTTATATTTAATTAAAAATTAACCAAAAATAAATCAATATGACAAAGAAAATTTACGCGACTTTGGCGGTTTCAGCATTATTTTTAGCCTCGGGTGCAGTTGCGGCTCTTCCGGCTATCGCGGCTGCTCCTGTATGCGCCACTATTCAAGGTGGCACTATCACGGATAGCGCCGGAAATCCAATTGCTCTCGGATACGACAAGTTTGGCTATAACTACCAAGCTCATATGTTCAATGGCACATACGACAGTTCCGATAGAACATTGGATGGCACCTACTGGGGCGGCACCGGCGACTATGTGGATGACAATCTTATAATGAAATGGTCAGACGCCTGGCTTTCGAATAAAGATTGTAATGGCGACGGCAAACTGGACCGTGGAGCGAATGCCGGAGGCACAAGCCAGGGTTGGCTCACGAACCAGAACGAGGGCGATTATGATTCGGATGGAAACGGGACGCAGGATGCGCACTATACATACTTCACGAAGATAGTATGGGTCGGTCCCGGCGGATCTTTGTGGGGCCAATATCAGACTATTCAAGAGGTCTATAATGATCCCGTAGGCGGTTTTCATGGTCTTTTGACCAAAATCGGCGCTCCGGGTTTCGGGCTGAATGATCAGTGGACTACCAATTAAACTAAGGTATTCCAACAATCAAAAACCCCCCGCGGTGCGGGGGGTTTTTGAATTAGGCTCAATCTTCATCGCTTATTTAATCTGTTTCCAGAGCCAGACGATGAGCATGATTCCGACGATAAGCCAGACCAGCTCGCTTATCCAGCCGAACGCCCCGCCGTATCCGCCTCCCCAGCCCATCATATTTCCGTAATAATTCATCATAATATGTTTATGATAGCATGTTTTATAATAACTGACTGCCCCAGTCTGAAACCCCCACAAGCAAGGCCGTCTAGCAACGGCCACAAACAAAATCCGCCCTATCCTTCCAGACGGGCGGATTTTCGCAAAAATGCCGCACTTTATTTTTTCCCTTCTTGGCAATTGCAACTGCAAGTCCCGTCTGGGTTTCCATGTACGTGTTCACACTTTGCACATTTGTTTTCTTCTGCCATAAATAAAAAGTTATTGTAATTTATAATGCCTCCCGACCTTTGTTAATAACAATAGCACAAAAATAAAAAACTTTCTACCATTCGTTTTGTCTATATTTTATAAAACTTTATGAAAATCAGGGCCAAGACAATAAAGACAATGATTCCTAAGAATACTGATTTGGTCGCGCCTATTTTTGGAGCGAAGAAATAAATCATAAACATATACGGAAGCCAGGCCACGATGGTGCCAAATAACACGAACAGCGCGTGGCGCGAAACCGCCTCTGCTCCAGACAGTTTTCCGATAAAAAGATACGAAAGCCATGTAAAAATCGGGAACAACGCCGCAAGGCGCGAAATCGTCGGAAAGCCGCTTGTCTCAAAATAGGTTATGGCAATAGTTATTGCGCCGCCCGCAAAAAATGCGAAAACATAATTTAACATAAATTATATATTACATTACCCAAACACTAAAACTTTGTCCGACTTCTCAACCATTTTTAATAAGTCGGACATTGTGGAAACTGGGCAAATCTTACTTTCTTCTTTGCCACGCACCTTCAGACAACTGCCACAGGCGTGTATTTCACCTTTTAATTCTTTGAATTCGGATATTTTCGCAGAAATATCGAAATCCTTGCTGTCGGGACTTGTCTCAAGTTCCGATCACTCACTCATTAAAAAGATTTCAACTTGATGATTAGCTTTGAGCGCAGTGATTCCGAGACGGAAAGTATTCCACGCGTGCTCTGGTTTGTTGGATTGTAAGATGATGCCGAGTTTCATAAAGATATTTTAGCAAATTCACGGCACTAAAGACAGACTGATGTTCGTAAACAATTTGACAGGGCAACAGAAAAACCACCCGAGAGGGTGGTTTTTCTGTTTGGATACTGCTCTCAGCAGGTATGCCGTGTCGGAATAGTCAGTCGGTTTTTCGAGGGGATTAGGTCGCCTCGATACTTCCAACCTTGGCTGCGGGGCTAGGATTCCCCACCTTTCCGGTGGGCTCGCCGAGGAGGCGAGGAACTACCATCCAGCACATAGCTGGGAGACTAGGATTCGGACCTAGATTACACGGTTCAGAGCCGTGCGTCCTACCATTAGACGATCTCCCAGCTATGTGCTGGATTTCTCTAAAAAATTTTTTAATTTGCCTTGTAAAATTTCTCGGCCATAGCCGGTTTTATAAAATCTTTCTGCGGCAGTCGCATCTTTCTTGTTTAAATACGCTTCATAATATATTAGTTTGAAAGGCCTATTCTCGCTAGAATATCCACCTCCTTTGCCGGAATTATGTTCGGATACTCTTTGCTTCAAGTCCTCGGTAAAGCCAACATAATTTCGGCCGTTTTTCAAACTTTTTAATACGTATACGTGAAACATGATTTTGATTGAAGCCGTGTGTCCCCGCCTTTTCGGCGGGTCGCCGAGGAGGCGACTACCATTAGCCGACCCCGCAATAATAACAAAGCTATCTTAACAAATTTTTTTTATTTGACAAAGCTTGATTTTTTGCTAAAATCTAAAAAAAGATTCTTCCGGAGGTGAGCTATGGCAAAAATTGCGGTATTTATCGCGCTGTGTATTCTGTTAGCAATCGGTATTCTGTACAAACATTATTGGCCAGGAAATATAATTCCGCCGGAAAAAAGCGGAATCAGCGAGCCGGCGAAATGAAAGCCGGCTATTTTTTTATTTTAATTACGCAACAATTTTTTATTTTGTGAAGTTGACCCCGTTAGAAGTAAACCTTATAAATAAGGTTGCCGATGTGTTGTCGCGTTGTCCACATATCGGACTTCTAACGGGGTTGACGCGAAATTCAGTTAGATTAGACTTTCACTATCAATATGTTTGAAGAGCTGAAACAAAGGGCGCTCAAAATTACCGAAGCGTTATACCGGACGACCGACCTTTTTTCAGACGCCGAGCCTTTGAAGTGGGCTTTAAGAAAGGAAGCGCTTGATATTTTAAATGCCCAGCCGAGGGATATACTGACGCTTGAGGCTACGGTAAAAAACATGTTGCTTAAGCTGGAGCTGGCCGCCTGCGGAACATTTATTTCCAAAAAGAACTTTGATGTTTTAGGCAGGGAATACATGGGACTATTGGACATAATTCTAACGGACACTGCGCCTATCGGACAAATTGAAATTAAAGCTAAGCCGGAGATTGCTTTAAAGCCCAATAGCAGGCAAGAGACGCTGATTTCATCATTAAAAGAAAAAGGCCGTTTAAGCGTCGGAGATTTAACCAAGGCGCTAGGGGAGCCGGTAAGCGAGAAAACTGTCCAAAGAGAGCTTTCAACATTGGTGGCTTCCGGAGCTGTAAAACAGGAGGGAGATAAGCGTTGGAGGAGATATTTTATTTAGCTTTAATCCTGCCTGCCGGCAGGCAGGGTTATCCACAACAGGCGCTTGCATTGGCTTTTATGGGTTATGTTATACTGAAAACAAGCGGAAATGAGGCCAGAATATGGCTGGTTTTCTTGGCTTATGACATCTGGTTAAATTGGCGGTAGCTAGATGTCAGGAGCTATAAATAAGCCTGCTTCTGAAAAAAGAAGAGAACCTTGAAAAATAAATAAAAGAAAAGACAGTAAATTAAATTTTGATTTTATCCGTTTGAAACAAATGGTCGAAATGTAAAATTATTAGTTTAGTCAAAAAGCCAATCACGATGCTTTGTCGAAGGCGTCTAAATTGGCCAAATTAATTAATAGGTTAATAAATCATGAATAGAAAAATATCTTTAGCTTTAGTGAGCATGAGCACAGCAGTTTTGCTTTCAGGCGCGGCCATCGCGATTCCGTTTGTGGCAAACGCGGCGCTTACAGAAGCTCAAATTCAGTCAATCATCTCGTTGCTCCAATCGTTTGGCGCCGACGCATCAACTATTGCCAATGTTAATAGTTCTTTGCACGGCCAAGCGACTACCGGAAGCGCGGGAACATCTGCTTGCAGTTTCACCCGCGATCTCACAGTGGGGTCAAGAGGTGACGATGTAACATGCTTGCAGACAGCATTAAACGTATCTCCACAATCAGGTTATTTCGGTCCCTTGACGAAAGCCGCCGTTGTGAAATGGCAGACGGACAATGGAGTAAGCCCGGCCGCCGGATACTTCGGCTCAATTTCAAGAGCGAAATATTCCTCAGCAGTCGTAGTTACAACTCCGACAACTCCGACAACGCCAACTACAGGCGGAACGCCTGCCGCAGTTCCGGCAGCCGCCGGAACATTGAGGGTTGAGGCCGGCATTCAGCCGAACGCGAGCCTTCTCCCGATCAATTCCACCCGCGTTCCTTTCACCGTTGTTAAATTTACCGCGCCATCAGGAAATGATGTCACTGTAAATTCTTTGGTGGTTCAAAGGACCGGTCTGGCCGCCGATGCTTCTCTTGCCGGAATTGTCCTTTTGGATGAAAACGGCGCGCAGCTCGGAATCGCCAAGACCCTTAACTCTTCCCACCAAGCGACTCTTTCCGAGCCATTTGTCGTAAAAGCGGGCACAACCCGAACTATGACATTGGCAGGAAACGCCGAGACTGCCAACGGCAGTTTGGCAGGACAGGTAGTATACATTTCCTTGGTCACGGTTAATTCATCCGCGGCCACCGTTGACGCGGTTTTGCCGATCTCCGGAGCGGGACACACGGTCAATGAATCTTTGACCATAGGTTCGGTTACCCTGCAGAGAGGTTCTCTTGACCCGGGTTCTTCGGTTACCAAAAAAGTCGGCGAAACAGCTTACACTTTTTCTTCAATTAAAGTGACAACCGGTTCAGCCGAAAAAGTCTACTTGAGTTCCATCAGATGGAACCAGACAGGTTCTATCGGCTCGGCGGACTTGGCTAATGTAAAGACTTATGTTGACGGCACCGCTTACGACACGGTTGTAAGCTCCGACGGCAAATACTTTACTGCCACATTCTCCGACAATGCCGGAAAAGGGATTCTCTTAGACAAAGGATTCTCCAAAGAAATGTCCATCAAAGGCGACATCGTTGGAGGCTCCGGAAGAACCGTGGACTTTGACCTTGCCAAACGGACAGACATCGGTTTGCTTGGTGAAAACTACGGCTATGGAATAACTCCTCCGCAGACCGGAACCAGCGACCCAACAGATGACACGGCCGCGTTCAGTTCCACAGAAGACCCATGGTATGATGCCGCGCAGGTCACCGTTTCAAACGGTTCTATAACGGTATCCGGAGCAACCACGGTTGCCGCCCAAAACATCGCTATCAACCTTGCAAATCAACCCTTGGGAGGATTTACGGTTGAAGTGAAAGGCGAACAGATTTCTGTTGGTAAAATAATCTTCTACTTCATGGCCGTTGGCACAGGCGCGCCTGCTGACATCACCAATATTTCCTTGTATGACGCGAATGGCGCCGTAGTTGCCGGACCAGCTGACGGGGCTACTATTTCTGGCGATAGTGGAAAAGTGACCTTTACCGACACGGTTACTTTCCCAATCGGCACAGCAGTCTACCAATTGAAAGGCAAGTTAGACACCAGTTTTGTGAATAACGACACGGTGAAGGCCTCTACCACGCCTAGTGCAGACTTTACTACGGTTAAAGGTCTCACGACCGGAAACAGCATCACCGGCTCTTCCGCTGTTGTGACAGCCAACGAAATGACCGTGAAAGCCGGTTCGCTAACAGTTAGCGTGTCTTCCGTTCCGATTGCCCAGACGGTAATTGCGGGAGTACAGCAATTCCTCTTTGCCAACTACATCTTTGACGTTACGGGTTCAGGCGAAGACATAAGGCTCACCAATATTCCGCTTGAATATAGCGCGGGATCTGGAGGCAGCGCTACGGATGTGACCAACTGTAAGCTTTATGACGGAGAGACCGTTATAAACACAACTGGCATCAATCCGTCAGCGAACGCGTCCGGCACCAGCTTCACCTTCACCGGCAACGGCCTGGTTCTTTCCAAAGGCACGTCAAAGACCGTAGGTCTTAAATGCGATGTGATCAGCGGAGCCACAGGCAAGTATGAATGGGGTCTGGATAGCGGCCAAAGCTACACCAGCGCTAGCGGTCTTACTAGCGGTGAGACTATCGCTGAAACCTTCAATGATTCAGAAGGTCAGCTGATGACTGCTTCCACGGGCGGAACGTTGGCGGCGGTTCTTGACACCAACAGCCCTTCCTACAAGATTGTGGGCGCGGGGCAAACCGGAGTTGAACTTGCCAAAATCAAGTTCAGCGCTACCAACGAAGACATTGATATGAAACAATTTGCTCTACTTGTTTCCAGCGCGGCTTCCAACTCTCCGATTAACTTGATAGGCAGGCAGGTAACTATATGGGACGGCGCAAGCCAAATCGGAACGGCTGTTTTCCCGAACGGAGACAATGCCACTTCCAGCCAGATCACCGTGGGTTCATTCAGAATTCCCAGAGACGGATACAGAGTGCTCACCATCAAAGGAGACATCGCGGCAATCACCACATCCGGTCCTATGGTTCAATCCGGCGACTTGCTGATTGTTGACTACGATGGAGCCAATGTTGGCCT
>JAUYMO010000047.1 GCA_030699445.1 Candidatus Giovannonibacteria bacterium
GACCATATTTTTAAAGAACGAGCATAATAAAGAAGAATTAAAAAATTGTACTCCTAATTTTATTATTAATTCATTAGAAGAGGCGGCAGAAATTATCTAATCTGGATTGCAAAACGGAGATTTTTGTTTTACTATAAAGATTAATTATGATTTCCGCGATTTTCCCAGCTTATAACGAGGAAGAAAATGTCGCTGAACTCCACGAGCGTTTAGTGAGCGTCTTGAAAGCGGTTGGAGAACCTTTTGAGATTATTGCCATTGAAAACGCGTCTACCGACAGCACATTGGAGAAGTTAAAACGGCTTGCGCCGATAACTATTATTTCTTTCGCTTACAATATTGGCCAGACGGCCGCGCTGGATGCGGGCATCCAAGCGGCGAAAGGAGATATGATCGTGGTTATGGACGCCGATTTGCAAAATGACCCGGCGGACATACCTAAATTGATAAATAAAATGAAAGAAGGATATGACGTGGTGGTGGGTTGGAGGCGCGACAGGCAAGACCCTTTAGGCAGAAGAATTTTTTCTACACTGGCTAATAAATTTACGCGCTGGGTTGCCGGACTTGGTATACACGATTACGGCTGCGCCTTGAGAGCTTTCAAAACAGAATACCTAAAAGACATCCGTCTTTATGGCGTTATGCATGTCTTTATTCCTGTAATTTTAGCTAGCCGCGGGGCGAAGGTGGCCGAAGTGATTGTAAGACACCACGAACGAGAAAAAGGAATTTCCAAATATACATTTACGCACATGATTACTGATGTTGCCGATCTTCTAACTATAAAGTTTTTGTATACTTATGCGGCGCGCCCGCTGGTTTTTTTTGGTTCTTGGGCTTTAATAAGTTTTGCCGGCGCGTTTTTTGCCGGATTGGTTGCGGTTTGGTTTAAAATATACACACCGCTTGGTTTTAGCCAAACGCCCCTGCCTATTATAGCGACTTTATTTACGGTTTTAAGCCTTCTTCTTTTTATGCTCGGATTTATAACTGAAATTTTGATCCGAATTTACTACGAAACCAGATCCGCCACGCCTTATCGTATCCGAGACATTATTGAAAATAAATAAATTAAATAATAATGGAGTTTCGGGAATATCAAAGCCTTGCTGACCGCGAAACAACGTATTTTTGGCACGTTGGCAGAAGAGAAATTTTAAAAGAAGCACTTTTGCGGTATCTGAAAGATCCCACGAATTTATCCATTTTAGATATCGGTTGCGGAACTGGCGGCAATATAATTTTATTAAAAGAATTCGGCAATGTTACCGGCATTGATTTTTCCGACGAAGCTTTGCGATTAGCCAGCGGCAAGGGTTTCGATAAGCTTGTTTGCGCTGACGCAACGGCTATGCCTTTTCCCGACAATACTTTTGATTTAGTTTCTGCTCTTGACACCATTGAGCATATTGCGGATGATCTTAAAGTAGTTCAGGAAAGTTTTAGAGTGTTAAAACGCGGCGGGATTTTTTTGGTTACCGTGCCGGCGTACCCATGGCTATGGAGCCAGCACGACGAAGCTATTCATCACGTGAGGCGTTACTATAAGAAAGGGTTAGTCAATAAATTAAAGAAAGGCGGCTTTAAGGTGCTTGAGAGCAGTCATTTCGTGTCTTTGGCGTTGCCGATTAATTTGCTCCGTAAATTGCGCGATAAATTTCTGCGCAAGGAAAAAGAATCTCCCAAGATATACGATATTGTGTTCCCGCCGGCGATAAATTCCATTCTTTTATTTTTTTTGAGGTGCGAAAAGTATTGGATAAGATGGCTCCCTTTGCCGATTGGGACATCCATCGTAGCAATTTGTAAAAAAGTATGATACAAAACTTAATCATCTCAATGAGGCCGAAGCAATGGATTAAAAATCTATTTCTTTTTGCCGCCATAATTTTCGTTAAGCAATTTTTAGATATTGAAAAGCTGACGGCAGTTTTTGAAGCATTTATTATTTTTTGTCTCGCTTCAAGCGCGATTTATTTGGTAAATGACGTTGTGGACGCGCCGTATGACCGTAGGCATCCGCAAAAGCGCTTAAGGCCGATCGCCGCGGGAGAGCTTCCGGTGTCCGGAGCCGTTTTCGCCGCCGCGGTTTTCGGCGCGCTAGCTATTTTTTGGAGTTTTTACATAAATAATTTCTTTGCTTATACGGTTATAAGTTATTTGGCGCTCAATTTGCTTTACTCGTTTTATTTGAAGCGGTTTGTAATTATTGACGTAATAATAATCGCCTTGGGGTTTGTGGTAAGAGTTATCGCCGGAGCGGTCGCCATAAGCGTTGTTTTTTCCGTGTGGCTGATTCTCTCCACTTTTTTCCTTACTTTGTTTTTAGCGATTTCCAAAAGGAAAAACGAATTGGCGCATTTGGAAGGCGTAGAAACACGGGCAGGCTTGGCGCAATACTCGCTCGCATTTTTGGACCAAATGAACACGGTGGTGCTTCCTTCAACAATCATTACTTATGCTTTTTATACTTTCAGCTCAGAGCACAGCAAGCTTCTTATGGTTACGATTCCCATTGTTCTCTACGGCCTTTTCAGATATCTTTTTCTTATTAATATAAAAGAAAGAAACGACGACGGGCCTACTGACGATTTTTTGCTGGATAAAAATTTGCTTATCACGGTGCTGGTTTGGCTAATTGTTTCGGCGATTATAATTTTATATGCCAAATAAATTTTTTGAAGAGCTGGAAACGCCGTGGCAAGGGGCTGTAATTTTCTTGGACATTGACGGCACATTGCGCCCCGACGGAGTTGGGGAGATGAGCCCGGAAGTTTTAAATAAGCTGGCGGAGCTCGAAGCCAAAAACGAAGTTCATTTAACCAGCAACAAGGGGAATAAGGCAAGAAAACCCAGCCGTAAAGCGGCTGAAGGCATTGATTTAAAGGGTAAAAAAACAGTCGTTATCGGGGATAAATTTTTAACTGATTATCTTTTCGCCAGAAATATCGGAGCGGAGTTTGTTATGGTCAAGCGTAAAATATCAGGCAAAGAATCATTATTCGTAAAAATTACATATTTTATAGATGATATTATTTCTAATTTATGGATAAGAAAAAATATTTAATCACGGGAGGCGCCGGATTTTTGGGAATTAATTTGACCAGATTCTTGCTGAAAAAGGGCAAGCTTGTGAGAATTTTGGACATGGCACCGTTTGATTATCCGGAAAAAGGCATGGTTGATTTTATTTTGGGCGACGTTCGAGATAAAACCGCTGTAGACAAAGCCGTAGAAAGCGTTGACATTGTTGTGCATACGGCGGCGGCGCTTCCGCTTTACTCCAAAAAAGATATTTTGACGACCGAAGTTGATGGCACGAGGAATGTTTTAGGTGCGGCTAAGCGCTATAATGTCGGCAGATTCATTCATATTTCCAGCACGGCGGTTTATGGTATTCCAGACCACCATCCAATTTTTGAGGATGACAAGCTGGATGGCGTCGGCGCTTACGGAGAAGCGAAAATTATAGCCGAGCAAATTTGCGAAGATGCGCGAAAAAGCGGAATGTATATCACAATTTTACGCCCCAAATCTTTTGTGGGGCCGGAACGTTTGGGCGTTTTCGCTTTATTTTATGATTGGGCGAGCACCGGGCGCGGTTTTCCGATGATTGGTAACGGCAAAAATCGCTACCAGCTTCTGGACGTTGAAGATTTATGCGAGGCGATTTGGCTTTCCGCGACCTTGCCCAAAGAAAAAATAAATGATACTTTTAATATCGGCGCCAAAGAATTTACAACTATGCGCGAGGATTATCAAGCGGTTTTGGACCGCGCAGGTTTTGGCAAAAAAATAATTTGTTTTCCGGCGGCTCCAATGATCTGGACTTTAAGGCTTTTGGAGTTTTTTAAACTTTCGCCGCTTTACAAATGGGTTTATGAGACAGCGCATAAAGACTCATTCGTTTCAATAGAAAAAGCGGAAAAGATTTTAGGTTTTCATCCAAAATATTCAAACAAACAAGCGCTTATCAAAAATTATGAATGGTATTTGGCAAATCTGAATAAATTTAAAAACCAAACCGGAGTATCCCACCGCGTTCCCTGGAAGCAGGGGATATTAAAATTAGCAAAATATTTTTTCTAGCATGATTTCAATAGTCTTTTCGGCTTATAATGAAGAAGATAATGTCGCCGAATTTCATAGGCAGATTATTTCCGCATTGCAAAACCTGCATGAGCCATATGAGGTTATTGCCGTAGATAACGCTTCAACAGACAATACTTTGGCAGAGCTAAAAAAACTTTCTCCGATAAAAATTATTTCTTTGGATAAAAATTTCGGACAGGCCTCCGGTTTGGATGCCGGGATTTATTCCGCGGGAGGCGAGCTTGTTTGTACTATGGACGCCGATCTGCAAAATGACCCCATAGATATCCCCCCGATGCTTAAAAAAATCCGCGAGGGGTATGATGTTGTAGTTGGCTGGAGAAAAGACCGCTACGATTCTTTGGGCCGCCGGCTGTTTTCTCTTTTTGCCAACGGCGTAACAAATTTATTTACGGGCTTGCGCATCCACGACAATTCCTGCGGCATCAAGGTTTTCAAAAAAAAGTTTCTGGGCGATCTTCATATTTCCGGAATAATGCATATATTTTTGCCGGCTATTTTAGTGAGCCGCGGAGCAAAGATTACAGAGCTCCCCGTGCGGCATCATGAGCGAACCCGCGGTATTTCAAAATATTCTATTCTAAAAATGTCTACATATGGGGTTTCCCTCCTTAAAATTTGTTTTAAATATATTTATAGAGAAAGGTTGACTAAATGGCTTCATACGTTTAGTATAAAATGAACTATGTTACGAGAAATATCTCAAATACCGGTGGTGATTTTATGCGGGGGGAGGGGCACGCGCCTTAAAGAAGAAACAGAGTTTGTCCCGAAGCCGTTGGTTAAAATCGGCGAGAAGCCGATTCTTTGGCATATTATGAAAATTTATTATGCCCAGGGTTTTAAAAAATTCGTATTGCTGCTTGGCTACAAGGGGTATCAGATTAAGGAATATTTTCATCAATATCCGATTTATCACAGCGATTTCACAATGCGCCAAGGCAAAACCAGTGAAATTATTTATCACAATCGTCCGGACGAAGATTGGGAAGTAACTTTTGTGGACACGGGTTTAGATACTCAAACCGGCGGCCGTATTAAAAAAGCAGAGAAATTTTTGAAAGACGGCGCTTTTATGCTTACTTATGGAGATTGCTTGGCCAATGTGGATTTACAAAAACTTTTAGAATCTCATTACGCCTCTAATAAATTGGCCACAGTCACGGGAGTTTATCCCCCCGGCAGATTCGGCGAGATGGTGGTGTCCGGCGGTGATGTCGTCAGCTTCGCTGAAAAACCTCCGCAGTCAAAACATATTAACGGAGGGTTTTTTGTTTTGGGGCCGAAAATTTTTACTGCGCTTTCCGGCGATCCTTTGTTAAATTTTGAAAAACATGTTTTGCCGAAATTGGCGGAAGAAAAGCAACTGGCGCTTTACGCCCATCCTGGTTATTGGCAGTGCATGGACACTTTGCATGACATGGAACTTTTAAACGAAGAATGGCAGCGAGGAAGCGCTTCTTGGAAAATTTGGGCCGATTAGCCGAGTTCTATATTGTAAATATAACTGTTTTATGAATAATTACTGGAAAAATAAAAATGTTTTTGTTACCGGCGCCACCGGATTTTTAGGGTCGTGGCTTGTGGGGCGCCTTTTGGAACGCGGGGCTAAAGTCACGGCGCTAGTAAGAGATCATGTGCCGAACTCCGACTTCCACAGACAAAATCATGCTCAAAAGATCAATATAGTTCATGGCGCTCTTGAGGACTACATACTTTTGGAAAGAACGCTCGGAGAATACGAAATTGACACGATTTTTCACTTGGGCGCGCAGGCGCTGGTAGAAGTAGCCAACCGCAATCCGCTTTCTACTTTTGAATCCAATATCCGCGGCACATGGAATATTTTGGAGGCGGCGCGCCGCACGCCAACGATAAAAAGAGTCGTGGTTGCTTCCAGCGACAAAGCTTACGGCATTCACAAAGAGCTCCCTTATGA
Organism: Candidatus Giovannonibacteria bacterium; assembly: GCA_030699445.1. Classification (GTDB taxonomy): domain Bacteria; phylum Patescibacteriota; class Minisyncoccia; order UBA11713; family 2-01-FULL-45-33; genus GWA1-44-29. The sequence goes on from JAUYMO010000047.1 coordinate 6,056, forward strand.
TGAAAATAAGCCTCTCCATGGGCGCCATCCTTACGATGTATCCAAAAGCGCGGCGGATATGATTGCTCAAACATATTATGTTACTTATAAATTACCTGTGGTTATAACGCGTTGCGGGAATCTTTTTGGCGGAGGCGATCTCAATTTTTCAAGAATCATCCCGGGGACTATAAAATCTTTTTTGGGAAACACCACGCCCATTATTCGATCAGACGGCAAATTTATAAGGGACTATTTTTATGTGGAAGACGCGGCGGACGCTTATCTTACTTTGGCCGAGAAGATGGAAGATCCGGCCATACATGGGCACGCCTTTAATTTCGGCGGAGAGAATATTCACGCAGTTTTGGAGGTTGTGGACAGATTAAAAAAAATAATGGGAAGCAGTTTGGAACCAAGGGTCATGAATATTGCTAAAAGCGAAATACCGGAACAGTATTTATCTTTGGAAAAATCTAAAAAAATTCTGGGCTGGGCGCCAAAACACGATTTTGATTCTGCGCTCGTCAAAACTATCGGCTGGTACAAAAATTATTTCAAGGCCTGATTTATATATGAGCCATGCAGATTATTGCAGTAAATTTATACCTCGCGGCGGATCTGTTTTAGATATCGGCGCGGGACGCGGGAAATTTTTAGCGGAGATGGAAAAGCTCGGATTTAAGATTTATGGCGTAGAAACCAACCCGGAATACATTGGCGGGCCAGTAATCAAGGCGCTGGCGGAAGAGCTGCCGTTTCCAGAAAAATATTTTGATTTTGTAAACTGCGCCGAAGTCAGCGAGCACGTGGACGATCCAGTAAAAATGTTAAAAGAAATTTTTCGGGTTTTAAAGCCCGGAGGTAAATGCTATATTAGTTTTCATAATCGTTGGGGGATTTACGATTATCATTATCATCTGTATTTTATTAATTGGCTGCCTAGATTATGGACCGAGCCTGTGTTAAAATTTTTAAATAAAGAAAAAAAAGACGGCCCAGCTGGCAGACAAAAATTAACTACTATGCATTATTATATTTTCTCTTCAGTAAAAAAACTTTTAGAGAGTACTGGTTTTAAGACAAGCGATATTAGGAAAGAAAAAATTAAAGACCGTTTTGGGTTTTTATCAGCGCCATTTTTATTTTTTTATTTTTTATTTCTACGCCCTTTTTATTTTAATACTTTTCATATTTTATTAACCAAATCAAAACATTCGTGATCTCATCTTTTTTAAAAAATCATTGGGGGATTATTTTAAGCGGATTAATTTTAACCGCCCTAATCTCGTCGCCCTTAATAGTTTTTCCCTGGCGCGCCGGCGAAGCTTACAAGGGAATCAATATCCATCACGGTTTTAACGACCACGAGTATTTAATGCGGGGCAAGGATGCTTTGGAAGGGCATGGTTTGGGCAACCCCGCGATGCGCGAAGGCAAAGACAAACCGGATTATTATTTCACTATCAATGAATATGCGCTGGTTTTGCCGGTTCGCGCGCTTGGTCTGGCTGACCGTGTCAATATTGCCACGCTTTACGGCGTTTACAATTTCATTGGAGTTTTTTTGCTTATATTGCTTATTTATTTTTTTACGCTCCGCCTTAAACGGGATAAACTCTTGGCGCTAACAGCGTCTTTATTTGTGGTTGGCGGGTACACGATAGTTGTATGGCACACTCTTTTTTATCCGGAGCTGAATATTTACGGAAGAGCCATGTATCCCTATTTAATTTCACTGGCCTTCTTTAGCTATCTGATTTTGCTTCATCGCGCGCTTAAGTCAGCGGCGCTTAAACATAGCCTTTACGCCGGCGCAGTTTTCGGGCTTTTATTTTATGTGGCTTTTTTTGGCTGGACTTTCGCTTTAGCTTTTAATTTAATTCTCTTTTGTCTTTTTATGTTTTCTCGGAATTGGGATTCAGCCAAAAAAGTTTTGATTATTTCCGGGCTAGGCATAATGTTAGGCGCTTATAATCTGTTTCGCCTCTGGACTTTCGTTTCGTCTCCCGCCGGCGGACAATTCGCTTATTTTTCCAGTGCGGCTTTCAGTCATAGCCCCGTTTTTACCAAACTCGGCCTGGCCGCGCTTTTACTTTATGTTTTATATTTTGTCTTAAATAGACGCTTTAACAAAAAAGATGAAAATGAAATTTTAATTTTAGCGTTTATTTTAGCCGGCTGGGTAGCGCTAAATCAGCAAGTCATCACCGGCAGGACGATTCAATTCAATCATTACTATTGGTATTTCGTTACGCCACTCTCCATTTTATTCGCGATTTATATTTTTTGGTCTTGGATTCCCAATCAAAAATTTAAAGCGTTGGCCTCCGCGGCGCTGATGGTTTTGGTTTTTGTAAACACAGCGGTTGGGCAATATAAATCAGTTTTGATTACCTGGGAAGGCCGGATTTACGAGCAAAATTACGCGCCTATTATAAACGCGCTAAACAAAAACAAAACGCCGACGGTAATTTTGGCAGCGGACGATAATGAACTGCAAAGTTTATTTGCCATTTATACTCCGCATGATTTGTTTTGGCACAGTTTCGCGACTTATAACGATATTCCGCTGGAAAGATTCGAAGACGCTTTTTTTGTCTATACTTACTTGAATAAAGAAGCCAGAGACGATTTTATCGGCTGGGCACCGCGTTCGGAGATTTATAAATATATTGAAGGCTACAACTCTAGCCTCAACAATGATGAGTACCGCCTAGCAAATCTTTCTAAAAAATATGACCAACTGCGCGCAAAACCGGCGGGCATAGAAAAGCTTCTGGCCAAATACGGAGTTCGGTATATTGTCTGGGACAAAAATAAACATCCGGAATGGGATCTTTCGTCCATAAAAAATTTAAAAGAGGCTGCGGTTTTCAACAATATTTATTTGTATAAAATAGAAAATTAAAC
>JAUYMO010000049.1 GCA_030699445.1 Candidatus Giovannonibacteria bacterium
CTCCTTTTCTAAACAAAATTTTAAGGAAACGGCTACTTATTAGGTTACAGTATATAATAAAAAAGTCAAGGATTTGTCATGGTTCAATAGCTTGTGGCCACTAACCCCTCTTATCCCAAAGCGATTTTTATGGTATAATTGAAGCATGGAAGTGAAGAAGTTTTGGCGTTCGTTTGAAAGGTTTTTAAAACGTGAAGAGAAAAAAGCAGAAGAATTTATAGAGTATGAGGAGACACTCTTGTCCAAATGGGGCTATAAGTTTTTAAAAACGTTTTTCGGGCCTATTATAAGATGGATTTGGATTAAAGAAGTGAGAGGGCTTGAAAATATCCCCAAAGAAAGTGCGGTTATTATAGCCTCGAATCATATGAGTTATTTTGATTTTTTCTGCTTTATCGCGATCTCGCCGCGCAATATCCATTATCTAGCGGCCGAAAAATTTCTCTATAGCCGTTTCTGGAGAGCTCTAATCGCGCTTACTGGCCAAGTTGTAGTAAACCGCTGGAGCAAAGATAAATCGCGCGAGCATCAGATTGTTTTTTCGCTCTTAAAACAAAAGAGAATGTTCGGCATTTTTCCGGAGGGAACGCGTTCGCAAACTGGAAAAATCCAGAAGCCGTTTACCGGTGTGGCGCGTTTTGCGCTAAAATCTCAAACCCCGATAATACCGGTTGGAATTTCCGGAACTTATGAAATTATGCCGCCTTCCGCAAAATTTCCGAAGCTTTTGAAACATTGTAGTATCAACATCGGCAAACCGATTTATCTTCATGACCACTATAAAATTGCCAATGGTGACGAAGAGAATAAAAAGCTTCATGAAACCATAACACATCATGTTATGAAAGAAGTCGCGCAACTTTGCGGGCAGGATTATCCGCACGATAAAGACAGCCACAATCAATAAAAAATATGGATAAGGAAGTTGTAATTTTAGATTTAGACAATACTTTAGTGAAAGGACAAAGCCAGAAATTGTTTATTTCCTATTTATTTAAACGAAAACTTTTTCCGACATGGCTCTATTTTAAACTTTTAATTTGGTTTGTTTTTTATCGGTTGGGAATCGTCAAAGAGCCCGAGCAGGTAATGCGCGAGGCCTTCCGCCTTTTCCGTGGGCATAACTTTAGCGAAATAGAAAGCGTTGTGGACGACTTTTTTAATACGGTGCTCAAAAATACAATTTTTGCTGATACCGAAAATTTACTGGAAGAGCATAAACTAAAACGCCGGGTGTTGGTTTTGGCTACCAATGTTCTGGAGCCGATTGCCAGCCGCATCGCCAAATTTTTGAAAATTCCCAACATTTTGAGCACAAAACTCGAACTTATCGGTGGTGTTTATACTGGCGAGGTGGAGGGGAAAATAATCTACGGCCAAAACAAATTGGAAGCTTTAAAGAAATTTTTAGAAGAAAATGAATTGAGCCATGTGCAAAAATGGGCTTATTCCGACCATATTTCTGATATAAGCATACTGGAGCTCGCTGATTTTCCTTCCGCCGTGAACCCTGACCCAAAACTTTTTCAGGAAGCCCGGCGCCGCGGGTGGCCTATACTTCTTTTTAAGAAAACAATATGAACGCGTTTCAGATTTCATCACTTATTACGTCAATTCTAAGTTTCGCTTTCGGATTTTTTATATTTTTTAACAACCGCAAATCGCGCCTTTCCAGAGCGTGGTTTTACGCTTCTTTATCTATTTCTGTTTGGAGCCTGGCACTTTTTGGAGTAGTCTCGGCGACCCACGAACGTTCTGCTCTTTTGTGGCAGTATCTTTTAGATGCTGCCGCCACTCTCATCCCGATTTTTTATTTTTATTTCATTCTTACTTTTTTAAATCTAGATGAAAAGAAAAAATTTGCCAAAAATATTGCTAAAATCTTTGGAGCGATATTTTTTCTTCTTAGTTTTACGCCACTGATAAAATTAGGCGTGACAAAGCTTTTCCTCGGCTTCTACTGGGTTGAACCTGGGCCGTTTTATCTGCTGTACTTGGCATACTTTAGCTTCTTTGTGGCTTATGCTCTTTATCTGCAACTGAAAATTTATCGTATCAGCACCGGAAGTTTTAGGAATCAGATCGCCTTTAATTTAGTGGCAGAAATTGTGGGTTTCGGTGGAGGGCTCACAAACTTTTATCCGGTTTTTTTTAATGTGTTTCCGCTCGGCAATTATCTAGTCGCGTTTTATATAGTCTTTATGAGCTATGCCATTATTCGCCACGGATTTTTTGATTTGCGGATAATTGCTACCGAAATTTTTAGCGTTCTTTTGGCTATAGCACTTTTGGTTGATTTTCTTGCTTCACAGACTCTCGGCGATTATTTATTAAGGGGTATTTTATTTTTTGGCACGCTTATTTTCAGTTATTTTCTTATCAGAAGCGTTTTTCGGGAAGTGCGCCAGCGGGAAAAAATTGAACGCTTAGCTAAAGATTTGGAAACAGCCAACGCGGAATTAAAAAGATTAGACGAGGCGAAATCGGAATTTATTTCGCTGGCGAGCCATCAATTGCGCGCGCCTTTAACCGTGATTAAGGGCTACACCTCCATGGTAATGGAAGGAACTTTCGGAGAAATAAGCAAAAAAGTTTCTGAAGCGCTGAATAGAGTTTTTATATCCGCGAATAATTTGACTAAATTGGTCTCGGAGCTTTTGGACCTTTCGCGTATTGAATCCGGCAGGATAAAATACGAGTTTAAAGATATTTATTTGGAGGATGTTGTGGAAAAAGTTTTGAAAGAATTGGAAGAAGTATCCAAGGCAAAGCGCATTGCCATAGAGTTTAAAAATGAAAACAAAAAAACTTTCAGCGTTTTCGGCGATGCCGACAAACTTTACGAGGTAGTTATGAATTTGCTTGATAACGCCTTGAAATATTCCACAGCAAGCCCGATCGCGGTCGTTTTAAAGCCGCGTTCCAAAAGATTGGCGCTGTCGGTGGCAGACAAAGGCCTGGGCATACCCAAGGATGAAATGTCCAAGCTTTTCATAAAATTCGGAAGAACCGAAATCGCCCAAAAAGAACAGCCGGGCGGTATGGGCCTGGGGCTTTATTTCGTCAAAAAAATCGTTGAAGACCACAAAGGCCGGATTTGGGTTGAGTCGCCCGGTCTCGGCAAGGGAAGCACCTTTTTTGTGGAATTGCCCGCGAAATAATATAATGAAAACTATGCGCACGCTTACCAAAGATACTCCAAATAAAATCGGGGAACAGGTTACTTTAATGGGCTGGGTGAATGTCAGGCGCGACCATGGCAAGCTCATTTTTATTGATTTAAGGGACAGGTGGGGGATAATTCAAGTAGTATTTAATCCAAAAAATAAAGAACTTCTGGCCCTTGCCGACAAATTGCGCCCAGAATGGGTTGTAAGAATTGAAGGAATTGTAAAAGAAAGGCCAAGCGGGATGCAAAACTCGGAGCTTCCTACCGGCAATATTGAAATTGAGGCGGCGAAATTGGAAATTTTAGCTGAAGCGAAAACTCCGCCTTTTGATATAGCAAGCGACGGCCACGAGATAGGCGAGGACAATCGTCTGAAGTATAGGTATTTAGATTTGCGGAGGCCGCGGCTTTTGAAAAATTTATCAGCGCGCGATAAAATAATTTCTTTTATGCGCGATTATCTCCATAAAAAAGATTTTATTGAAATAGAAACGCCGATTCTTACAAAATCAACGCCTGAAGGCGCGCGGGATTACGTCGTGCCGTCACGGCTTCATGCCGGAAGTTTTTACGCTCTGCCGCAGTCTCCCCAGCAGTATAAACAGCTTTTGATGGTCGCGGGGGTTGAACGGTATTTTCAGATAGCAAGATGTTTTAGGGATGAGGACACGCGCGGCGACCGTCAGCCAGAATTCACCCAGCTTGATTTGGAGATGAGCTTCGCGGAGGAAGAGGAAATTTTGGGGCTCACCGAAGAACTTTATATTGGCATTGTTGAAACTCTTTATCCGGACAAAAAAATATCACAAAAGCCGTTTCCGCGCATCAGCTACAAAGACGCGATGGAAAAATACGGCACGGACAAGCCGGATTTAAGAAAAAATAAGGATGACAAAAATGAACTCGCCTTCGCGTTTATCGTTGATTTTCCGATGTTTGAATGGAAAAAAACCGACCCTTCGACAAGCTCAGGGCAAGGAAAAGGCCGCTGGGACGCGGTGCACCATCCGTTCACAAAAATAAAAAATTCCAGAGAAGAAATAAGCGAAAAGAACGCCGAAAAACTTTCCGCGCTGCAGTATGATTTTGTGCTGAATGGATATGAGATAGGCGGAGGTTCAATTCGCGAGCATGACCCGGAAATTTTGGAGAAAGTTTTTGAAATTATGGGAAATAAAAAAGAAGATATTCGCCGCCAATTTGGGCATCTTTTGGAAGCGTTTAAATATGGCGTTCCGCCGCACGGAGGAATCGCCCCGGGGATTGACCGGCTGGTTATGATTTTAGAAGGCGAGCCAAATATACGCGAGGTAATAGCGTTTCCCAAAACCGGCGACGGGCGGGATTTGATGATGAACTCGCCCTCGGAACTTTTGGCCGGACAGCTCAAAGAACTCCACATCAAAATTGAAAAGCAAAAAGAAAAATGACTTACCAGCTGACTTTGGAAAAATTTTCTGGGCCGTTGGGATTGCTGCTCAATTTAGTGGAAGAGCAGAAACTTTCCATCAACGAAATTTCGCTCGCGGAAATCGCTGAAAAATATATCGCTTATTTAAAATCGCTGGAGGAAATGCCCAAGGACGAGCTTGTGGCTTTTTTGGTTATTGCTTCAACTCTGATGCTGATAAAATCGCGCTCATTGCTTCCGGACGTAAAACTTAGCGAAGAGGAAGAAATGGACATAAAAGAGCTTGAAGACCGGTTAAAAACCTACAAGTTTTTTAAAGAGCTTTCACTTCATCTTAAAGAATTAGACAAACAAAATAAGCATCTTTTCGGCCGCGAGGCTTATGTCGGGATGAGCGCGGTATTTTTCCCTCCGGAGGGGCTCAAAATCGGGGATTTTAAAAGAATAATGGACGAAATTTTGGAAGCGGTTCCAAAAGCAGAGAAATTGCCTGAAGGGACTTTAGGCAAAATGATTTCAATTGAAGACAAAATGGCAGAAATTCAGGAAAGATTGAACCAGATGCTGGCTATGACTTTTGACGAATTGAAAAACAGCGCCCGGGAAAAAACTGAAATTATCGTGAGTTTTCTCGCGATGCTGGAGCTGGTAAAGCAGGGCTGGCTGATATTGGACCAGCAAAAATTATTCGGCGGAATTTCGCTTAAAAAAAATGGACCCCGTTAGAAAATCTATGAAGAATGTTATCAAAACAAAAAATGGTTATTCTTATAAACTATCTTTACTGGTTTTTAATTATTTGGTTAATTTTCTAACGGGGTGGAGGAACTAGCTAAAAAAATTGAAGCGCTGCTCTTTGTCTCCGGCGAGGGGCTGGCGATTTCGCGCCTGGCTTCGCTTTTGGAAAAAAGCGAAGCGGACATTAAATCGGCGCTCGCGGACTTGGAAAAACATTTGGGCGAGCACCACGCTATCGCGCTTTTAAAAGACCAGGATAAAATTTCTTTGGTAAGCGCCAAAGAGGTTTCCAAACTGGTGGAGGATTTCGCCAAAGAGGAATTCGCCGGCGAGCTTACCCGAGCTGCGCTGGAAGCGCTCACAATCGTCGCCTATAAGGGCCCGGTAAAACGCGTGGATATTGATTACATTCGCGGAGTCAATTCTTCTTTTATAATAAGAAATCTTTTAATGCGTGGGCTTGTTGAGCGGGTTCGGGACTCTAAAGATTCTCGGGCGTATCTTTACCGGGTGTCGGCGGATTTTCTTAAATTTTTCGGGCTTGCCTCAATTTCCCAGCTTCCGGATTACGGTTCATATAAAGAAAAACTGGATGAAATTAAATAAGCTCTATATTTTTTTGGGCGCGCTCGCCCTGCTTTTAATTTTTTTATATTTGCCCGCTCCTCAAAAAGATTTACAGAAAGTAGAAAAATTAGAAAAAATTCCGGCGCCCAAAATAGAAGCCAAGGCCGCTTTGGCGGAAGATTTGCTCACCGGGGAAATTTTATTTTCTAAAAACTCCGGTGAAATTCTGCCTTTAGCCAGCATCACAAAAATTCTAGCTTTACTCGCGGTTTTGGATTACGCCTCTTTGGACGAGGAGGCGGCGGTTTCCAAAACCGCGGTGCTTACTCCGGAGCCGAGCTCTTTGAGGGTTGGAGAACGTTTTTTGGTAAAAGATTTGGTCAGCATGGCCATGGCGGAATCGTCCAACGACGCGGTTACCGCGCTTTTTGAATATGCAGCGGAGAAAAATCAGATTAGCGGGGAGCAGGCCAAAGAATGGTTTTTGGATTTAATGCAAAAAAAAGCGGAGCAGTTTGGCGCCGCCGATATGAAATTTTACAACATCTGGGGTTTGGATGAATCGCCGGAGCTCGCGGGTGGTTATGGGTCCGCGGATGATTTATTAAAAATAGCGAAAGCGTCTCTGGGTTCGCCAATTTGGCAGTTGGGCGCGGTTCGCGAAATTGTTTCCGGAGAGGGGATAAAACATAATTTAAAACCTACAAATGAACTGGGGCAGGAGCTGACACCGCTCATTGGCGCAAAAACAGGATACACGGATTTGGCTGGCGGAAATTTGCTGGTCATTGTTGAATATCCCATCGGCCGCCCATTAGGCATCATCGTTTTGGGCTCTTCCGCCGAAGAACGCTTTTTGGATGTAAAAAAGATTTTGGAGTGGATTAAATCTCAAAGATTAAAAACTTAAAGATAAAGATAGATAAAGATAGATTTAGAACATACAAATCTATTGTGTGCAAATAAACCGATCGGTTATATTATACACTATAGAATCAGTATGATAAAAACCCTTATTTTATAAGGGGTTTTGTGCTATTGACTTTAAGATTAAATGGGTGTATAATGGAGCAAGATAGTTTTGGGTTGAAATCTCATAAACATAGGCGAAAAACAGGAAGGGAGAAAAAGATGCTAAAGATGCTAACGAAACTTGAGAAAATTACTTTTATTGTACTACTGGTTTTTGTTGCCGTGGGTTTGTCGGCCGTGATGATGAATTATTACAAGTCGAAAGCGGCAACCCCCGAGCAATTCGACACGGAGCTCGCCGAGACAAATCGGCAGGCCGATGTGGCCAGCCAGCTTCGGGCGGCGGGAAAGCGTGACTTGGTGAAATTTAAGACGGGGGACATCAGGCCAATTTCATTCAAAGACGGAGTCAAGGTTTTTCTATGTGAATTTGTTGCTTCGCCCCCGCTAAGTCAAGTTGAAAGAGTAATTAAGTACGGCGATCCGGATTGGAGCGAAAAGGCTTTCAAGTATTGCCCTTATGTCCGTCCTCAATGAGTGGTTCAAATAGCCGGTTTCTTGCGGAGACTTAAAAAAGAGTCTTCGCGAGTGCCGGCTATTATTTTTGCAAAATTTTGTTAGAATTAAGATAAATGCAAGACACGATTTTAAATATCTATAAAGTGCTCGGGCTGGGGGGATTCGCGTTTTTTGTGGGTTTGGCGCTCACGCCGATTTTGACGCATTATCTCTATAAATATAAATTGTGGCGGAAGGACGCGCGCGTTATGGCGCCTGATGGCGCGCCGACGCCGATTTTTAACCAGCTCCACAAGGAGCGCGAAACAAGGGCGCCGCGGATGGGCGGGATTTTAATCTGGGCGACGACTATTTTAGTGGCTTTGATTTTCCGCGCCCTGCCGATTTTTTTTAAAGAACCGCTTTTTGTAAAGCTGAATTTTCTTTCCCGCGGGCAGACCTGGGTGCCGCTTGTGATTTTATTCGCCGGAGCGATGGTCGGGCTTTTAGATGATTTATTTTTAGTTTTTAAAAAAGGGACTTACCGCGGAGGCGGGCTCACTTTTACCAGGCGCATTTTTTTAATCACAATAATCGCCGCCCTGGGCGCTTATTGGTTTTATTTCAGATTAGGCAAGGATTTTATTTTTATCCCCGGATTGGGCGATTTTCATTTGGGGATTTATTTCATTCCATTTTTTATTTTGGTGATGTGGGCGGTTTTTTCCGGCGGAGTAATTGACGGCTTAGACGGGCTTTCGGGGGGAGTGTTCGCGTCAATTTTTTCGGCTTACGCCGGCATCGCGTTTTTTCAGGGCCAAATTAATATCGCGGCGTTTTGTTCGGTTATCGCCGGCGCTATTTTGGCGTTTTTATGGTTTAATGTTCCGCCGGCGCGTTTTTACATGTCGGAAACAGGAATTATGGCGCTGACCACGGCGCTGGCGGTCGTGGCGTTTTTAACCAACGCGGTTTTTGTTTTGCCGATAATCGCGCTTCCTTTGGTTTTAGAATCCCTATCCGTGATTATCCAGCTCTCGTCAAAAAGATTTTTTGGAAGAAAAGTTTTTTTGGTCGCTCCGATTCACCATCATTTTGAAGCAATCGGCTGGCCGCCGGAGAAAGTTGTTATGCGTTTTTGGATTTTGAGCGTTGTCGCCGCTGTTTTGGGCATGATATTGCATCTTGTGAGCAGAGTTTAGGCAAAAAACGCCGTTTTTTGCTATAATATTGCTAATGGCTTTTTCAATTTTAATAAAAAACGGCACGATTTTAGACGGCTCCGGCGCTGAGCCCTACGCCGCCGATTTGGGAATTTCAGCAGGCCGTATAGAAAAAATAGGAAATTTAGCGGGCGAAACGGCCGAGCGGATTATTGACGCGACAAATCTTTACGTAACCCCGGGTTTTATAGACATTACCAATCACTCCGATGTTTACGGAACGCTTTTTTCGGTGCCATCTCAAGAAAGTTTATTAAGACAGGGGGTAACGACCATTTTGGTCGGAAACTGCGGAGAATCTTTGGCGCCGGTGGTAAGGCGGGAATCTTTAACGGAGCTTGAACGCTGGACCACAGGTTTTTCCGTGCCGATAAACTGGAATTCCGTGGCGGAATATTATGAAAATATTGAAAATTTGGGCGTTGGGCCGAATGTGGCGACTTTAGTCGGGCAGGAAACTTTAAAAAGAAACGCCAAAACTTTGGAAGAGAAGATTTTTTTGCTTGAAAGCGCCCTGAGAGAAGGCGCTTGGGGGCTTTCCAGCAATTTTTCTTTCGCCGAGCGTGGTTCGGCGGCGGACGATGAAATTTTGGCTTTGCTTAAAATCATAAAAAAATACAACGGGCTTTATAAAATCCATTTGAAAGACGAGGGCAAAAATTTTTTGCCGTCAATTTCCGCGGCCGTGTCTCTAGCGAGAGCTAGCGGGGCGCGCACAGTTGTTTCGCACCTTAAAGCCATCGGGCGGGACGCCTGGGGAGATTTCGGAGACGCTTTAAAAATTTTTAAAAAAGCCCAAAGCGAAGGGGTTGATATAAATTTTGACGTGTCTCCGTATCTGCGGACAGGGTCGGCACTGATTTCCTTTTTGCCTTCATGGGCGAGAATCGGAACGAACGAAGAAATTTTAAAAAGGATTTCAGACAAAGAGATTTCCCAAAAAATAATCAATGAATTAAAAAGCGCGACTTTGCACGCGGAAAGAATTTTAATTGCCTCGGCTTTTAAAGACAAAAGTTTGGTCGGAAAAACCCTGGAAGAAATTTCAAAGCATACCGGCGCGCCTGCCGAAGAATCAATTTTGGAAATTTTAAAAATCAACGGGCTCAACGTTTCCGTGTTCGGAAAAACTTTAAACGGGCGGAACCTTTTGTTGGCTTTAACTTCGCCCGGCGGCATAGTTTCCGGCGACGGCTCCGGTTACGATACCGATTTCAGGCGTTTCGGGGATTTGGTTCATCCGCGCTCTTTTGGCGCTTTCCCGCGTTTTTTTAGCGCAATTTCGGCAAAAGCGAAAATTTCTTTGGCAGAGGCGGTTGCAAAAATGACTTCTTTGCCGGCCAAAGCCCTTGGCCTTAAAAACCGCGGGACGCTCAAGCCGAAAAATATCGCGGACATAGCCATTTTCAATCCGGCAGAATTTAAAGACCAGGCGACCTACGGCAATCCGTACCGCTACGCTTCGGGGCTCCGTTTTTTGGTTATCTCGGGAAATTTAGCGGTGTCCGAAGGAGAGCTTGCCGCGGAGAGGCACGGTTTAGTTTTGAGAAAAAAGAATTGATATGAGCAGAACCCGCGGCTACGATAGCGTTTTTTTTACTCTCTCCATGCTGCTTTTGGTTTTCGGCCTTTTTATACTCGCTTCGGCGTCTTTGGGAATTTCAGCTTCGCAATTCGGCTTTCCTTATTATTTTCTTCTTCATCAAATAATTTTCGGAATATTGCCCGGATTGATTTTGCTTTTCATTGCTTACCGCGCGCCTTACGCTTTGTGGAGAACTTACGCCCTGCCGATTTTGCTTCTCGCGCTTTTTTTAATGTTTTTGGTTCTCATACCCGGCATAGGATTTTTCCATGGAGGCGCGAGGCGCTGGATAGCGCTTGGGCCGATTACTTTCCAGCCGGCTGAATTTTTAAAACTGGCTTATGTTATTTATCTTGCCGCATGGCTGGAATCCAAATCAAAAGCCATCGGTTCTTTTAAATTCGGATTCTTGCCATTTTTAATCATGAGCGCCTTCATCGCTTCTTTTTTAGTTTTACAGCCTGACATCGGAACTTTGGGCGTGCTTTTGGTTTCCGTAATGGCGCTGTTTTTTTTGAGCGGGGGAAATTTTAAACAGATGGTTTTGCTTTCCGCTATCGGCTTGGCTATTATAAGTATACTCATCGCGATCTCGCCTTACAGGCTGGACCGTCTGACAGTTTTTTTAAATTCAGCCCATGACCCGCAGGGCAAGGGCTACCAGATTAATCAGGCCTTAATTGCCGTGGGCTCGGGTGGTTTTTGGGGAAGGGGTTTCGGATTATCCCGCCAAAAATTCAGTTATTTGCCGGAGCCGATAGGGGATTCTATTTTTGCAGTAGCCGCGGAAGAATTGGGTTTTGTCGGCGGGATTTCGTTGCTGGCTCTTTTTCTTTTATTTTTTTTGAGGGGAATTTGGGTGGCCAATAAAGCGCCGGATTTGTTTGGGAAGCTCTTGGGCACCGGAATTTTATTTTTAATTATGTTTCAGGCTTTAATCAATATTTCCGCGATAGTCGGTCTTCTGCCGCTTACCGGAATTCCTTTGCCTTTTGTGAGCTACGGAGGCACGGCCTCGGCTATTACTTTGGCGGAAGTGGGCATTATTCTTAATATCTCCAAAAAAAGATCATGAAAATTATTTTGACGGGCGGAGGAAGCGGCGGGCATTTTTATCCTTTAATCGCGGTCGCGAGGGCTCTAAAAAAAGAAGCCGAAGCGGAAAATATTGCGCGGCTTGAACTTTTTTTTGTTTCAGACGACCCTTTGGATAGGGAGCTTTTGGCGCGTGAAAATATAAAATTTATAAAAATTCCGGCAGGCAAAATGAGAAGATATTTTTCTTTAAGGTATTTGCCGGACACTTTAAAAACTATTTTCGGCGTTTTTTGGGCGTTTTGGCGGCTTTATCTTCTGATGCCAGACGTTATTTTTTCAAAAGGCGGTTATGCCAGCTTTCCGGCATTGCTGGCGGCGCGCGTTTTAAAAATTCCGGTTATAATCCACGAATCCGATATCGTTCCGGGGCTGGTCAACCAATGGGCGGGCAAGTGGGCCGACCGCATCGCGCTTTCTTTCGCCGAATCTTCCAGTTATTTTAAAGATAAAAACAGCGCCGTCATTGGAAATCCGATCCGCTTGCAGGTTATCGGCGGAAATGTCCAGGAAGCCGTGGAACATTTTAAATTGGAAGAAAATTTACCAACTATTTTGGTTTTGGGGGGCTCCCAAGGGTCGGAGCGCATCAACGAAACAATTTTAACTATGCTGGACCAAGCCCTGAAAAAATATCAAATTATCCATCAGGCCGGAAAAAATAATCTTGCCGACGTTTCCGGCAGGGCGGGCGTTATTTTGGCGAAAAGCGAATTTAAAACCAGATATCATGCCTACGGATTTTTGGATGAAGGCGAATTGAGAGACGCTTCGCGCGCCGCTTCCTTGGTAGTTTCCCGTTCTTCTTCGGCGATTTTTGAAATCGCCGCCTGGGGGGTTCCCGCGATTTTAATTCCGTTGCCAACCGCCGCGCAAAACCACCAGCGAGAGAACGCTTACGCTTACGCAAGATTCGGCGGCTGCCAGGTGATAGAAGAAACAAATCTTACCCCGCATCTTTTGCTCGCGGAAATTGATAAAATTTTGGGTGACCCGGCCAGGTTGGCGCGGATGAAGCTTGCAGCGCAGGGCTTCGCCCGCTTGGACGCCGCCGAAAAAATTGCCAAAGAAATTATTAAATTGGGAGTTCATGAATAGCATATAATCATAAATAATAAATAGCATAGTGTACAAAAAAACCGATCGGTCAAAATATACACTATAGAGTATTAAAATATTAGGCAATAAGATTCTGAAAATAATAAATCAATTTGCCATTTGTAATTTCTCCACTGACAAAAATTTCAACGAACGGATTTATTTGAAGCAGATCGCACAAAAGTTTAATCTCGCTTTCGCACGGGAAAGGATGTACCCATACGCTTTTTTGAAGAGGGAAAAAGTTAAGCTCTCGCAATTTTTGTTGGAAAGCGCGCCGGGCTAATTTATTTTTTTCCGGAATATCAAATGATACTATCCGCCATTTGCCATCCCACTTTTGCGGTTTTTCTATTTCCAAGGTTTCCAATAAAAATTTTTTACTAACCAAATGCCCTTTTTCAGTAAACTGATATATTAAAGACCCATCACTATTTTCTTTTTTAAGTTCAAATAGACCGCGTTTTTTAAGCGTGTAAAAACGTTCCCACAATTTCCGATAACGTTCTTTCTGCTCTCTCTTGTGCGCCGCGGCATTCTTTCCTAAGATTTTTACTAACCCCGGGGCAACAAAAGCAACGGTAATGGCGCCGCCAAGCAAGGCAACAGCTAAAACCGCCTTAGATACGGAAGCCGCGGTTGGATGCTTATCTACAAACCTTTTTATCTGTGCTTTATATTGGTCGGTTATATTGGGGTCTTTGAAGTAAATAGGATGATGTTTTGGCATATAAATCTATAGTATACAAAAAAACCGATCGGTCAAAATATACACTATGATTTTTAATGTTTAGAAAATATAATAATGAGAGTTATTATATTGTTAAAAAGATGTCAAATATACACATAAGAACAAGATTCGCGCCGAGCCCCACCGGATTTTTGCATGTTGGGGGGTTGCGCACCGCCCTATATAACTATCTTTTTGCTAAGCAAAACGGAGGCAAATTTATTTTGCGCATAGAAGACACCGACCGCGCGCGTTTAGTTGAGGGGGCGGAAGAAAATATTATTGAAACATTGCGGACATTCGGTTTGGATTTTGACGAAGGGCCGATTAAGCAGTCGGAACACTTGAAAAGATACAAAGAGCTCGCCGAGGAGTTAATTCAAAAAGGCGTGGCTTATGAAGACGCCGGGGCAGTCCGTTTTAAAATGCCGAAAGGCGGCGTTACCAAGTTTATAGACATTATCCACGGCGAAATTGAAATAGAAAATAAAACGCAGGAAGATTTTATAATTTTAAAATCGGACGGCTTTCCTACTTACAATCTTGCCCATTTGGTGGACGACCACGATATGGAGATAACGCACGTGATTCGCGGCGATGAATTTATTTCTTCAATGCCTAAATATATTGCTTTGCATGGCGCGTTCGGCTGGGAGCTTCCGCAGTACGCCCACCTGCCGCTGATTTTGGGCAAAAATCGGGCAAAGCTTTCAAAAAGAGAAGGGGAAGTTGCCGTCAAAGATTTTTTGGACGACGGATATTTCAAAGAGGCGATTTTAAATTTTGTGGCGCTTTTGGGATGGCATCCGAGCAAGTCCGACAAGGAAATTTTTACTTTGGAAGAATTAATAAAAGAGTTTAAGCTGGAAGATGTTCAAAAAGCCGGAGCGATTTTTGATACGGCGAAACTGGATTGGATGAATAGCGAATACATCCGCCAAAAATCGCCTCGGGAACTTTTGGCCTATCTTAAGGACGCCGGATGTCCATTTGGACGTCCGGCGTCCAAGTCCGGAGATTTGGAAAAAATCATTGCCCTAGAACAGCCGCGCCTCAAAAAACTTTCAGAATTACTGGAAAAAACCGATTATTTTTTTAGGGAGCCGGAATATGAAGCCGTTTTATTGGAATGGAAGAATATGGATAATAATCAAATTAAAAATTCTTTAGAGCTTTCAGCAGAATTGCTGAAAGCGGTTAGCGATAAAGATTTCACCAAAGAAAATCTGGAAAAAATATTTTTGGAACGCGCCAAAGATTTTAAGGATAGGGGAGAGCTCTTGTGGCCTCTCCGCGTTGCTCTCACCGGCCGCAAGGCTTCACCGGGCCCGTTTGAAATTATGGAGATTTTGGAAAAAGAAAAATCAATTTCGCGGGTTCAAAACGCGATAAATATGCTAAAATAAAGATGTGAAGACGATTTATAAAACCGGTTTTATTGTGGCGCTTTTGGCGCTTGTTTTGTATTTTCCCGCTTTGGCGGACACAAGCGACGACCTTAAACAGCAAATAGACGCCAAAAACCAGGAAATCCAGAAATTAGAAGCGGAAATCGGGCAATATCAGGCGAGCATTGACGATGCTGAATCAACCGCCAAGACCTTAAGCGGCGAAATTAAGCGTCTGGACACGGAAGTAAAAAAGCTTAACGCCCAAATAACCTTAACCCAGAAGCGCATTGCCAAAAAAGAGCTGGAGATTAAAGAGCTGGGTACCAATATTTCAGACACGCAGGATTCCATAAAAAACCGGCAAGAAAATTTGGCAAAAATACTGGATGGGCTGCGCAAGACGGAAAACGAAAACATGCTGGAAACATTTTTGAAGTATGGCTCTTTGTCCAGTTTTTTTGACGAGCTTGAAAAAATAAGAAATCTGGATATGAGCGTCCGCCAAAATTATGAAGAATTAAAAATACTAAAAGTTGATTTGGAAGGCAGGAAAAAGAAAGCCGAAACGGCGCGCAGAGATTTAAAAAATCTGCAAAATGACCTTATAAACCAGCGCGAAATCCAAAAAGACGCCAAAGCGGAGAAAACCAATTTGCTCTCGGCCACCAAAAATCAGGAAGCGCTTTACCAAAAATTGCTCAAAGAACGAGAAAAGCGCCGGGCGGAAATTTACGATGAAATCCGGCTGATTGAAAACGATTTAAAAAAGCAGATAGATTTCGGCACCTTGCCTTCGTTTAGCCGCGGAATTTTACTGAATCCCATTGACGGGGGAGTGATAACCCAAGGCTTCGGGCTGAACAGTTTTTCCAGATACACCGATGTTTACGGAGGCAATGGCCACAACGGAATTGACCTCCGCGCGCAAGTTGGAACTCCCGTGCGCGCGGCCGAAAGCGGAATCATAAAAGCCACTGGCAATTCCGATTATATTTGCCCGAGAGGCTCCTACGGCAAATGGGTTTTAATTGAACATCCTAATAATTTATCCACGCTCTACGCCCACCTTTCTTTGGTGCGCGTGAACCCTCGCCAAGAAGTAGGCAGAGGTGATATAATTGGTTATAGCGGCAACACGGGTTACACCACCGGTCCGCATCTCCATTTTACCGTTTATGACGCCCGGACCGTGGAATTGCGCCAAAGCCGGGTTTGTGGAATCCTGCCTTATGGAGGGTATCTTAATCCGTTAAATTATTTATAAAAATAAAAAACGATGCCAAAACAAAAACAAGGTTTTATACAGATAATTATCATACTGGCGCTTTTAGTCATAATACTCAGCCTCTTAGGAGTGTCTTTAAATTCGTTGTTTTCCAATCCCGTTTTAGTGGGCAATTTCGGATTTTTGGGGACATGGCTCGCGGGTATTTGGAATAATTATTTCTCCTCGGTTTTTAATTATTTCTGGGGTATCTGGACTAACCTTTTTTGGCAGCCGTTTCTGGACACCGTCAAAGGTTTCCAGAACGGCATAAATCCGTTTACTCCCACAAACCCCTAAGCTAGACGTCGCAAAAGATATAATTGGCGACGTTATATACGTGAGTTTGCGGCTCAAATACATCTTCCCCACTCTGAGTTATGATCCGGATAATATGACATGGACTAAGAACAAAATAAAAGAAGGCTTCGATAAGTTTTATCAAGAACATGGCCGGTATCCTACTGCTTTAGAAATTGATGCATATGTAGGTCTCCCTTCTTCTCGTCAAATGCAACGTCGTTTTGGTGGGTTACCAAAATTAAGGCAAGAATTAAATTTAGATACCCTCGATTTTACAAAAGGTAGTGTTCGCTCGCAAACTGCTCAATATATTGGAAAGCGCGGCTTAGATTTTGAAAAAGTAGTCAGAAAGATTTTGGTAGATAAATTCGGTATAGATGTATTTTTTGCGAGCGATAGGCACAATTTAATGGGATGCATTAATAGCAAGCAAAGATTGTATAAGAATTTTGTCGATAAACTTATTTTACTTCAGCTTAATCCTAAGATAGATCAAAAAATCATAGATCAATATTTATCTAACAAGGAAAACGCTCTTCCGTCGAATGCCTCTGTTCTATCTTTGGATAAATTTTTAGAGTTCATACAAACCATACAACCTTTGCAAGTTTCGTAAATATAATGTATTTTTTATTATTTCATAATTTTGATAACATTTTCTTATGCGCACTTCATATTCAGCATTGAATACTTTTAAGCAATGCCCGCAAAAGTTTAAATTTCAAATCATAGATAAAATAAAAGCGCCGAGATCTCCCGAGGCCTTGTTTGGAAGTTCCGTGCACGAAGCGATGAAATTCATGTTTTCGCATGATCCCCTTTTCCCGACTTTAGACGAGGTCTTGGGGCATTTTTCAGAAAATTGGAAAGTCGCGTTAAATAAGACATCCGGTTTGGCCCAAGAGCTCGCCCAAGTCTACGAAGAAAGCGGCAGGGGCATGCTCAAAAATTTCTATAAAAATAATCCGCCCTGGAATTTTTCTGTTGTGGACACGGAGTCGCACTTTGAAGTTTTACTGCCGGATGAAAAAGGGCAAAACCATGTTTTGGCAGGCATTATTGACCGCGTGGATAAAATCGGCGAGGGCGAATATGAAATTATTGATTATAAAACCAGCCGCCGGCTCCCTTCGCAGGAGGCGGCGGATGCAGATTTCCAAATGTCGCTTTACCATATGGCGCTGATGCGAAGATGGCCCGGGACGGACCCGGCAAAAATAAAACTCTCGCTTTATTTTTTAAAGCATAACGAAAAAATTTCTTCCGCGCGGTCAAAAGAAGCGCTGGAGGCGACCCGCGAAGCGGTGTTAAAAACCATTCGGGAGATTGAACAAAAAATAGCAAAAAACGATTTCCCGCCCAATGTCTCCAAACTTTGCGATTATTGCCCATACAAGCAGATTTGCCCGGCTTGGAAGCATTTATATAAAAAGGAAGAACAAAATTTTGATGAAACCAAATTGCAGGAAGCGCTAAAAGAATATTTTGAGATAAAAAGCGTTGATTCAAAAAATGAAGACCGTTTAGCGGAGCTTCAGACAGCCATTAAATCTTACATGGAGGCCAATAAACTTGACCGCGTTTTTGACGAGCGCGGATATTATATTTCAAAAAAGCTCCAGCAAAGGTTTAAATACGATTTTGATAAAGTAAAAGAGATTTTAACCGCCGCGGGGCTGGAAAACGAATGGCAAAAAATATTTGAGGCGGACGATAAAAAATTAAAAATAATTTTAAAGACCCTCTCCCCCACCCTCCGCGCCCGGATTGAATCGCAGAAAATACTTTCAAAAGAGTTCACGGTTCTCTCGGCTTCTTCTAAGCCAGTTAAAAAATGAAAAGAGGAGAAACCGTTTGGCTCCTCCCCCTTTTTACCCCCATTGGCCGGGTTAGTTTTCGCAGCTAGCTTTGAGAACTTTTTCGTCTCCTGTGGCCCTTACGGTCCCGTAGAAAAAAGACTCGACAATTACGATATGGAGTTCTCGACCGACGCATACCAGGAAGCTGCTTGAACTTCCAAGGATACCATCATTAGTTTTCGCTGTGGCAATGGTTTTGCCTCCAGAGTAAGATTCTGCGACGGCCTTTCTTACATCACTGCCGGGGGCGCAAGACGCCAGTAGAACCGCAGCCAGCAAAATTACCAGATATTGCCTTACATTCTTCATAAAACCGCCCTCCTTTTGTGTGAGTTATGGGTTGATATTCTGGGCCTATTTTCTAATTCCATTATACACCTATAAAGCGTTTATGTCAATAGCATAAAAACCCCTTATGTTATAAGGGTTTTTGGCTCATGAAATTTTCCTGTTTATTCTTGCTTTATTTTATTACTATGCTAAACTTTTTGTCATATGGCGCATACAAAAGCGGGAGGGTCATCGCAGAACGCGAGGGATTCGCAGGCCAAATATCTCGGGATTAAGCTTTACGCGGGCGAGAAAGCCAAGCCGGGCGCTATTTTAGTACGCCAACGGGGCACCAAGTTTATTCCCGGAAACGGCGTCAAAATCGGCAAAGACGACACGATTTACGCCGTGAAAGAAGGCGTTGTGAAATACGAATTAAAACGAAAAACCAGATTTGACGGCTCTAAGAGCTCGGTTCGCAAAGTATCTGTAGTTTAATTTCTTCCCTGCCTAAAATAATTTTTGCTTCGTGGAAGCCGGTGGTTTTTATGGGAGAATCAAATTTTATCATTTCGGCCTCCAGATTTTTCGGAACCGGAAAATCCAGTTTTTTTAACGCCTCAATAATTTCTTCTCCGGAAATCGCCGCGTAAAGCTTGCCGTTTTTATAAGCTTTTTTCTTAATCACAATCCCCTTTTCGGCTAACGCCGAGCGAAGCGCGTGGAATCCCTCATGTTCATGCTCTTTTTGAACTTTTTTGCTCTTTAATTCTTCTTCCGCCTTTTTTATATTTTCTGGAGTGGCCGGAGACGCTAAATTTTGCAAAATCAAAAAATTCCTGGCATAGCCGTCGGAGACGTCTTTTACTTCCCCTTTCCGGCCAAGTTTTGGCACGTCTTTTAATAAGATGACTTTCATTGCGATTTTAGAATCTCAATCGCTTTTTCCATAACCGGGTCCTTGCCGGCCTCGGCGTCTTCTTTGGACGGCTTTATTTCAATATCCGGCGCAAGCCCGCCTTCGGAAATAGAATAACCATTGGGCGTCAGCCATTTTGCCACGGTAATTTTTATGGAAGTATCCGCGGTAAGCGGGAGGAACTCCTGAACCGAACCTTTTCCAAAAGTTTTTTCGCCGATTAATTTCGCTTTGCCGTGGTCTTTTAAGGCGCCGGCCAAAATTTCGGAAGCAGAAGCAGAACCCTGGTTGACCAAAACGACCATCGGAAGATTTTTAAAAATATTATACCCCCTGCTTCTATGTATTTTATTTTCTTCCCGCCCGCCGTAATTTTCCGTAACCACGACGTCTCCTTGGGGTAGGAACCAGCTGGCTATGTCCACGGAGGCCTCCAAGAACCCTCCGGGGTTGTTGCGGAGGTCAATTATCAATTTTCCGCGGTTTTTTTCAATCATTTCCCGAAGCGCGTTTCTGAAACTCCACGGAGAATTTTCCGAAAAATTATAAAGCCGAATCACAAAAATATCTCCTAAATCTTTTTCTATTTTCCCGCCGTCTTTTTGCGCCACAATTTCTTTGGTTTCCGTGTTTATGATGGGAATTTTTATCACGTCGCGCTCTATTTCAATCACTCTGCTTTCTTCGTCTCCGTTTCTGGCAATGGTCAATTTTACTTTTGTGCCTTTAGTGCCCCTAATCAGCCGCACCGCTTCTTCCACGGAGAGGTCCGGCGTGATTTTGTCGTCTATTTTTAAAATTTTATCTCCGGCGTGGATTCCGGCGCGCTCGGCCGGACTGCCTTTGAGCGGAGCGACCACGGTAAGAATTTCTTTTCTTATGCCGATTTCCATTCCCACTCCCTCAAATTCGCCTTCTATCGCGCTTTTAAAAATTTTTGATTCTTCCGGGTTGAAAAACACGCTATAAGGGTCGCCCAGGGATTTTACCATTCCTGAAATCGCGCCGTAGACCATGTCCTGCCTTTTGACTTTATCTATATTCACATATTTCCCTTCGGCAATATTCCAGGCGTGCCAAAATTCCGCGAAATCCACTTCTTCCCTATCCGTGCTTATTTGCGGAGTTGTGTTCAATATTTTAGCTACCTGGCTTTCCGGGGATGTTTTTAGGCCGGAATAGAAGCCGATAGAAAACACGGCCGCCAAAACAATGGCGGCTGCGGCCAACCAGCTAAATTTTCTCAACCAATTCATTCCCCCATTATCTCAAAAAGGAATTTATAGTACAATAGTAAAATAGTGAATCTGAAAATTTATAATTATTTGTCAAGAAAAAAAGAGCCGTTTAAGCCTATAAAAAAGGGCTTGGTTGGATTTTATGCCTGCGGGCCGACGGTATATAACTACGCCCATATCGGTAATCTTCGCGCATATATTTTTGAAGATGTTTTGAGGCGGACTTTGGAATACGCAGGATACAAAGTAAAGCATGTGATGAATATTACCGATGTGGACGACAAAATAATCGCCGGAGCAAGGCGGGCGGGCAAAAATGTCGGAGATTTTTCACAGCCTTATAAAAAAGCTTTTTTTGAAGATTTAAACAAATTAAATATTGAAAAAGCCCGTAAATATCCTGAAGCCACGAAGCATATTCCGGAGATGATTAAAATAGCGGAGAAGCTGCTCCCAAAAAAAATCGCCTATCCGGCAAAAGACGGAATTTATTTTGATATTTCAAAATTCAAATCCTACGGCAGGCTGGCCGGTCCGAAGCCGAAAGACAGAAAAGATTTTGTCATTTGGAAATACGCGAAGAAAGGCGAACCCTTTTGGAAATCCCCTTTCGGGCCGGGCCGCCCGGGGTGGCATTTGGAATGCTCCGCGATGAGTATGAAATATCTCGGAGCAAGCTTTGATATTCACGCGGGCGGTGTTGATTTGCTTTTTCCGCACCATGAAAATGAAATTGCCCAATCGGAAAGCGCGACTGGCAAGAAGTTTGTAAAATATTTTGTGGAAGGAGAACATTTGCTTGTAGAAGGAAATAAAATGTCAAAATCGCTTGGCAATATCTTTACTTTACGCGATTTGGAGAAACAAGGTTTTAGTCCCTTGGTTTTTCGCTACCTTGCGCTTTCGGCCAATTATCGTTCTCGGCTTAATTTTACTTGGGAAAGTTTGGAAGCGGCGCAGGCAGCGCTAAATCGGCTTTATGAGTTTGTGTTAAGTCAGAAACTCGCATCTGAAAATCGCTTATCCCTATCCTCGCAGACTCGGGCACGCGCCCACGCCTACGATTTTCATCCGCGAGTTTCTGACTTTGAAAAAGCCATTTCTAATGATTTAGATGTCCCAAAAGCTTTAGCAATTATGTGGAAATTAATCAAAGATTACAACAAATCGCCCCAAAAATACGGCGCAAAAGAGGTTTTGGGCGCTCTTTATGAATTTGATAAAGTTTTGGGCCTTGGGTTTAAAAATTTAAAAGCCAAATCCCCTTCCGAGGAGGCCATTAAACTATTAAAAAAACGCGAAAAGGCGCGTAAGACCAGAGATTTCAAGAAAGCCGACGAAATCCGTGAGCACATCAGGCGCCTGGGCTGGCAGGTAAACGATACGCCTTCTGGTTCACAGCTTTTTCACCTTTGATTCACCTTTGAGCTATTGTAATATTATCTTTTTCTTTTAAGCTGAAAGTAATGGCTCAAGTTTTTTCACCTTTTGGCGTCTCCCGCATGCCTCCCCAGAATATTGAGGCGGAAATTTCGCTTTTGGGCTCTTTACTTTTGGACGGCGGAATCATTGATGAAGTATCCGACATGCTCGGGCCGGAGGATTTTTATAAAAGAGAGCACCAAATCATATACGAAACCATAATCAATTTATTTAACAGGCAAAGAGCGATAGATGTCCTGACTGTCGGCGACGCTTTGAAAGCGGACGGCAAATTGGAGGAAGCCGGAGGGAATTCCTGCCTTACTACTCTGGTAAATTCCGTCCCCACGGCTTCCAACGCGGTTTATTACGCCGAAATTGTGCACAAAAAGAAAATTTTACGCGATCTCATTTCGGCTTCGCATGAAATTTCCCAGTTGGGATATAGAGAGGGCGAAGACGTTGAAGTTTTAATGGACGAAGTTGAAAAAAAAGTTTTTGCCATAGCCCAGAAATCACTGGTAAGGGGCTTTGAGCCGGTATCCGGCGCTTTGGGAGAGGCCTGGGAAAGAATTGACAAGCTTCACAAATCCGGAGGCGGAAATTTGCGCGGAGTGCCTACGGGATTTAAAGAATTGGACAACAAGCTTTCCGGCTTTCAAAAATCGGATTTTATCGTGCTGGCCGCGAGGCCGTCTTTGGGTAAAACCGCTTTGGCTATGGACATCGCGAGGCATGTCGCTTTAAACGAAAAAATTCCCGTGGGAATTTTTTCTCTGGAAATGTCCCGGGAACAGCTGGTGGACAGATTAATCGCCGCGGAAGCGCATGTGGACCTTTGGCATCTTCGCACTGGGCGGCTTTCTTCGGAAGATGATTTTGAAAGCATCAGGGACGCGATGGGCAGATTAAACAGCGCGCCGCTTTTTATAGACGACGAAGTTTCCACTAATATTCTGCAGATGCGCGCCAAAGCTAGAAGGCTCCAGGCGGAAAAAAATCTCGGACTGATTATCGTGGATTATTTGCAATTGATGGTGCCGAGAGTGCAGTTTGAAAGCATGGTCCAGCAGATTACTGAAATTTCTCGCTCTTTGAAGGGCTTAGCGCGGGAATTGAATGTTCCGGTGCTCGCGCTCTCGCAGCTCTCCCGCGCGATTGAATCCAGGCCGAATAAAAGGCCCCAGCTTTCCGATTTGAGGGATTCCGGGGCGATTGAGCAGGATGCTGATGTGGTTATATTTATCCACAGGGTAGATTTGGTTAAAGAAAATTCCGACAGGCCGAACCAAGCCTATCTTTTGATAGAAAATCATAGAAACGGCCCTACCGGCAAAGCGACGATTTATTTCATCTAAGAAAAAGCCAGTTTTTCGTCTTTGGAACAGAATTAATG
>JAUYMO010000051.1 GCA_030699445.1 Candidatus Giovannonibacteria bacterium
TGAAAAATCAAAAATCAAAAAATAAAAATTCAGGGTTTTCTCTCTTGGAAACCACCGTGGCCATCGCGATTTTGGTCGCCGCCGTGATAGGCCCGCTTACTCTGGCTTCTTCCAGCATTAAATCTTCTTCGCAGGCAAAAAATAATTTAGCGGCAGCTGGCTTAGCGCAGGAAGGCGTGGAGCTTATGCGGAATTTCCGCGCCAATAATATTTTTGAGGGTTCCGGCTGGACGGCAGGCATGGATAGCTGTTTCTCCGCGTCCGGCTGCCAGATTGACGCGGCGACTCTTGAAATAACCTCTTGCGGAACATTTTGCTCCTATTTGAATTTTGACCAAAATTCCGGGCTTTACAGCTACGGCGCTGGCACGCCCGTGATTTTTATGAGAACCATTAATATTGAAACAGTCAGCGCCAACGAAATAAAAATAAAAGTTTTGGTGGCCTGGGAGGAAAGGTTCGGGCCCCAGAAATTCACTTTAGAAGAGCATTTGCTTAACTGGTAATTATGGAAAACTCAAAAAAAAGT
This sequence comes from Candidatus Giovannonibacteria bacterium, assembly GCA_030699445.1. Classification (GTDB taxonomy): domain Bacteria; phylum Patescibacteriota; class Minisyncoccia; order UBA11713; family 2-01-FULL-45-33; genus GWA1-44-29. The sequence continues at coordinate 530 of JAUYMO010000051.1, forward strand.
GCGGGGTTTACTCTTCTGGAAATGATTGTGTCTTTAGGAATTTTTGCGGTGGCCGCCTTGCTTGCCACGAGCTCCCTTCTTTCTTTAACCGACGCCCAAAAGAAAACTTATTCTTTGCAAAGCGCTTACGACAATATCCGTTTTGCTTTGGAAACCATAGCCAAGGATGCTCGCACCGGAGACGCTTTTTACTGCGGAACGAGTTTTGACGATCTGCCGGCGGTGCCCACCCCACGGGACTGCATGTCTGGCGGGCCGTCTCTAACTTATAAAAATGTCGCTGGCAATAATATTGCTTACCGGATTTTTGACAGCAAAATTGAAAAATTCGTTAACGGCATATCCGCCGGTTATATGACTTCCGGAGACACCGTTATTGATATTTTAACTTTTTATGTTTTGGGTTCTCCGGATGGCGACAATCTCCAGCCCCGAGTTACCATTATTATCAAAGGCACCGCCGGCAGCGGCCGGAGCGTTTCCAAATTTAACCTGCAGACAACTATTAGCCAAAGACAAATAGGAATATGAAAAAACGAGGAGTAACTTTGCTGTTGGCTGTGTTTATTTCGGCCCTGGCCCTTTCCATAGGTTTGGGAATTTTTACGATTATTTTCGGCGAGCTCGGCATTTCCGGAACCTTCAAAGAATCTTTGGAAGCGCTTTACGCCGCGGACTCGGGCGTGGAATGCGCGCTTTTTTGGGATATCAAACAACAGGCTTTTTCCACTTCCACTTCACATAATATAAACTGCGCCGGAAATACGGCCACAGTCGGCGGATCAACGCTTTCGATTTTTGACCTTAATTTTTCCAATAGTTCCTGCGCGCATGTCCGGCTCCAAAAAACCGATTCGGAGACGATTATCACATCGCTCGGCGAAAATATCGCCTGCGGCCTCACCGGCCCCCGCACCGTGCAGAGAGGGTTGGAAGTGAAATATTAAAATTATTAAATAAAATAAAAAATGACCTAGCTAAGGAGCTAGGTCTTTGCGTCAGCATAGTTTGAATTTTTGACAGCATAGCACGCAGTGTTGCCCCTGGATGTAATGTTGTCGCACGTCTACCGGTGTCTCAAAATCCACATCTGTTACGGTGCGGCAGATAACGCAGATTTCTTTGCCGTCTTGCGTGACAAACAGGGCTTTGGCGCGGAGTTCGCTGACATATGAAGCTGTTTCTGCCATTTGACTCTCCTCTCTTTGTTTTATTTTCCTTTTACACCCTAGCAAAACGCCATTATTCTGTCAAGTTTTGGGGGCAGTTTTGGGGATAGTAATTAAGCTAGTTTTATGCTAGAATTAAGCTATTAATATGGCTCAAAAAGAACCTGAAAAATTGCAGGCGATAGGGACGGTTTCGCCAAGAGAGATTGTAACCGAGATGCAGGAGTCCTATTTGGACTACGCTATGTCGGTGATTGTAGCGCGGGCTCTTCCGGACGTCCGTGATGGATTAAAACCGGTGCACCGCCGGATACTTTTCGCTATGCATGAAATGGGGCTGACCCATTCCGCTAAAACAAAAAAATCTGCCACCGTGGTCGGAGAAGTTTTGGGAAAATATCATCCGCACGGCGACACGGCCGTCTATGATTCATTGGTGAGAATGGCGCAGGATTTTTCTTTGAGGTATCCCTTGGTTGAGGGGCAGGGAAACTTCGGCTCAATAGACGGCGATTCGGCCGCAGCTATGCGTTACACCGAGGCGAGAATGTCCGCCATCACCACTGAAATGCTGAAGGATATTGAAAAAGAAACGGTTGATTTTATTCCGAATTATGACGGCTCAAAATTTGAGCCCGTTGTTTTGCCCGCCGCGATTCCCCAGCTTCTTTTGAATGGTTCCATGGGCATCGCCGTCGGCATGGCCACGAATATTCCACCGCATAATTTAACGGAAGTAATTGACGCGACATTGCATATCATGGCGCATCCCAAAGCGACGGTGGAAGACCTCACGGAATTCGTAAAAGGGCCGGATTTTCCGACGGGTGGGATAATTTTCAATAAAAAAGAAATTTTGCAGGCCTACGCCACGGGCCGCGGAGGAGTCATAAACAGGGGAGAAGCCGAAATTTCGGAGAAAAAAAACGGCGAATGGCAGATTATCATCTCTTCCATTCCTTATCTGGTGAATAAATCAGAACTGATTGTGAAAATGGCCGATTTGGTGCATGACAAAAAACTGGAAGGCATCCGCGACATAAGGGACGAGTCCGACAAAGAGGGCCTGCGCATTTCCATAGATTTAAAGCGCGATTCTTATCCGCAGAAAGTTTTGAATAATCTTTATAAGCACACCGATTTGGAGCGCGCCTTCCATTTTAATATGATCGCGCTGGTTGACGGCGGGCGCCAGCCACAAACGCTTTCTTTAAAAAGTATTCTTGAAGAATTTATCAAACACCGCCGGATAATAATTGAGCGAAGATCAAAATTTGATTTGGCCAGAGCCCAGGACAGGGAGCATATTCTTTTGGGGCTTAAAAAAGCCCTGGACCATATTGACGCCATAATCAAAACGATAAAAAGCTCCGCCAGCAAAGAAGAAGCGCATAAAAATTTAATTAAAAAATTTGATTTGTCCGACAAGCAGTCCTCGGCGATTTTAGAAATGCGCCTCTCGGCTTTGGCCGGCTTGGAAAGGCAGAAAATTGAAGACGAGCTGAAAGAAAAACAAAAATTAATTAAAGAATTAAAAGCGCTTTTGGCGGATGCCAAAAAAATAGACGAAGTCGTGAAAGTTGAGCTCGGCGAAGCCAAGAAAAAATACGGAGACGAGAGAAAAACAAAAGTAATTTCTGGAGCCGCGAAAATAATTTCCGCGGAAGATTTGGTGCCGGAAGAGGAAACCATTTTAATTTTAACCCAGGGCGGTTACGTGAAAAGAATCAAGCCGGATGAATATCGCCTCCAGCGCCGGGGCGGCAAGGGGGTCATCGGCGTAACCACCAAGGAAGAAGACGTGGCCTACGAATTTATTTCCGGCAACACCCACGACGACCTTTTATTTTTTACGAACCTCGGAAAAGTCTATCAGACCAAAATGTATGAAATTCCGGAAGGCACGCGGCAAGCCAAAGGCAAAGCCATCGCCAATTTTCTTTCCTTGGCGGCGGATGAAAATGTGACCTCCGTGCTTCCGGTGCCCAAAGCCAACAAAAGCCTGCCTGCCGGTAGGCAGGGTGAAAAAAATTACGTGATGCTTTCCACAAAAATCGGGCTTACAAAAAAAGTTGACGCCAAGGATTTTGAGGATGTCAGACATTCAGGAATCCGCGCGATTAATTTGAAAAAAGGGGACACTTTACGCTTCGCGCGGATAGTTTCGGCGGGAGAAGAGGCGATACTTTCCACAAAATTGGGACAGGCCGTGAGATTTAAAGAAAAAGACATCCGCGCCATGGGCAGGACGGCGCAGGGAGTGCGCGGAATGCGGTTAAAAAAGAATGATGAGATTGTGGGAATGGATATAATCAAGCCGGGCGCCAAAAAACCGGAGATTCTTTCGGTTTCCTCGCTTGGCTACGGCAAAAAAACTTCGGTTTCCCAATATAGAATCCAAAAACGGGGCGGGTCGGGTACAAAAACAAGCAAAGTCACTTCCAAAACCGGCCCGTTGGTTTCGGTGCAGGTGGTCAAAGACGACCAGCAGGAAATTATCGCGATTTCCAAAAAAGGCCAGGTCATCCGCGCACCGCTTTCGCAAATTCCTTTGCTTTCGCGCGCCACGCAGGGCGTACGCATAATGAAAATGAACGCCGGCGACGCGGTGGCTTCTGTGACGCTTTTGTAATATGGATTTGCGGGAGACATACAATAAAATTGCGGAGGACTGGCACAAAGATCATAAACAGGATAATTGGTGGGTTGAAGGAACTAATAAATTTGTTTCGCTTTTAAAACCAAATAGTTTGGTGCTTGATGTTGGATGCGGCGCCGGCACTAAATCTAAATATTTAATAGATAAAGGATTAAAAGTTGTAGGGATAGATTTTTCAGACAAACTGATTGAGATAGCGAAAAGAGAAGCGCCTTCCGGAAACTTTTTTGTGATGGATATTAATGAAGCGGATAAATTAACGGAAAAGTTTGACGGAATTTTTATGCAGGCGGTGTTATTGCATATCCCAAAAGAAAATATAAAAAAAATAGTAAATAAATTATTGGGCAGATTAAAACTTGGCGGATATTTATACGTAGCGGTCAAAGAGAAAAAATCCGGCGGCGCGGAGGAAGAGATAAAAGTAGAAAACGATTATGGATATCCTTACGAAAGATTTTTCAGCTATTTTACTTTAGACGAAATAAAAAATTTGATGATAGGGTTGGGATTGTTAATCAAATATGAAAATCTAATTCAGTATGAAAGCACAAAATGGATACAAGTCATAGGGAAAAAATAAAAATGCAAAATAAAAAGATTATTTTGCGGTTTAGGGCGGTGAATCACGATATTTTTCTGGCAAACTCATTTTAATCTGCGGAAAAGAGAAAATTGAAAGAAAAAATAAAAAAATACGGCTTGATTGCCGTTGAATTGCAGTAGAAAACGTTTAAAAACTCCGACGCTTCGGTCGGAGTCCGACCCCTGCAGGGCGTCGGACTTATCCACAGACGCGCCGATAATTTTTAATTTGCCGTAGTAGTTTTGGAAGTATAAGATAAGAAGATGAATGACGCCGGAAACGCGATTTTGAAGGATAACCCGCAAACAGGGGCATTTTTTATGAAAAAAGGCCTTGCCATCAAGCGCCACTTCACTAAAGAAGGCGTCCATCCCTATGATGAGCTGGAATGGGAGCGCCGGACGGCCAAAATTACCTCCTCCAAAGGAGAAATCATTTTTGAACAGCGTGATGTGGAGGTGCCAAAGTTTTGGTCTCAAACCGCGACGGACATTGTCGCCGAAAAATATTTTATGGGGCATGTGGGCAAGCCCAATCGCGAGTATTCGGCGCGCCAGCTGATTGACCGCGTGGCTGATACCATAACCGGTTGGGGAAAAAAGGACGGTTATTTCGCGACAGACAAAGATTCCCAAATTTTTAACGAAGAGCTCAAGTGGCTTTTGGTAAATCAGCGCGCGTCTTTTAATTCGCCGGTCTGGTTTAATGTCGGTGTTGAGAAAAAACCCCAATGCTCCGCTTGTTTTATTTTGTCCATTACGGACGATAAAGAATCCATCGCCGAATGGTATCGGACAGAGATGTTTATTTTTGCCGGCGGTTCTGGCTCGGGCATCAACATCTCCGCGCTCCGCTCATCCAAAGAAAATATTTCAAACCGCGGCAAATCTTCCGGTCCGGTGTCCTTTATGAAGGGCGCTGACGCCATTGCCGGCACGATTCGCTCTGGAGGAAAAACAAGGAGAGCCGCTAAAATGGTCATCTTGAACGCCGAGCACCCGGATATCAGACATTTCATCGTGTCCAAATGGAAAGAGGAAGAAAAAGCAAAAGCGCTTATCGCTTTGGGATATGACGATGCCATAGATGGGGATATTTATACCAACATATTTTTCCAGAACGCCAATAATTCTGTAAGAGCCACGGACGATTTTATGAACGCGGTTTTGGAAGATAAAAATTGGGATTTAAAAATGGTCAAAACCGGCGAGGTCGCGGAAACCATCCGGGCGCGCGACTTAATGAATACCATTGCCGAAGCCGCTTGGAACTGCGCTGACCCGGGCATGCAATTTGATACGACAATTAATAAATGGCACACCGCGCCCGCTACCGGCCGCATCAATGCGAGCAACCCCTGCTCGGAATACATGCACTTGGACGATTCGGCCTGCAATCTCGCTTCCATTAATCTGCTCACTTTTTTGGAAGGCAATTCACCGGCCGGCGGATTTAATTTTGAAGATTTCAAAAAAGCCGTGGATATTTTAATAATCGCCCAGGACAGCGTTATAGATAATTCTTCCTACCCAACTCCCAAGATTGAGCAAAACGCAAGAAATTACCGCCAGCTTGGTTTGGGATACACAAATTTGGGCGCCATGCTGATGCAAATGGGACACGCTTACGATTCCGATGAAGCCAGAGCTTGGGCCGGAGCGATTTCTTCCATAATGACCGGCGAAGCTTATAAAACTTCCGCAAAAATCGCGGAAGCCGCCGGCGCGTTCGCGGGCTACAAAAAAAATCGCGCCCCGATGCTCAATGTAATTAAAATGCACGGCGAAGAAGCCAAAAAAATAAACCTGCCTGCCGGCAGGCAGGTAAAAAATATTCTGCCGCGCGATTTATGGGAAGCCGCCCAGACGCCATGGGCCGAAGCATATGAAAATGGCCAAAAATTCGGCGTGCGGAATTCCCAAGTTTCGGTAATTGCCCCCACCGGCACGATTTCATTTATGATGGACGCAACGACTACTGGCATTGAGCCGGCGTTTTCTCTAGTTGCTTATAAAAAAATGGTTGGCGGCGGATTTTTGAAAATCGTAAACACTTCCGTGGAGCAGGCGCTCAAAAATTTGGGCTATAAAGAAAAAGAGTTCGGAGAAATAATGGATTATATTTTGGCGCATGACGGCATAGAAGGCGCTCCGCACCTTAAAGAAAAAGATTTCGCGATTTTTGACTGCGCTACCAACGCGCCCGGCGGCAAGCGCGCCATACATTATTCTGGGCACATCCGCATGATGGCGGCGGTGCAGCCATTTATTTCCGGTGCGATTTCCAAAACAGTAAATTTACCGGAATCGGCGACGGTTGAAGATATTACCAACACTTACATTGACGCTTGGAGGATGGGATTGAAAGCCATAGCAATTTACCGCGACAAATCCAAAGGCTCCCAGCCGTTGAATACTTCTAAAACCCTACCTGGCCGGCAGGCAGGTAAATCTGCTCCGGAAGAAATAAAAGAAGCGCCGTCTGCCGTAGCGAGAAAAAAATTACCATATGACGTAAAATCTTTGCGCCACAAATTTTCCATCGCCGGGCATGAGGGCTATATTCACTGCGGAATTTATGAAGACGGAAAATTGGGAGAAGTTTTCATCCGTGTGGCCAAAGAGGGTTCAACCATTTCCGGCCTTCTGGACGCCGTGGGCGTGCTTATGTCCGTCGCGCTACAATCGGGAGTGCCGGTGGAAACCATCATCAGAAAATTCGTCCACTCGCGTTTTGAGCCGGCCGGATACACGGAAAATCCCGATATTCCTTTGGCGAAATCAATTTTGGATTACATCGGAAAATTTTTGGCGCTGAATTTTCTTTCCTCGGACGACCAGGCTTCCTTCGGCATCTATTCGCATCAAGCACAAGAGGCAACGGCTGCTAATGCGGAGCCGGCCAAGCTTGCTGAACAGCCCAAACTTGCTTCAGCCCATGCTTCAATAATTTTCGCATATCAGGACGCCCCCGCCTGCAGATGCGGCGCGATTATGATCCGCACCGGCTCTTGCTACACCTGCCCCTCCTGCGGGGAAAATTTGGGGAGCTGCTCGTAATGAACTATATATTTTGGATTTTATTTTTGTCGGCGTTCGGAATTTCCTATTGGATCGGTTTTAAAATAAAAAAATATTGGGCTTTGTTTTTAGCCCCGTTTGTGGGGATTTTTATGTCCGGAATAAATTTATGGATTTATTTTATTTTTACGCCTTTGGGAAAAACCGACTTGGCGGGGATAGTGGGATTATTAATTATCGCGCCGATTTTTTTCATCATTATCGGGGCCTTGGATATTTTGGCTTCTTTGGCGGGCGTGTTTTTCGGAATACGTAAAGGCAGAAAAAATAAATATGAGAATTTCGGTTAAAGCCAAAGCCGGAGCGAAGAAAGAAAGCGTCTTAAAAACCGGCGCTTCGGAATTTAAAATTTCCGTAAAAGAACCGGCAAAAGAGGGAAGAGCGAACGAAGCAATTGCCCGCGTGCTCGCTGAATATTTTGAAGTGGCGCCCTCCAGAGTGCGGATTCTTTCCGGATTTACCTCGCGCCAAAAAGTTTTTGAGATTCTTTGATTTATATATCGGCTAATTCGTGAGAATTAGAGAATAGTGGTGGGAGCATTAGAGAATAAAAAAAATTGGTTTGATAAATAAATAATTTTGTGGGAGAATTTGTAGATAAATTATGGCAGAGCAAAAAAATAATTATGCGTACATAGACGGCAATAATTTGTACCGTGGAGTAAATAATTCCGGTTGGAAAATTGACTTTTTAAGATTTAGAAAATGGCTAGCGGATAAATATGGAGTAGCAAGGGCTTATTATTTCATTGGTTTGATTCCTAAAGAAAAAGATATGTATGAAGCGCTGCAGAAGGCCGGCTTTACTTTGATTTTTAAAGAGGTGGTTTATGGAGGAGACGGCAAGCCAAAGGGCAACTGCGATGCCGATTTGGTTTTGCAAGCAGCCAGGGACGTTTATGAAAATTCTTGCGGAAAATTGGTGTTGGTTACAAGTGATGGAGATTATGCGAGCTTGGTAAAATTTTTACAAGAAAAAAATAAATTAAAAGTCATACTTTCTCCGGCTATTCAAGAAAAATGTTCAATATTATTAAAAAGAATTAACGCGCCAATCACTTATTTGAATGATGTAAAAAGTAAAATTTCCTTAGATCATCATTAAAGAAAAAGCCCCCATTAAGGACGAACCTTAACAGGGTCTTTTTCGTAGTAATATTGCTATTATAGCAAACCATAAACACGTGTCAAGCTTATCCACAGGGCTAATTTATAAGAATTTTAACAATTCCAACATTCTTGACCTGCCTGCCTGCCTGCCGGCAGGCAGGGAATGTTGGAATGTTGCGGAGAGGGTAGAGGGCGGGAGAATAAGCGGGGGTTGGGAAGAGGTGGGTTTTGGTTTGATAAATAAATGATTTTGCGGGAGAATTTGAGTTTAAATCGGCTAATTCGTGAGAATTAGAGAATAGTGGCGGGTTGTGCTAGGATTTTATTATGAATGAAAAAGAGCTGGAAAAAGCGTTAAAAGCGCTGGCCAACAAAAGGCGGCTGCAGATTTTGCGGTATTTAAAAAAGGTTAAGGAGGCGCCGGTTGGGGATATCGCCGAGGAGATTAATCTGTCCTTCAAATCAACCTCCCGGCATCTGGCGGTTCTCGCTTCGGCCGATGTTGTGGAGCGAGACCAGAGAAGCCTTCAGGTTTTTTACCGCCTTTCCAATACTTTGCGGCGCGCGCCAAAATATATCGTGTCAATTCTTTAAGACGATTTTTATACCTCGGCTTATGCCTCTTATACCTCGGCTAATTCGTGAGAATAAGAGAATAGCTGGGGAAAGTGGGGAGAGGAAAGAATAAGAGGGAGAGGCGGGGTTTGGTTTGATAAATAAATAATTTTGTGGGAGAATTTGAGGGTAATTTATAAAAATATATGCCCGATAAAAATCTTTCAGAACGAGACATCTGCACAAAATACATAACTCCGGCCTTGATCGGGGCAGGTTGGGATTTGCAGAACCAAATTCGCGAAGAGGTTACATTTACCGCCGGTAGAATTAATGTTTACGGAAAAACCATAACGCGAGGCGAGAAAAAAAGAGCAGACTATATTTTGTACTACAAAAATAATTTTCCTATTGCGTTGATTGAAGCGAAAGACGCCAATCATTCGGTTAGCGATGGAATTCAACAGGCCTTAGAATACGCGGAGTCGCTCGACATTCCTTTTGTCTATAGCTCCAACGGCGAAGGTTTTATTGAACATGATCGCCTTAAAGTGTCAGGAGCAAGAGAACAGGAACTGCCCATATTCTCATTTCCAAGCCCCGCAACGCTTTATCAAAGATACAAAGAACACAAAGGATTAACGCCGGAAGTTGAAGAGGCCGTTTTGCAGGACTATTACGAAAGTCTTTCGGCTCATCCTCTGCGTTATTTTCAGCGGGTTGCAATCAATAGAGCCGTTGAAGCTGTCGCTCGCGGGCAAAATCGCATTCTCCTTGTAATGGCCACCGGTACGGGTAAAACGTATACCGCCTTTCAAATAATTTGGCGCTTGTGGAAAGCAAGAAAGAAAAAAAGAATTCTATTTCTTATTGATCGAACGGCGCTTGCTTCGCAAACAATGCAGGGCGATTTTCGTCATTTTGGCGATAAGATGACGCGAATAGAAAAAAGAATTGCTGATCCCGCATACGAGGTCTATATCGCGCTCTATCAGGGGCTTACCAGCCACGAGGAACGAAATAAATTATTCAAACAATTTTCTCCAGATTTCTTTGACTTGGTAATAGTGGATGAGTGCCACAGAGGAAGCGCAAAAGAAAACGCAATTTGGCGGGAAATTCTTGATTACTATTCTTCCGCGACCCAAATTGGCCTAACTGCGACCCCCAAAGAGACAACCGATGTTAGCACCGAGCATTATTTTGGCAAAGCAATTTACACCTATTCTCTCAAACAAGGCATTGAAGATGGTTTCCTCGCGCCATACAAAGTCATTCGCTACATACTTGATAAAGATATTGAGTGGCGGCCCAATGAACTTGTCCGCGACCAGCATGGAAACTCAATAGAAGATCGAGTTTATAATGTAAGCGATTACGATAGAAATATCGTTATCAAAGGCAGAACAAAATTGGTTGCCCGGAAAATCACGGAATTTATGCGTGACACAGACCCGATGCAAAAAGCAATCATTTTTTGCGTTGACATTGATCATGCAGAAAGAATGCGCGAGGAACTGGTCAATTTAAACGCCGAGCAGATTGCAAAAAACCACCGCTACGTTATGCGCATCACCGGAGACAACGAAGAGGGCAAAAAAGAAATAGAAAATTTTATAAATCCGGAGTCTCCCTATCCGGTTCTAGCCACAACTTCCAAGCTTTTGACCACCGGCGTTGACGTGCAAACCTGCAAGCTGATTGTTCTTGATGCTCCCATTAACTCGCTTTCGGAATTCAAGCAGATCATAGGCCGTGGGACTCGCGTTCGGGAAGATTTTGGGAAATTTTACTTTACCATAATGGACTTCCGCGGGGTTACCCGTCTTTTCGCCGATTCGGACTTTGACGACGAACCGGTCAAGATTTATGAGCCGAAAGGCGAGGAAAGCATTAAGCAAAAAATAGAAGCGGAAACCAAAACTGACTGGGAGGTTTTGGAAGAAAACCCGCATGATCAAATTCTCATTGATGTTGACGAGAAGCCGCACAAAGAAAAAATAATCGTTTCCGAAGGCGTGGAATTTAATGTCGCCTCAAGAACCGTTCAGTATATAGACTCCAAAACCGGCAAATTGGTAGCCGAGTCATTGCAGGACTATTCTAAAAAACAGATTACCCAAGCTCACCGATCGCTTGATGAATTTCTTAGCGTTTGGAATAAAACGGAACGGAAAGACGCAATTATCAATGAACTCCTGGAAAAAGGCGTTGTATTTGACGAGCTTAAAAAAGACGTCGGTCTCAATATAGATGAATTTGACCTCATTTTGCATATTGCGTACGGAAAGAAGCCCCTCACGCGAAACGAGCGCGCCGAAGAAGTGCGCAAAAAAGATTATTTTGCAAAATACGAAGGCAGAGCGCGCCTGGTGCTGGAAGCGCTGTTGGATAAATATGCCGATCAAGGGAGTATGGCAATAGACGACATCGGAGACCTCAATGTTTCGCCGTTTACGGAATTGGGCACGCCGGTGGAAATAGTCGGTTTCTTCGGTGGCCGCATTGAGTATATGGAAGCAATCAGAAAACTGCAAAGCGTGTTATATGCTGCGTAAAATACATGAAAAAGAAAAAAGAAAGTAAACAAATAGTCATCTATCAAGCGCCAAGCGGCGCGATTGAGTTGCGTGGTGATTTTGATAAAGAGACAATCTGGGCAACGCAAGCGCAGATTGCCTCCGCTTTTAATGTAGATGTACGCACAATAAACGAACACATTAAAAACATATATAAATCAAGCGAACTAAGGGAGAGCGCAACTATCCGGAATTTCCGGATAGTTCAAAAGGAGGGAAAACGAGAAGTAAAACGTGAAGTCAATCACTATAACTTGGATATGATTTTGTCGGTTGGTTATAGGGTGAACAGCAAGAAGGCAACCGCCTTCCGCCAGTGGGCGACGAAGACTTTGCGTGAGCATATCACCAAAGGGTACACCATAAACCGCAAGCGTATCGCAAAAAATTATGACGCGTTTATGAAAGCGGTTGCCGATATTCAGACGCTTCTGCCCGAACACATCACTCTTGATCCTAAAGCCGTGCTCGAACTCATCAAAGAATTTGCCAGCACGTGGGTATCCTTGGATGCGTATGACAAAGAGTCCCTGCAAATCATTGGTACAACAAGACGCAGCATCCAACTCACAGGCGAGGAACTCGCCGAGGCGATAGCGAGCCTGCGTGTGGAGCTTATGGGCAAGGGCGAAGCAACGGATTTATTTGCGCAAGAGCGAACGCGTGGAAGCATTGAGGGAATTATCGGAAGTGTGATGCAATCATTTGGCGGCAAGCCGGTGTACCCGACCATTGAGGAAAAGGCAGTGCATCTGTTATATTTTATGGTGAAAAATCATCCGTTTACGGACGGCAACAAACGCTCCGGCGCATTTACTTTTGTGTGGTTTCTCCGCAAGGCAAGAGTAAAAGGCGGTAGAAACATCAATCCCGCGAGTCTAACCGCTCTGACGCTTCTCATAGCAGAAAGTAATCCAAAAAAGAAAGAACAAATGGTTGCCTTAGTAACTCAATTGTTAAAATAATATGTCCGTAGATTCACTCATAAAAAATTTAAGAAATATCATGCGCCAGGACCAGGGCGTTGCCGGCGACGGCCAGCGCATAGAACAGCTCGGCTGGATGCTCTTTTTAAAGCTCTATGACGACCAAGAGCGGTTTTATGAAATGCGCGACCCAAAATATAAATCGCCGATTCCCGAAGCGTTGCGCTGGCGCAATTGGGCTACTGATCCGGAAGGCATTACCGGCGATGAATTAATGTCTTTTGTAAATAATAAGCTCTTCCCCGGCATCAAAAATCTCAAAGTGCGCACAGACGACAAAAGAGGCATGGTGGTGCGCGACGCGCTGGAAGACGCTTTCAACTATATGAAGTCCGGCACCACTATGCGCCGAGTTTTAAACGAGCTTAATCAATATGATTTCAATAAAAAATCAGACCGCCATCTGGTAAATGATTTTTATGAAAAACTTTTAAAAGAACTCCAAACCGCCGGAGATTACGGCGAGTTTTACACGCCTAGAGCGCTCACGCAATTTGTCGTGGAGATGATTGACCCTAAATTGGGCGAAATAGTTTTTGACCCGGCCTGCGGAACCGGCGGATTTCTTATCAACGCGCTTGAGCATGTGCGAAGCCATTATGTAAAAACCCAAGCGGACGAAAAAAAGCTCCACGACGCTATCCGCGGCGTTGAATTAAAACAGCTTCCGCATATTCTTGCCTCAACAAATATGATTATTCACGGCGTTGAGGTGCCGGACAATATTCGCCATGACGATATGCTCTCCCGCCCGCTTACGGAATACGGGCCGAGAGATCGCGTTGACGTTATTGTGGCCAATCCTCCGTTTGGCGGCGTGGTAAAAGAAGGCACAGAGAAAAATTTCCCTAGTGATTTTAGAACTAAAGAAACTGCCGCGCTTTTTCTGGTACTTTTTATTCATTTGCTTAAAGACGGCGGGCGCGCGGGCATCGTGCTCCCCGACGGCATGCTTTTTGGCGAAGGCGTGGTGTCAAAGATTAAGGAAAAACTGCTTACCGAATGCAATGTGCATACTATCGTCCGCTTGCCGCAAGGTGTTTTTAATCCCTATGCCGGAGTAAATACAAATTTAATTTTCTTCACCAAAGGCGAACCCACTAAAGAAATTTGGTACTACCAGCTTCCGCTTCCCGAAGGGCTCAAACAATATACCAAAAACCGCGGTATCACTCACGAAGAATTTGACCCCATTTGTAAATGGTGGGGGAATCGCAAAGCGAACGGCAATGCCTGGAAGGTTTCAATCAAAGAAATCCGAGAGCGAAACTATAATCTGGACTTTAAGAACCCAAACGGCAAGGCCGGAGTTATCCACAAGTCCCCGACGGAGTTGGTGAGGGAAATTGAGGGAAAGGAATTAGAAATATTAAAACTTCTAGCTGAAATCCCAAAATCATTATGACTGAAGAACAATTAGCAAAATCAGAACAACAAAACATAAACAAGTGGGATCTCCCCGCAAAGAGTGATCTCTTTCAAAGAGAGCCATTTGTCGATGCGATAGTCAAAACCATTGAGGACTCTGATGAAGGATTCAACTTTGGAATTTCTGCTCGGTGGGGCGAAGGTAAATCTTCGATTCTTGAGCAGCTAGCACCAAAACTAGAAAAGTTAAATTACAAAGTTCTTAAATTTCATCCCTGGAAATATACCCAGGATCAAATATCAGTAAAAAGGAAGTTTTTAATTGAAATCTACTCTCAGCTTAATAAGGATTATGACGAAGCGGAGTTTTATGGAGATACAGAGAAAGAGAAGAAATTAAGTAGTGAAGAGTACGATGCAATTTTTGTTGATCAGCTTAAGAATTTTATTCCCTATGCTTTTTGGACAGCAATCGTTTTTCTTTTTATCTTAATCATCCTAGATAAGGTGTTTGGGGTGGATTTAAATATCACACAAATTTTTTTGAATAATTTATTTATTCCTATTTTTGCTGGATTGTTGCCGTTTATTCAGAAGATAGCGGAAATAAAAGTAAAACAGGTGATACCTAGAATAGAGTCAGCTGAACAGTTTGAAAAAAGGTTTAATCAAGTTATTGATGAGATATTTAAATCCGAAAAACCTCCCAAAAAAATCATTATCTTTGTTGATGATCTGGATCGTTGTAATCACAAGGAAGTAGAGCAGGTGCTCACTGCTCTTTTCACCTTTTTTAATAATCCCAGATGCACTTATGTTATCACCGCCGATCATATGGTGATTCGGAGGTACATCAGCAATTTTTTGAGCTTGGATCAGGAACTAGACGACGATGGAAAAGTAGACATAAAAAGAACGAATGAGATAAAGCACGAAGAGGCAACGGAATACTTAAAGAAAATATTTCAAATTAATTTCATTCTTCCAAAGGCAACGAATGACGTTTTGGAACCGTGGGTTAAAGGACTTATCAACAAAATGCCTATTATTGGATTTTCGCACCCGTATGCAGAAGAGTATCTGGTAAATCTTGCGTTGAATAATTTTGATAGCAACCCGAGAAAAATCAAGCACTTCTTAAGAACATTAGCATTCCAGTTAGAGGCAGTTCAAGAAAAGATTAAGTTTCTTAAACCAAAAAATGATAAAGAGGCCGAAAATCTGACAAAGGTAAAAGAATCCCCGGAATTGCTTGCTAAGATTTTGGTCATTCAGGATCGTTTTCCTGATTTCTACGAGAGGCTCAAATTTGAACCAAGGCTTTTACAGAAATATGAAACTGGAGATGTGACTGAAGAAAAAAACCCACAAATACAAACTCTCATTGCTCAGGAGCCTAAATTTTTCGATTCAATAACCAGAGAAGAAAAGGATAAAAATATTGACCCATATTATTTTCTGTACTTCTCTGGCTCTACTGGTTTTACTGAAACTCGATCAACTGACCCAACCGAAGTAAAAAACTTTGCAAAGGCTGGAGATATTGAAAACCTCGAAAAAATCTTTAGTGCTTTAACGGATATCCCAAGGAATAAACACATAGAAGATATAAGGGCGGGGTTAGATGATCCTAAAACCCAACCTCCTGAAAAAGTAAACATCATGAGGGGATTGCTACATGCAGTCAGCTCTCTTGAAGAACCTAGGCTAAGACTTCAAAAACTTCGGGACATAATTAAACCAAAATCAACAAACCAGGTAGAGTTAGCGGGACTTCAATCGATAGATTTTGAGAAAGCATTGCCTTTTATTGATGAGCAGATTGCCGAAAACCTCCTCAAAGAAGCCCCATTTAGTAGCCCACCTCTAAAAACTCAGATTGCAAATGCTTTTATAGCTCAGCAGGATATTGTAAGTAAGGAAGTCGCACAAAAGTTTGAAAACGCTATCAGTGAAAAGTTGATGGAAACAGGCCCGGAGTTTCAAGAAGCTTTACAGCTTATAAAACAACTCTCTTTAGATCGCTTTAAAGAATCGGAATCGACACAGAATAACTTGATTGATTGTCTAAAAAATAAGCCCAATGAGGAGAAAAGTATTATTTTAGATATTTTTCTTGGGCATAAAGATTCTGTTGAAAAGAAAAAAATGGATCAAATTCACGCCATAATTATTGACTTGATTCAAAAAGGCAATATAAGCGATGCGATGTTTGTTATAAGCCTAATCCCAACAAAAATAAATAATGGGAACTTCGATCTAAAAAAATTGCTCAATGCATACATTCACAAAATTGAAACAGTGGATCATGCAGAATTGACCCAAATTACCAATGCATTACTTCACCCAACCATTAAAGCTGAGTTAGGAGATAAAGAGCATAAAAAATTTATCGAGGCATTTATTGATTTGCTCAACTCGAAAGACGCAAACAAACAGAGCTATGTTATTTCTAGAATTCCAGAGATTATTAAAATTGTATCCTTGCCCAATGACTTGGTTGATCAACTTATGGAAATAATAGAAGAAGCGAGTTCTCCGTTAGACGTGAAAATCGCTGAGGCTGTTTGGGGTGCAAAAGACACTTGGATCTCGAATAATAGCGCAAAGCAAAAGTTTACATCAAAAGTTAAATCGATGCAGAAGAAAAAGAAGAATGATGAATTCACTAGATTCGTAAATCAAATTCTCCCAGAACTGGAGCCGAAAAAGGAGGATCAAAAAATGAATTTATGACCTACCCAACAAAAAAATTAGGAGAAGTTATCAAATTGCAAGGCGGCTTTGCTTTCAAGAGTTCCGAATATGATATAAGCGGCATTCCGTTGATTCGTATTCAGAATTTAAAAAACGAGGTAATTGATTTAAACAAAATCGTTTTTATAGATGAGAAAAAGAAAAAGGATTTTGAAAAGTTTTTGTTAAATGACGAGGATATATTAGTTGCTATGTCCGGAGCAACAACAGGAAAACTTGCCAGGATTTCGAGTAAACAATTGCCAGCTTTTTTGAATCAGCGTGTAGGACGATTCGTTGTGAAAGATGAAACAAAAATAGATAAGGAGTTTTTGTGGTATTTTTTAAAATTTTTACGAGATTCTATTCTAAAATCTGCCTATGGAGGGGCACAGCCAAATGTTAGTCCTTCGAAAATTGAAAATATCAAAATCCCACTCCCGCCGATTGGGGAGCAGAGGAAAATTGTTGCGAAGCTGGAAAAATTGCTTGGGAAGATTAAGGAAGCAAAGAAACTTCGGGCCGAAGCGCAGGAAGCCGCCCAAAATCTTCTCCCCGCCGAACTCCACCGCATCTTCACCCAACAACATTCCAACATTCTTGAGAATGTGAGAATGTCCGGTAAACAGGAATGGGAAGAAAAAGAGTTGGGAGAAGTGTTTGTTTTTCATTACGGCAAAGGATTGTCCCGGTCAGAACGATCGGAATCCGGAAAATATATTGTTTACGGAGCAAATGGCGAGCTTGGGCGAAGCGACAAATATTTGATAGACGGAGAAGGAATCATTGTTGGCCGCAAAGGTTCGGCTGGAGAGATAACGCGAGCGACAGGGAGGTATTGGCCGACCGATGTGACATATTTTATAACCGAAGATAAAAAGTATGATATTGGTTTTACTTATTATCTTTTCAAATTCTTAAACTTTCCGCAGTATGCGGTAGGAGTAAAGCCGGGCATAAATCGCAAAGAAATTTACGGCATAAAAATCCCGCTTCCGCCCATCGCCGAGCAGAAAAAGATAGTCGCGCGGATGGATTCGCTATCCGAAAAAATCCACCAGCTTCAAGAACACCAAAAATCCACCGGGGCTGACTTAAAAAATTTAGAACAATCAATTTTATCAACATCGTTTAAGCAATAAAAAATTGAAATCGCGGTGTTTGGGGGAGAATTGTAGCCAAAATAGGCGCTAAAGAAGGCGTTTAGTGGGGAGTTGTAGAGTTAGTGCATTTTACTTGCATCAATAGTAACTAAGTGCTAAGATAGTTACTATTGGTAGTAGTGATAGCAACTATCTTTCAAAAGTATGGAACTAGGTAAATATATACAACAGCATAGCGAACAATGGGGCGCGTATAAGGCCTTTATCCCAAATCCTTTTCCGCCTAAAGGGGGTTTTGGTTTTTCAGATACTTTGATAAAACAAGATGCACAAGCTCAACATTTGGTGAGTAAGCTTGATGGTATTACCCAATTATTGCCGGATGTAGATTTTTTTATCTTCATGTATATATTGAAAGACGCATCTTCTTCGAGCCAAATAGAGGGGACCGGCGCGACCATGCTTGATGCGATCGAAGCAAAAGCAGAAATTGATTCTGATCTTCCGGAAGATGTTGATGATATTACTCACTATATCAAAGCGCTCAACAATGGTATTGATACTCTCAAAGAACTTCCAATTAGTGAAAGACTGATCAAGAAACTCCATAAAGATTTAATGCAAGGCGCACGCCATACTCAAAATCCGTATCCTGGTGATTTTCGGCATGACCAAAATTGGATAAATGGCACCAGTCCAGGTGACGCAAAGTTTGTACCACCGCCACAGCATGAGCTATTTAGAGCCATTGGAGATTGGGAAAAATTTGCTCACGCAGATGACAATCTACTTCCACTTACAAAAGCGGCGCTGTTACATGCTCAATTTGAGACGATACATCCTTTTAGAGATGGTAATGGCAGAACTGGGAGGATGCTTACTACATTATATCTTCGCGAAAGTGGTTTACTTGAAAAGCCGGTGCTTTTTCTATCTGCTTATTTTAAAAAACACCAGCAGGTTTATTACAACCGCTTACACGGATACAGTAACGGAGAAGTAAATGAGTGGGTGCAATTCTTTATATCTGGAGTTTCAGAAATCGCAAAAGAAGCGATAAAAACTGTTTATAAGATTACCAAATTGAGAGAGCAAGACATCTTACAGATTCAGGCCATGGATAAAAGATCTTCAAAAAGTGCCATAGCAGTATTGCCGAAGCTTTTTGCTTTGCCCATCGTGGATGTGTCAACGATCAAAAAATGGACAGGATTTACAAGAAACGGGGCACAAAAGCTTATTGATAGATTTGTAGATCTTAAGATATTACACTTGCGCCACGCCGATAAGAAATATAACAAATCCTATATCTATAAAGAGTATGTCGATATTTTTTATAGTACTTATAAGGGTGAGTAGTTTATTATTAATTAAATAAAAATTATATGGAAAAAGAGAAATGCAAAAAATGCGGAAGTACAGATATTGTAATGGTTGAATATGATGGAATGCATCCCGATCATTATGACGGAGTTAGTGAAATAATGTGTAGAAAATGTGGCGCACGTTTTGGGCGATGGTCGGGCAAAGAACTTGCTAAAGGGGAAACAGAGAAGCGATACGGCCAGCAAAAATTTAATAAATGAACGAATCAGAAACGAGAGCTGAATATATTGACCCGAAGCTTAAGGCTAGCGGATGGGGCGAGGTGGAGGGATCAAAAATCCGCCGTGAGTTTCAAATTACCGACGGGCGTATTCAGGTTGGCGGAAAGCGCACCAAGCCGGAGATAGCAGATTATGTTTTGGATGGAAAGCATAAGTTTTTTACTTATCTTAAGAAGGGACTCGGTTTTATCGTCAGAAAAAAAGAATTAAAAAGAATCTCGGTTATTGGCGAGAGCGGAGAATCTATCATAGAAAAAGGAAATATGGATGTGGAAATAACGATTGACGCAATGCATAACATCCAGAAATATAACATAGCGGTCTTTTTTAGTGGCGACGCCGATTTTTTGGCACTAGTGAATTATTTGAAAAACGGCGGCAAAAAGGTCTATATTTTTTCGTCAAAAGACAATATTTCTCACGAACTAAAAACCGGCGGAGATGGGTATTTTGATTTGAAAGATATACACGAATTTTGGGGTAAAGATTTAAAACATCGCGCAAATGCCTAAAAACAAACCACCCTCAATTAAGAGGGTGGCCCTAGGATGTATAACCCTAACGGTTCAAATGAAAGAACCGAAAGACATTATTAGTGTAGCAAGAGCGCGGTAGGAGTCAATAGTTTTCCACAGGTGGCAAATACACGGATTTTTATGGAATTTATTTTCTGGTTTAAGAACTAGATTTGGGGAGGAATTTTGAAACCAGGAATCCGAGAAGCCAGCCGAGAAGGCCGAGGATGATGGGGAAATAAATGTGTGCGAGGTCAAAATAAACTTCAAAAATTACCGCGGGGATAAACAGAATCCCTATCCACCAGTATTTTTTTGAACCGCCGAAGGCGGTGAAAAGAAGGGTGAGGAAGAAGATGTAGGATAATGGTAAGCCGATTACACCAGTCAAATCTACAAACGTAGAGCCAGAATATATAAAATAATTATAAAGTTGTCCAAAGTAGTAAGAAAAATAATATGAAATTAAAGACGCGACTATCAAAATAGCAAGATTTTTTATTAAATTTTTTAAATCACTACTCATAATTTTTAATTATTTAACAACCAATTAATATCTTCTTTTAATAAATTGTAGGCCTGGTCGTTTATATATTTTGGATGGTTGCGCTCAAGCTCCGCAAGAAAAGTTTTTAATGTTTTTTGGGTCAGCGGTCGGTTATGAATATCAATGCCCTCAAGCTTCCTTACCAAATTATCCTTTACGCTCTTTTTATCTATCCACCCCAGAGAATACGCGCGTTCAATGTTTGAAATGGTGCTTTGGATTGTGGCGATAACTCTGAAACTCACTTCGGAACTCGTAGCATTCCCTACAAAATCAGTCGCATTTACGCTAACAATATGATTCCCCAGCTTCTCAAAAAACAGGTCAACTATATCGCCGTTATTTACTATTCTATCATCAAATTTGATTGTTTGCGAAAAGACTCCGGATTCGGCGTCGCTTACGCTGACATTTATCGGCAGAACTTCGGAACGGAGATAATCGCGAGAAGCTGGGGACAATGTATTTATACTCGGCGGAGTTATGTCTTTCGGCTTAATATCTAAGGCGGACGGGTTCGCGTTATTTACCGAAAGATTAAGCTCCGTCATCATTCCCGGCTGGGTTTGAGCGGTAAAATCTTTATCCACAGAAACATTATCTGAAATATAACCGGTGGCGACGGTGTATTCGCCGCTTCCGGTGCCTTGGGTTTCAATTTTATATTCGCCGTCCAATGGATTGGGGATTGTTATATATTCATCGTCCGTGAGAAATCCTGAATAAAACGCGCCGTCAATTGTATTAACTTCGTTTCCGCTAGCAAAATCTTTGCCAATTCTTTGGCCGTCCGGTGCGGTTATTAAGACGTCAATAGGGGAGAGAATTTTTATAAAAAGAAGTTTTAAATTTGTATGAGTCCAAGACGACTTTCCAGAGCTAAGAGATGTTGCGGTTTTACCAGTTAATTTTGAAAAAACAGTGCCTTCGGCTTGTGTTACTAACGCGCCATGCTCTGCGGAAAATTTATTTAAATCACTTGAGATAAATTCACTACTTGTTAGCGGGACAGTGCCATCGCCGAGGCCTCTTTCCAAGCCTCGATCTCCAATTTTCTCGTAAAACCTATCAGGATAGCCATGTTCCCACAGGGGTAGGTTAGGCGAATCGGTAACTCTTATGGAATTTATTGTTTCATTAATTGGTAACTCCCCAACTATATTTGTAATTTTTATGTTTTTATCAAAAAGACTTAGAACACTAGTTTTAAGGTTTTCAAGAAAAGTATTTTGAGGGTAATTGTTTGGATAAACTTTTAAGTTACCAGAAGATTTATCTCGTAAATAATCATAAATCGGTAGTAATTCCTGGACTGATGAAATTGGTTTATTCCGCACATAATCAAATAAATTATCGTAACTAGCTTTTTTAGCTTCGAACCTAAGAAAGGTTTTTATTAGGCCACTCTGAAAATCTACATCATTATCTCCCCCCTCCCACATCAGATATGATTTCGGAGCTCCTAAATGCGGGGTGCCAAGGAAAATTAGTTGGTCTACGTCGTTGCCATAATTGTCGGATTGGATGTATTGGCGGGCGACGAGGCCGCCCATGGAATGGGCGACTAGGTCAACTTTGGCGCAGTCGCAAACCGCTTGAACCTCGTTTATTTTATCGCGAAGCTGGACGGCTGTGATGACATTGGATTGCCGCCAGTCGTATGGAAAAGTAAAAAGGTCCGTGCCCTCCGTGTATCCGTTGGCTTTTAAAGTGGCGATGAGATCGTCGTAAGTATGGAAAATCGGGTCAATGACCCAAACGCCGTTTTTGTCGGAAGAACCCAAAATCCCGGGGATTATAATGACTGGGTCGGGTTTGGGTGGTTCCTGCGGAGCACCTCCTTTTCCTATATCAAAATGAATTAAAGCGCGGGCAAAACTGCCGACACCATTTTCAAATAGATTTTTTACCGGAGCCGAACTTGACGCGTCCGAAACGGCAACAAAAAAAGACAAATTGGACCCTAATGGCATTTTAATTATGCCGTTAACATTTCTGTTGGCGCCGTCGCATAAAAAGACAGGAAAGTTAGCGCCAGCTTGATAAAGTTTTGAATGGCCGATTTCATTCCCTCTCGTCCCATCATAAGTAAAAACATCAAAACGCGGATTGAGAATATCGCCATTAGCGCATTTACTGGCTACTTGAATACTTGCAGGAGTGGTGGAACCGACCAAAGTGTAAGGAGAGCAATTAGTGCTTGAATTAATTAATTTTAAAAACTCCCAACTGCCGGAACCGGTAAACTCGGTCAGTAAAGTGCAATCGCTGCTTTGCAAAGAAGCGTAATCAGCGGAAGCCATTTGCGCCGTAAGCAGGGCGTAAGTGGCGAAAAAAATGGCAAAAACGCATTTTGAATTCATTAAGTTAAAAATATAATAAGGCGTTGTAAAAGTAAAGCTCAACTTGCAATTTTTTGCGGGCGCGCTATAATAAGTAAGATTCTTCGCCGGATAGCCGCTCTTTGGCGAAAGCTGAAGGGAGGAAAGTCCGAGCACCATTTTATCCGCAAGGATAAATTAGTGGCAGTGGCTAACGGCCACCCCCCGCAATGCGGGGCGAGACAGTGTCACAGAGACAATACCGCGACATCATCAATTTTGGCCTAAAGCCGAAAAAGTTGGTACGTAAGGGTGAAAAGAGTGAGCCCGCCTTCGCGCGGGATAACCCGCTTCGGCGGGTGAAGTAAGAGCTCACAGCTCCGCTTGGCGACAGGCGGAGGTGAAAAACACTTGCCCGGTGCAACCCCATTTAACGGGGGCTAGAGTCCTCGACGCAAGTCGGGACCCAGACAGATGGCTATTTAAACAGAACTCGGCTTATGAGCGGAGAATCATAATCCCCAGCCCCGACCTTGCGTCGGGGCTGGGTTATTTTTATAATTCTATATATGACTATATCAAGCGAAGTTTTATATAAATCGGCTCAATGGTGCATTATAGCCTTGGTGTTCCTTCTGCCGGTGTGGTTTTTGCCTTCCACTGTCAACCCGGTGGAATTCAACAAGGTGATGATGGTTTCTATTTTGGTGTTTTTGTCTTTTATTTTATTTTTGGGATATTCCATAAAATCAGGCAATGTTTCTTTGCCGGGGCATCTCGTTTTCATAGCGGCCGGAGTGGCGATTCTTTCATGGCTGGCCTCGGCGCTGGTTTCCCATTCGGGCGCGGCGCTTTGGGGGCTGGGGTCCGAGCCAACAAGTTTTTTGGCAATGGCTACTTTCTTTTTAATGAGCGCCTTGATTACTCTGCTTTTTTCCGACGGCCGTTCGCTTACCAGATTAATCGCCGCTTTGGGATGGGGCTTGCTTTTATTTTTGCTGACGGCTTGGATTTTAAATGTTTTCGGATTGGGGCAGAGTTTGGGCGGGCTTTTCCAAAATAGGGTTTTTAACGCCGTCGGCTCCTGGAACAGCGCCGGATTCGCGGCGGTATTTTTTCTGATGATACTCTATCCTTTTTTGCAAATTTCATCAGGCGCCCTGAAATGGACCGTGGTAATTTCATTTTTGCTTTCTTTGCTTTTGGTTTTGGTTGTTAATTTCCCGTTGCTTTGGGGGATTGTCGGATTTTTCGCGATTTTACTTTTAAGCTACGCGATTTGGAAGAAAAATATTTCACTCGCGGGCGTGGGGATTCCCCTGGGCATTCTTTTAATTTCTCTTTTCGGTTTTTTCTTCAGTAATTTTATAGCTTCCGCTTTAAATTTTCCGGCTCCGGTGGAAGTCGGCGTGGCGCACCAAACCACTTTCAATGTGGCGGAGAAAGCGCTCCGCGAAAATCTGGTTTTCGGCGCGGGACCCGCGTCTTTCGGTTATTTGTGGGATAAATACCGGCCGGCGGAAGTCAACAGCACTCCTTTTTGGAGCCTTCGTTTCGTGAGCGGGTCTTCTCTATTATTAAGCGCGCTGGGCGAGGCGGGCCTTTTGGGCTGGCTGGCTTTCGTGATTTTTTTGGGATGGATTTGGTATTTGGGGCTTAAGGCCTTGACAAAAAATTCCGGAGAGAGCTCCGAGGTTCTAATTTTTCCCGTTTTTTTGCTTTTCAGTTTTACGATTTTAATGTGGTCGCTTTACGCCGCGGGTTATGTTTTGGCGGCTTTTGGGTTTGTGGCTTTGGGCCTGATGCTTGCCGCTCTGCGCCACGCGGGCGCGTTCAGAACATACGAATTTTCTCTGGTGCGGGAAGGGCCGCGCGGATTTATTTCGGCCTTGGTTGTGGTTTTCTTTATAATTTTGGGGGTTTTGGGCCTCTATGCTGTAACGCGCCGCTATGTCGGCCAATTGGCTTACGCTAAAGGATTGGAAGCCGCTAATGTCGGCAATCTTGATGACGCGGAAAAACAAATTATATTTGCCGCTCAAGCGGACGCGAACAATGATTTATATCTTCGGTCGCTCGCCCAAATTTATATGTCCAGGGGTCAGATTTTATTACAGGACAAAGCCACGCCGCCAGATATTTTGGGTTCAAAGTTTAAAGATTTTTTGGACCGCGCTGTTTCCACAACCCAGGAAGCAGTCCGCCGGGAGCCGCTGGACTTTTTGAATTACAGGACGCTCGGCCAAATTTACGGATTTTTGGTCCAATTAAACGCCGCCGGTTCTTTGGACGCCGCCCAGACCCAGTACGACGAAGCTTTAAAGCGCGCCCCGGCCAACCCGCTTTTGTGGCGCGACAAAGCCATGACTTATCTTTCGGATTTCGCGCTGAAAAAAAATAACGATTCTTTAAAAAAAGCGGAAGAAGCGCTTCTGAAAGCTGTGGCTTTGAAACCTGATTACGCGGAAGGGCATTTTCTTTTGGCGCAAATTTATGACGCCGAGGGGAAATCAGCAGAAGCTATTAACCGCGGCGAGGCGGCAGCGCTTTTGGCGCCAAACGACATTGGCACGCTTTTCCAATTGGGGCTTCTATATTATCGCGCCAACCGCTTGAACGACGCGGAAACTGTGTTCCGGCGCTCAACGGAGATAAGCCCCAACTATTCCAACGCCAGATATTTCTTGGGCCTTATTTACGACAGGCTCGGCAAAAAAGCCGGCGCTATCGCCGAATTCCAGAAAATTTTAGCGCTCAATCCGGATAACGGCGAAGTGAAAAAAATTATTTCCAATCTTAGCGCGGGGAAAGCGGCGCTTGCCGGGATTGTTCCTCCTAGCCAAGCGCCGGAAAAAAGAACCGCGCCTCCGGTAAGTGATTAAATTTACTAAAATTTTCCACGCCGATTTGGATAATATCCACCACGCGGCGTTTTGGCTAGGTTTTTTTGGGGTCTTGTCCGGAGTCCTGGGCCTTTTTCGGGACCGTTTTTTGGCCGGAATGTTCGGAGCTTCGCGCTCATTGGATATTTATTACGCGGCTTTCAGGGTGCCCGACTTCATTTATACTTTCATGCTGCTTTTTACTGCTTCTACCGCGATTATCCCGATATTTTTAAAAAAGTTCGGAGAAAAAAAAGAGTGGTCGGAGGAGCTTTTGGGTTCGGCAGTTTTGAGTTTTTCTTTGGCTGTTTTTATTTTAAGCGCCTCGGCGTTTTTTTTGATGCCTTTGATTACCAGATTTTCTTTGCCGGGTTTTTCAAATGAAGATCTTGCCCAAACAGTGTTTTTGGCGCGGATTATGTTGCTTTCGCCGATTTTTCTCGGGCTTTCTAATATTTTCTCTAGCGTTACCCAGGCCTTCCGGCGTTTTTTCGTTTACGGTCTTTCTCCGGTTTTTTACAATGTCGGCATTATTTTGGGCGTAACGGTATTTTACAGATTTTTGGGCTTAGCCGGCCTTGCTTGGGGCGTGGCTTTGGGGGCGTTTCTCCATATGGCAATCCAGATTCCATCTCTCAAAAATCTTAGCATCGCGCCGAGGATGAAAAAATTCTGGAGCGCGGATTTAAAACAGGTCGCTTGGCTTTCTTTGCCGAGGACTCTGGGCCTCTCCATCACCCAAATAACTATATTTATTTTGACCGGCATGGCCTCGGTTTTTTCGCAGGGGAGCATTTCCATTTTCAATTTGGCTTTGAACTTGGAATATATTCCTGTCACGGTCATCGGGCTTTCCTACAGCGTTGCCGCTTTTCCTGATTTGGTTTCTTTTTCCATAAACAAAGCCAGAGACCAGTTTGATAAATATTTTTCCGCCGCCATGCGGCACATTATTTTCTGGACCTTGCCGATGTCGGTTTTGCTTTTGGTTTTGCGCGCCCAGATCGTGCGCGTGGTTTTGGGCTCGGGCGTTTTCAGCTGGCCCGACACCCGGCTTACCGCGGCCGCTTTATTTATTTTGAGTTTGGCGGTTGTGTTTCAAAGTTTGTTTATGCTTTTGGTGCGCGCTTTTTACGCCGAAGGCGAATCCTGGCGGCCGTTGATTATCAACATCATCTCTTCAATACTTTCCGTGGGCTCCGCGTTTTGGTTCGCCCAGCACCTTATGCCCGGAAAAGACGCTGGGTTCGCCAACTTTATAAGCGGGGCGCTGCGCCTTAGCGATATTTCCGATATCAGAGTAATATCTTTGCCCTTGGGAATTTTTGTCGGCTCTTTATTTAATTTTATTTTTTTATTTTTTTCTTTCAAAGCCGTCTTCGGCTGGTTTCCGACGCGGGGAATCGAGCAAACGCTGTTTCAAGTTTTTTCAGCAAGCGCCGCGGGCGGGCTCGCGGCTTATTGGGGGTTAAATATTTTTGCCCGCCTTTTTGACTCGCAGACTTTTTTAGGGATATTTTCGCAGGGATTTTTCGCCGGAATCTTGGGAATTTTGGCGGTAGGCGCGGTGCTTTGGATTTTGAAAAGCCCGGAGCTTTTTGAAATTTATTATAGCTTTAAGGCTTTCTTTTTGGAGAAAGAAAAAAGCAAAGCCGACATGGTCGCCCTCCCCGAACCCGAAAAATTGCTTTAATTTCGCTCAACCGCCATATGTGCGCGCGCATTACCGAGCGATATTGATATTGAAATCAAAATATAGTATTATCTAAATAGAAGGAGGATTAATCATGAAGAAAAAAACGAGTCGGCGTGTTTTTAGAGACAACAAAAGAGATAAAGAAATGCAGGCCAAAATAAGGTCTAGGGCGGCCTATTCGCTCGCTATTCTCGGCATGGCCTTTGTAAGGCACGGATCCGGAAAGTTTTTGAATATCCGCGCCTCAAAGTGATGCTACCGACACAAACATTGCCCCGCCGCAGGGGCTTTTTTTATTTATTTCCTAATTTTGCCGTATACTCAATTATTCACGATCGTACAAAAGTGAGTATATACGATTTTTTGAGTTTTCCGGAGGCTTTTTTATTTTTTGAATTTTCTATAAACTCTATTTATGCCAAATATCAGAAATTTCTGCATCATCGCGCATATTGACCACGGGAAATCCACGCTTGCCGACAGGATGCTGGAAATTACCAATACTATTGAAAAACGCAAAATGCGGGAACAATTTTTAGATATGCATCCTTTGGAGCGCGAGCGCGGAATAACAATCAAAATGCAGCCTGTTCGGATGCTGTGGCATCCTCACCGCGGAAAAGACGCGGACGATACGCAGAATAACGCAGAATTGTTGTATAAGGATTTAACATACAAGATTCGAGGCATACTTTTTGAGGTGAGGAAGAAACTTGGTTTAGGACATAAAGAACAGGTATATCACAATGCGCTTGAAATAGAGTTTCGAAACGCTAAAATTTTGTTCGAAAGCAAGAAAAATATATCAATTAAGTACGAAGGTAAATCAATTGGCGTATATCAACCCGACTTTATCATTGATAATAAAGTACTCATTGAACTTAAAGCGCTTCCCGAGATTGGAAGGCCGCAGATCGAGCAAGTATGGGCATATCTTAAGGGTTGCGAGTATAAGTTAGCGTTGCTTGTGAATTTTGGTTCAAGAGATTTGGATATCAAACGCATTGTATATGATACGGCTCGAGAAAATGGGTCTGCGTTGTCTGCGTTAAGTCCGCGTGGGTCGGCGCAAGTTGAAAACTATGTTTTCAACTTGATTGATACGCCCGGGCATATTGATTTTAATTATGAGGTCTCGCGGGCGCTGGCGGCGGTGGAGGGCGCGATTTTGTTGGTTGACGCGACTCAAGGAGTGGAAGCGCAGACTATTTCCAATGTTGAGCTGGCAAGAACACTAAATCTGAAAATTATTCCGGTTGTGAATAAAATAGATTTGGCGCAGGCAAGAATTTCTGAAACCAAAGAAGAAATCATGAATCTTCTGGGCTGCGGCGAAGAAGAAATTTTGGAAGTTTCCGCCAAAACCGGCGAGGGGGTTGAGGAACTCCTTGAAGAAATCGTTGAAAAAGTTCCTCCGCCGAAAAACGCAGATTTTACGCAGAAGGCCGCAGAACAAGGTCAGCGTAATTCTGCGTCCAGTCTGCGTGAGTCTGCGGCGAACGCACGGGCGTTAATTTTTGATTTTGAGTATTCCACTCATCGGGGAGTGATAGCGCACGCCAGAATTTTTGATGGAGAAATAAAAAAAGGCATGAAGCTAAAATTGGCGGCGGCAAAAGAATTTTTTACCGTGGGCGAAGTAGGCGTTTTTAAGCCGGAGTTGGAAGTTAAAGACACGCTGGAAGCGGGCGAGATCGGATATATCGTCACAGGCATCAAGGAAGCAAAAGTAGTGCGGGTTGGGGATACTATTTTAAAAGAATCTTCAAATATCGCGCCGCTCGCGGGCTATAAAGAAATTATGCCGGTGGTTTTTTCCAGCATTTATCCGGAAGACCAAGACAGGTTTGAGGACTTAAGGCGCGCTTTGGAAAGATTAAAGCTTGTGGACAGCGCGCTTTTTTTTGAAGAAGAATCATCAGGTGTTTTGGGCAGGGGATTTCGCTGCGGATTTTTAGGTATGCTTCATTTGGAAATTGTGGCAGAGCGCCTTACCAGGGATTTCGGCGTAAAAGTCATCGCTGCCACGCCGACGGTGAAATATAAAATAAAAACCAAAAATGGAGAAGCAGAGATTTACTCCCCGCACAAATTTCCGGATGAGCACGAAATTTTGGAAATTCTGGAACCCTACATAAAAATAGAAATACTT
Source organism: Candidatus Giovannonibacteria bacterium (assembly GCA_030699445.1). Taxonomy (GTDB): domain Bacteria; phylum Patescibacteriota; class Minisyncoccia; order UBA11713; family 2-01-FULL-45-33; genus GWA1-44-29. The sequence goes on from JAUYMO010000051.1 coordinate 30,181, forward strand.
TCTCCGCCCGAAAAACTTTCGGGAATTTTGAAGCTGTTGGGCGAACATGAAGTGAAAATTTTATCCACAACAAAGTTTTCCGAATCCCGCGTAAAAATAGATGGCCAAATGCCATTGCGCGAGCTGATGCGCGATTTTTTTGACGCTTTAAAAAGCGTTTCGCAGGGCTACGCTTCGTTGGGCTATGAGTTTTTAGATTTGCGTCCCGCTGATTTGGTGAGGCTTGATGTTTTGGTGGCTGAAGAAATAGTGTCGGCTTTTTCAAGAATTGTTTCCCATGCCCGGCTGGAACATGAAGCCGAGGCGGCGGTTGAGAAGCTTTATAATATTTTGCCGCGCGCGCTTTTTTCTTTAAAAATTCAGGCGAAAGCCCAGGGGAGAATTTTGGCGTCCCGCTCTTTAAAAGCTATGAGCAAAGACGTGACGGGGCATCTTTACGGCGGCGACCGAAGCCGAAAAATGAAGCTTTGGAAAAAGCAAAAAGCAGGCAAAAAACGGCTTGGCGCCCGGGCGGATTATAACATCCCGCCGGAAGTTTATTTGAAAATGATTAGGAAATAATTAAAGGTAGGGAACGATTAAAAACGCCAGCATGGCGATGACGGCGACGACCGTGATAGCGTTCCAGACGATTTTGGCTTTTTTTGTCGCGAATTTCATGTTAAGAATATAGTAGCATGGCGTTTAACGATTTTCAAGAAAACAGGGAAATTGAGCGGGCGGTTTTTTCCTGGCCGGTAATATTTATCGCCGGGCTTCTGGTGATCGCGGCTTTGTGGGGGATTTTCCGGGCTTTGGAAAAAGAGCTGGCTTTGAGGGGAGAAATTAAAACTTTGGAGAAAAAAATCGCGGACGCGAATTCGGCCAAGGCGGATTTCCTGGCCAAAACGGAAGATTTGCGCAGCGAGGCCGGTTTGGACAGGGAGGCCCGGGGAAAATTTAATTTAAAAAAGCCCGGCGAAGAGGTGGTGATTTTTCTGGACAACGCGTCCCAAGCCAAGCCATCGGGTCTGGCCGGAGATTGGCTGGCGTCCTTATGGTCGGCGGTTAGAGGCG
>JAUYMO010000019.1 GCA_030699445.1 Candidatus Giovannonibacteria bacterium
CACCGCCTGCACGACATTCCCAAAAAAATTGCCGTAAATCAAATAAGCCCCTAAAGCCAAAAATACCAGGAGGGCTAAAAATTTTTTATTCATCAAGAATTCCTAGTTATTCAACTACTTTCACCTCTCCCTTCATGCTTGGATTAAGATGATTGTGATAACCCCACGAGCCAACTTTATCAAAAGTGAAAGAATAAGATTCTCCGTTAGCAAAACCCAGCCGAGAATCAAAACCTGAATAATCCGTGTGAATAGGATGCGGATTGGACGCCGGCCAAATCTGGCTCTGGCTTTTATTGACCCAAGTAACCTTTCCGCCTTTTTTTATTCCAATTTCTCGCGGATTAAAACCGTTTTCATCAATAACCACGGTTGTGCTCATCTCAAATTTAATTTCTGCGCCCTTCGGTATGGGCTTATCCTGCGGAATTGGCTTTGGAAAAGGAGCGGCTTGCGGTTTGGTTGATTTTCTGTCATCATCTTTTTCGCCTTCGTTTTTATTTTCTTCTTCATTTTCATTTTCCAACATTTTTTCCAGCATTTTCATCCCGTTTCTGGCTAAAACCTCGGCGGAGCGCGCCTGTCCGAATGCCTCGCCGTAATCTTTCGCGGCAAAAGCAGTTTTTGCTTTCGCTAAATGGTCTTTTGCTTCAGCGTATTTGTTCGCCACCTCCGGGGTGGACGAAGCCACCGCCATCTTTTTTCCAAGCTCGCTTAATTTTTCTTCGGCATGTTTGATGGTTTCCGCGGCTTTTTTCTGCAAATCGGCGTCCTCTTTCAGCGCGCCTTCGGCTTCTTTTTTAAAGCGTTCCGTGAATTTCCCCGGTTCGTCTTTGGCAGCGGCGGCTGAAACCACATCGTCCAAATCATCTTTATTGGATTCGGCCAAATCTTTAATTTCTTTTTCATTCTCAAATTTTTTGGCGATGCCGTCCAAAAGCTGCTCATGTTTTATTGTTTTTTCGGCGACACCGCTTAAAAGCTTGTCTATATTTGGATTTTTAGAAGTGTCTTTTAGGGCGTTAAGGCGGGCAACCAGCGCGTTATGGGCGGTTTTATAGTTTTCCAAAGCTTTTTTAACGGCGTCAATATTTTGCGCGTCCGTATCCGAAATTTTCTGCGTCTCGGCAGCTTTTTCATTTAAAATATTGAGTTCTAAATCCGCTTTTTTTATCGGGTCAAAAGTAAAAAACATTTTTATGCCCCGACCCCATTCTTTTAAAAAATAAAGCCGGCTGGTAGGCAAAGTACCCGGGTCAGGCACGCCCAAATCCACATTTTGGGCAAGAGCGGAAGCGGCCACAAGGAAGCCGGAAACCACAAGCAAAGATACAAAATATTTTTTATTCATATAGAATATAATAGTATGAAATTTTACACAGGACAAGGGGATGGCGGCCAATCAACGCTTTTCGGTTCTGGCGCGAAAATATCTAAAACCGACCCGAGGTTTGAAGCTTTGGGCGCATTAGATGAACTAAACTCTTATCTGGGGGTTTGCAAATCGCTGGCTGAAGAAGAAAAAGTAAAAAATATTTTAAAAACTACTCAAGAAAACCTATTTATAATTCAAGCTGAAATTGGTTCTCCTAATGCCAAAAAGGTCTCTACTCTTTCTGAAAGCAAATTAAAAGATTTAGAAAAAACCATAGATGAATTTGGAAATTTTGTCGGCGAAATTCGCCAATTCACAGTCGCCGGCGGGCTTCCTCTTTCGGCTCATTTTGATTTTGCGCGGGCGCTCGCGCGGAAAGCCGAGCGCCGCGCAGCGGCGTTAAAAAATCAAATCTCTCCAACCGCGCTGGCGTATTTAAACCGCCTTTCCAGCTTACTTTTTGTTTTAGCCAGATATGTAAATAAAAAAACAAACACCCCCGAAGACCATCCGAGTTACAAATAATCAATTTTTAATTTTTTCTTTAAAAAGGCGCGCAGAGTTGATAAGCGGAAAAAAATCCGTGGCGAAATTGTAAAACGCCGCCAAGGCCGGCCCGAAAACGCCCGTTAAAACAAGCGTGAATCCGAAAATATTGGAAAGAAGCCAGATAACTATGTCTGTTTTTATGACTGAAAATGTTTTTCTGCCCAATAAAATCATTTCCGGGACGCGCATGAGATTGTCCGTCAAAATTACGACATCCGCCGCCTCCACCGCCACGGCGGTGCCAGCTTTGCCCATTGCGATTCCGATATCCGCCCGGGAAAGCGCCGGCGCGTCGTTGATGCCGTCGCCCACCATGCAAACGGGAGCGCCGGTTTTTTCCAATTTTTCCAGTTCTCTTAATTTATCTTCCGGGCTCATAGACGCCAAAAATTCGGATATGCCCAATTCTGCGGAGATTTCTTTGGCAACTTGGGCGTTGTCTCCGGTAAACATTACTACGCGCTCCACGCCTATTTTTTTAAGCTCCGCTATGCTTTTTTTCGCCTCCGGGCGCGGGGTGTCCGCCAAAAATATCGCGCCGGCCAATTTTTTATTTACAAAAACAAACGCTTTGGTTTTTTGCTTCTCTGCAGCGGCGACGATTTGCTCATTGAGGTTCCGGTCTAAAATAATTCCGGCGTCCTCCAAAATTTTTTCGTCCCCCACGACTATTTCATCCGCGCCGGCTTTGGCGATTATTCCGCTGCCTTTCACCACTCTGACATCGGACGGATCCGGCGGGCTGGGAAAATGTTTTATCGCCTCGTAAAAAATAGCCCGGCCGATTGGATGTTCCGAAAATTTTTCGGCGATGGCCGCGGATTTCCAGAATTCGCTTTCATTGAATCCGCTTTCCAGAGAAAAACCGCTCACCGCGATTGTCCCGTAAGTCAGCGTTCCGGTTTTATCCAGCACCAGCGTTTTTATTTGGGATAAACTTTCAAGATGCTCGCCTCCTTTTATAATGACCCCTCTTTTCGCCGCCCGCCCTATGGCCGCGGTGG
>JAUYMO010000021.1 GCA_030699445.1 Candidatus Giovannonibacteria bacterium
CGCCGCTTTTTATAGACGATGAAGTTTCCACGAATATTTTACAAATGCGCGCCAAGGCAAGAAGGCTTCAGGCAGAAAAAAATCTCGGGCTGATTATCGTGGATTATTTACAGCTAATGGTGCCGAGAGTGCAATTTGAAAGCATGGTCCAGCAGATTACGGAAATTTCCCGCTCTCTGAAGGGCTTAGCGCGGGAATTGAATGTTCCGGTGCTCGCGCTTTCACAATTGAACCGTGCTATTGAATCTAGGCCAAACAAAAAACCGCAACTCTCCGACCTTAGAGATTCCGGAGCAATTGAGCAGGATGCTGACGTAGTTATATTTATTCATAGAGAAGATTTGGTTAAAGAAAATTCCGACAGGCCAAACCAAGCCGATCTTTTGATAGAAAAACACAGAAACGGCCCTACCGGCAAAGCAACACTTTATTTCAACAAAGAAAAAGCCAGTTTCTCGTCTCTGGAACCGAATTAATGGAACCGAATTAATGGAACCGAATTATTTTCTTGAGCTAAGAAATCTTCTGGAAAAACTTCCCGGCGTGGGCCCAAGGCAAGCCGCCAGGTATGTCTGGGCGTTTTTGGATTTTGGCAAAAAAGAGCGCGAAAAACTTGCGGATTTATTGGAAAATCTGGATAAAAATTTAAGAAGATGCGCCGAATGTTTCCGGGCTTTCATGGGAGCAGGAGTTGTTTGCGGTTTTTGTTCGCCCGCTTCACGCAGGGAACACCAAAAAATAATGGTTTTGGAGCGCGACAGCGATTTATTGAATATGGAGAAATCAGGAGTGTATAAAGGGCTTTACCATGTTTTAGGCGGCATCATAAACCCGTCGGACGAAAATACCGTGGCGCGCGAAAGGATTAAAGCGCTATATGAACGGGTAAACTTGGACGCCGGACGTCCAAGTGGACGTCCGGCGTCCTTAGAAATTATTTTAGCGCTAGCAACTACCAAGCTCGGGGAATTTACGGCGAGTTATATTGAAAAAGTTTTGGAACCGTTGCACCTGCCTGCCGGCGAGGCAGGGAAATCCAAAAAAATAAAAATTTCCCGCCTGGCGCGTGGCCTTTCCACGGGAGTTGAGCTAGAATACGCCGACGAGATGACCCTGCGCCAAGCTCTTGACAACCGCAAATGACGGGTGTATTATAGAACATAGAAAACTCAAATCCAAATCCATTATAGAAAGGAGAGAAAAATGATTATTGAAGTTGTTTATAAGGGCAAATTGCCGCGGGAGTATATTCCCGTAAAGCATGTGGAGTACGATGAGAAGACACAAATAGCAGTTATCTCTTTCGAGAAAGATGCTATCATTCGTGCCTTGGGTGTGACGCTGGACGGCGGAACAGGCTATTATTACATCGAAGCTAGAAATGTAGTGCGCTGGGATTTGCCGAATAAGCCAACTTTTTTAAAGGGCATTGTGAAAGATGGTGACGGCGAAATCGCAGGTTTTATTCTTTATTTTTAAATAGAGGTTATCTTCACCAAGGTCACTGGCCACCGGCAACCGGTGACCTTTTTTATTTTTGATTCTGACTACTATACTAACTTTAAGCGATCGCTTGAAGTTGGCGTCAAATTATTTTAAACCGAATTTAAGTTTTAGTTCCGCTTCATTGTTGATGTGAACAGCTCTAATGTATCTTACACAATTACGGACTTCAAAAATTTCACAAATAAAATCAATTTCGTTCTCGCATTCGTACGGAAAAACAAATACGCTTTTTTGTAATTCTGAAAATCCCAGCTCTTTAAGTTTTTTGCGCAACGCTTCTCTAGCCTGTTTTTTCTTTTCAGGTATGTCAAACATAACAATTCTCCACGCGCGATCCCATTTTGAAGGAATCGTTACTTTCATTTCATCTAATTGATATCTTAGCGCGTGCTTTTTGCCAAGTTTGCTTAAAATCACGGTTACCGTGCCATCGTTATTTTCTTTGTAATCTATAAGACGGCGATAGCGAAATTCGCGAACGGTCCGATAAAGAACGGCTTTATCAATTTTTCGCCAATCCTTCGCGATAGTTTTAAGCACACGGAAAACACCGGTTGGAGATCGTTGAAAATTGAGCACCACGCCGGCTGCCAAAAGAAGCACAATTTTTTGTTTAGCAGCGCTATAATAATATTTAGCCATTTTTAACTATGTCAACTTTAAGCGATCGCTTTAGGATAGCATAGATAAAAATAAAGTTAAAATCATTAGAATTAGAAAGAATTAAAATATGATGATTAAATTTTGAGAATTTTTACGATATTCACATGCTGGCGGTGGCCTTTTTTTCTGCGGTAGCGAGTTTTGGAATGGTATTTGAAAATCGTGACTTTGGGGAGCCGTTTTTCTTCCAGAAGCTCCGCGGATATTTTTTTGCCTGCCAAATACGGCTTCCCTACTTCAATTTTGTCATTTTCAACAAGAAGCAAAACTTTATCAAAATCAAATTTTTCTCCCGCTTTCTGCGGGAGTTTTTCAACCTGTATTTTTTGCCCTTCGGAAACCAAATATTGCTTGCCTCCCGTCTCAATTACCGCGATTTTCATAGTGGGATTATATTAGCACGGCAAAAATAAAAAGAAAAGGCCTGCCTGCGGCAGAGATTGTCACCAAATGGCAACCCTGTCTTTTTTAGGAATGAACATTCTGTCCCCCTTTTTGGCGTCAAAAGCGCCGTAAAACTCATCCATATTGGAAAGCGGGATATTCACTCTTGATTTGCTGGGAGAATGCGGATCTATATTTATCAGACGCCTTGTTTCTTTTGCTTTCGCGTGTCCCTGCTCCGCCTGCGCAGCGCCAAGGAAAAATCTTTGCTCCGGCGTAAACCCGCCTATTATTTTCTTTTTTTGGCCGGCTAGCGCTTTTTGATACGCCCAGTAAGCGATGACAAGCCCGCCCAAGTCCGCGATATTTTCTCCCAAAGTAAGCTTTCCGTTTATAAACACCCAGGGCAGGGCTTCGTATTTGTTAAATTGTTTGACCAAACCCTTCGCTTTTTTTTCAAACATCTTTTGATCTTTTTTATTCCACCAATTTTTCATTTCGCCGTTTTTATTGAATTTGCTTCCCTGGTCGTCAAACCCGTGCGTAAGCTCATGCCCGATTACGGAGCCGATCGCTCCGTAGTTGACCGCGTCGTCCGCTTTTGGGTCAAAAAATGGCGGCTGCATAATACCGGCCGGAAAAACAATTTCGTTAAAAAGAAAATTATTATAAGCGTTTACGGTCGGCGGGGTCATGTGCCATTCTTTTTTGTCCGGCCGTTTGCCTATTTTCTTCATTTCTCTTAAAAACTCAAATTTATAGGCGTTAATGTGATTTTCCAAATAAGAATCCCGGGAAATCTTAAGATTCCCGTAGTTTCTCCATTTGTCCGGATATCCTAGCTTTCTAGAAAACGCTTTTAATTTTTCAAGAGCTTTTTTCTTTGTGCTATCCCCCATCCAATCCAAAGACATTATCCGCTTTTCATAAGCGGCGATTAAATTATCCACAAGTTCGTTTATGCGCCTCTTTGCGCCTTCCCTGAAATACTTTTTCACATAGAGCTGTCCCAGCGCTTCGCCCAAACCGGAATCTATTTCCTCGGCAACGCGCCTCCAGCGCGGCTTCATTTTTGTTATCCCTGACAAAACTTTGCCGTAGAACCAGAAACTTAAATTAGCTGGGCCATCGCTTAAATAATTTGCGAACGCGTCGGACACTTTCCATTTTAAATAATGTTTCCAATCTAGCAGAGAGATGGTTTTCAGCATCTCGTCGGCCTCTTTTATGTAAAGAGGCTGCATTACAATCAAATATCGCGGATTCGCAACGCCTACGGATTTAAAATATTTTTTCCAGCCAATGGACGGCGCCATGCGCGCGAGCTTGGAAACCGGCATTTTGTTGTATTGCTTTTCATAATCTCTTCTTTCAACCCGCGTCATGGACGCTTTAGCCAGCCGGGTTTCTATCCGCATTATAGCGTTAACTGCTTTTTTGGCGCCGGTTTTTTCTCGGTGTGTTAGCGCGTGCATTTTTTTAATATACGCGATATATTGTTTTCTTATTTCTTTAGATTTTTTATCGGTTTTTAGATAATAATCCCTATCCGGGAGCCCAAGGCCGCCTTGTTCCAAATAAAGCGCGGTTATTTTCCTGTCTTTCATGTCCTGGTCCGCGCTGACGCTCCAAAGCACCGGCACGCCTATCCGGTGGAAATACGCCGCCAAAGACACGATATCGCCCCTGTTGGAGGCCTGGTCTATCATTTTAAAAAATTTGGAGAGCGGTTCCGCGCCGTATTTGGAAAGTTTTTTTGTGTTCATGCCGCTTAAGTAAAAATCGCGCACTTTTTGCAAATCGGAGCCGGTGAGCGCTTTTTGCTTGACTGTTTCTTTGAGTATCGCGCGCAAGGCCTCAACGCTTTTTTTGCGGAGCAGATTAAAAGAGCCCCAGCGGCTTTCATCCGGAGGAATGGGATTTTTTCTTAGCCAATTGCCATTGGCGTATTGGTAAAAATCATCAGCCGGCCTTACCGATTTATCAATATTAGAAATATCAAAACCCCAATGCATATTTTTATTCTTCCGGTTTGTCCAGAAGCGCCGGCTCGTATTCTCCGCCACGGCCCGATATCCGTAAAACATCTTTGTCTATCTTTTTAAATTCTTTTTGCGCGCTATTGTAGGCCCCAACCGTCTGCGAAAGGCCTTTGCCGATTTTATTGACAAAATCATCGTAGCTCAAAAGATGTTTATGCAGATTTTCCACTTGTTTTATGATATCCTGCGTTTGCTCGGAAATTTTTTGGTTTTTTAGCCCCTGCAAAACCGTCTGCAAATACGCTAGAAACGAAGTTGGAGAAACCACAATAACGCGTTTTTGGCCGGCGTAATTTATCAGATTCCTGGTGTCGTCCGCGACCGCTCCAACTTTATTTATAAGAAGGTCGTAGTACACGGCTTCCGAAGGGATAAACATAAACGCGAAGTCCATAGTGTTTTCTTCCGGCTTCACGTATTTAGACGTTTCATCAATGCGGGTTTTTAGGTCCGCGACGAACGCCTGTTCGTATCTTTTTTTCTCCACGGCATCGCGCGCTTCCAGAATTCTATTGTAATTTTCCAGGCTGAATTTTGAGTCAATGGGGATTATGCGCTTATCCACAAAAACAACCGCGTCCACAATAACCCCGTCGGAAAAAACGTACTGCATCTGGTAGCTCCCCGGAGGCAAAACATTTTTTAAAACAGTTTCCAGATAATATTCGCCCAAAATCCCCCGTTGCTTGGGATTTTTTAAAATATCCTGAAGATTTTTAAGCTGGTCGGCGAAGTTAACCACTTGCCGGTTAGTTTCATCCAATTTAGTTAACCGTTCCGTGACATTTCTTATAATTTTTGCCGATTCGCCGAACTGGCTCTGCATTATTTTGGTGGACTCCCCCATTTGTTGGCCTACCACGCGGGAAAGCTCCTGTATTTGATTTTGAAGCATCAAAAACGATTCGCTGCCCTCTTTTGACCCATTTCCTTTTTTATTCAAAAAATAAAAAACCGCCGCTCCAGCCACGGCTCCCAATATAACAAACAATGCTATCAAAGCTCCGCTCATTCCCTTATTTAAGCATTCTTTGCCACACCGGTCTAATTTTCATGCTCCAGTCCCGAGGCGAAGATTTTTTTATCTTTCGGAAAAAAAGCGCTTGCGATGCGATAAATCGTGTAAGTAATAAAAAACGCTGCCAGAACATCTATGGAATAATGCATATGTCCCAAAAGCACGATGGCTCCAAATAGCAAAGCAGAAGCAATAAAGAAAACGCGGAAGCGGATATTTTCCCAAAAAATCAGCGCGAGCAAAAACGGAAGCCCGGTATGCCCGGAAAAAAATAAATCGCCCCCGGGAGTAAAATAATTCATGATATTTGCCGGCGAAATTACTAATTGCAACGGAGAAGGCCCCAAATGGGTTAAGCTGATAAAAATAGCGCGTATCAAGATAAACAAGCTCATGCTTTTCAGCGTGAAAGGAATCAAATGCGGCCTCATTATCAAAATGTAAGCGACAAATAAATAAAAAAATATCGGCCCGTAAATAAATATTCCGTCCACGTCATACACGCGGATATTATCCAGAATTAAATCGGTCACGGCGTTGCTGGCTCTCGCTGTAGCGTATGTGACGGCGTAAAAATTGATGACAAGAGAAGCAAGAAGGATTAAAACAGAAAACGCCAAAGAAGCGAGAAATTCCCTGTTATTTAAATACACCGCGTATTTTTGTTTTATTTTATTCATGACGCGTTTTTAAGAGATACAATGGCCGCAACCAAAGGACATGCGCGTTCGCTAACAGAAAAATCAGCGCAAATAAAACTGAAGATAATTTCGCGTAGCCCCATAAAAATCCCGTCAGCGCCAAAAGGCAAAGCAGAATGCCCAAACTATCAATCCGGATTTTTTTATACAACAGTTGCGAAAACCCGATTAGCGGAATCAAAAAAATATATTTGAGCGCGGCTATGGTAAAAAGTATAGTGGCAAGCAAAATAAAATTCAAGGGCGAGCCGAAATTCAGAGGCAAAAACGCTAGGCACAACCCCAGGAGGATATCAAAAAATTGCTGGCCGATATGGCGCGGCGGAGTAATGCTCGCGAAAACGCGCACGGAAAAAAAAGAATTGAGAATCAGAGCCGCGTAAAAAACTATTAGTGGCCAAGATTGTTGCCATTCGGTTTGGGGCATTACGGCCAGAGCCAATCCCCAAAGCGCAAAACCCACGGCTACCATCCATGCGCGTTTTCTGGCGTAGAGCGTGAATTCATCGGACGTCCTGATAATGTTTTGTGAATGGTTTTCCATAAAAAATTTCCCATAAAAAATTAACTCCGTAAACTAAAAATGTTTTGAGCAGGCCCTCGGCTTGCAAACGCCTCCCGGAACTGTGCACAAAAAAATCCATGCGGAAAAGAATTTTTCCGAATGGCGAAAGGCGCCGAGCAATATCCGTATCTTCTCCGTAAAAATCAATTGCCGCATCAAAGCCGCCCATTTTTTGGAGCGCGTTTTTTTTTGCGGCAAAGTTGCCGCCCAAAATCATATAGCCCACGGCGCGGTAAATAGGCGGAGCGGCCCACCAGCCAAGTTCCGCAATAAATTTTTGAAAGTGCGGAAGGTCATAGTAACGATAAGGCCCGCTCAAGGCAACCAGATTTGGGTTAGAATTGAATTCTTTAAAAACAGTTTCAAACCAGCGCGAAGGCAAGCGGCAATCCGCGTCAATATAAGCTACGATGTCGCCGCCGGCTTCCATAAGGCCGCGCTGGCGCGCTTTGGTGAGGCCTTTTTGGGGCTCGTCCACCACGCGCACCCCCGGAAAGTTTTTCGCGACCTCTGCCGTCTTATCGGTGCTGGCGTTGTTTATGACAATAATTTCGCAAAAATCGCCAGCGTGTTTTTGCGCGCTTTGGAGGCACGCTCCTATATATTTTTCCTCGTTATGCGCCGGGATAACCAAGCTGATTTTAAGATTTGGCATATCTTTTGACGGCTTCATTATAAACCCTTTCAAACTTTTTTACTATGTTCTCCGGTAAAAATGAAAGAATATTGCGTTTTGCCGCATCGCCGAATTTTTCGGCGAGGGCGCCATTTTTTAATAATTCAACAACTTTTTCTATAAAAACGCGCTTGTCGGTTGGCGGGACAGTAAAGCCGGTTATGTTTTCCAAAATATATTCCGGCAGGCCTCCCGCGCGCGCGCCAACCGCGGGCAGTCCGCAAGCCATCGCCTGCAACAAGGTCATTGATTGCGTGTCCGACGTGCTCGTAATCAAATAGAGGTCAGAAGCGTTGATAACTTCAACGAGCCCTTCGCCCCGCAAGATGCCGAAAAAATGAACGGATTGCTCCAATCCCATTTTTCGCGCTTTCTCCTCCATAGCGCTGCGGTAGGGGCCGTCGCCAACAATGGCCAATTCAGCGTCTATTTTTTTTAATACTTCCGCGAAAATATCAAGCGCGAAGTCTAGATTTTTTTCCACGGCGATTCTGCCGAAAATCAGAATGGTTTTTTTGTTGAGATGATATTTATTTTTTAATTCCGCGCGGTTATCCAATTGCCGGAAAATATCCAGCGGAATAGGATTGGAAATTACTTCAGCCGGCGTTCGCAAGACATAGGCCTTAAGCTCATCAATCATGTTGCGGCTGGGAGCGGTCACGTAAGAACAGCGGTTATAATACCAAGCCGCGAATTTCCGCGCGACAAAACGAAAAAAAGTAAAATCAAGTTTTAGGTAATGCAGATAATCGGCTGGAAAAGTATGGTCGGTGCTGACAAGCGGCGTGCCCAATCTCCAGCTCGCGTAAAGCGCCAAAAATCCGAGAGTTGAAAAAGTATGAGTATGAATTATATCCGGCCGGAAGCGCTTCATGTCTTTTAGCGCGCCTGTGGGTAGCGCCAGCACTAGGCCGTCTTTGGAACCGGGAATGGAATAAGAAGGCAGACGGAACACATCGGCTTCATTGGATGAATTTCCAACTCTCGGCGCGTAAATGCGCACAGCGTGCCCGCGTTTTTTTAATTGATTTGAAAGCAACTGGATGGAATCTGCCACGCCGCTTAATTGCGGCAAATAAATATCAGTGCAAAAAGCGATTCTCATAAAATATTATTTTCTTTTTTATTCGCGAGCAGTTTCTTTTTCAGATAATACGCGAACGCGTAATATCCGGCGATTAATATAATAAACGCGGCGGCTATTATTAATTGCGCGTTTTGAATGTATTGGGTGATTAGCGCGTATGAATTTCCGAAATAAAATCCGAGCGCCATTAAAATGGCGTACTGCGCGATTGTGACCGGAATGGCGTATTCATAAAATTTTCTTGCCGGAATTCCGGCAAAGCCCGCGG
>JAUYMO010000039.1 GCA_030699445.1 Candidatus Giovannonibacteria bacterium
GCTCCGGAATATCGCGCTGTTTTAGTTTTTTAATCTCCGGCGCGGATTTATAATTTTTATTTTTCTCAAACTCAATATTTTCTCCGGCCTGCCTCGCCGAGTCAAGGCGGGTGTCTAAAACATAATAGCATCCCCCGCGGAATTTTTTATAAGTCTCGTAATCATATTCCACGAACCCAACCCAGTTGGCAAGAACCAAATCTGTATCGCCAACATTGATGGCAAGGTGGCCGAAGTTAGGTGGCGTCACGGCTTTTTCTCCGGCGGACGCCTCAATAATGTATACTTCTTTAATTTCGCCCGGGTCATGTTCATAACGCTGAATCAAAAAATAAGCATGTCCCTCCAGAACTTCATAAAGATCGGATTGCGGTCCGCGGTGATAATGTCCGAAAGTTTTTGAAAATTCCCGCCCGACTTTCCGCGCGGGCCCGCCTGCCGGACGGGCAGGGATAACGGTTATATCGTATCTGGCTAGCTCCGGAATTACGCCCAAATTTCTATAAACCGTATAAAAAACTTCTTTATTATCTATTTTTAAATTACTAGGTTCAAAAAGCACCGGCTTCATATCTTGAGCCATTCTCTGCGAAACGTCGGGTTTCCCCATCTCATTTAAGAAATATTTTCCAGACATATGTTCTTTCTAAATACCAATCGTAAATTGTCGCGAATCTGTCGGAGCCGGTATCCACAGTTTTAATATCCACGCCTCCCAGATTTTGCGGCACCGCGTAAAGATACGAAGGCGTGAAGAGAAAAATCGCCGGCAGGTCTTTTTTAATTTCGTTTTGGATTTTTATATAAAGGTCCGCGCGCTTAGCGTCGTCCTGTTCCACCCGGACCTGCTCCAATAATTTATCTACCCTAGAATTGGCGTAAAGCGCGATATTGTATCCTGGATAATTTCTCTGGCTGGAGTGCCAGAAAGCGAACGGGTCGGGATTTTTTCCGACAACTTCCTGGCCGTAAAGAAACACATCGTATCTTCTCGGGCCGATTACGCTTTGTTCCAAGTCCGCCACAGGGAAAGTTTTTATGTCCACTTTAAACCCGGCGCCTTCCCACATATTTTTCAATTCTTCGGCTATTTCCACAAGTTCTGTTGTTTGAGCCGTGGTTAAAGTAAATCTGATTTCTTGCTTGTTTTTGCCCACGATGCCTTTAGCGGTTTCCGGGTCATATATTTCGGTTTGTGCCGGCCAAGGGAGCGGTCCGTCTATTGTCTTGCCGTAGCCGCCCAACGCTTTTTCAACCAGCTCTTTTTTATTTACCGCCAAATTCAGCGCTCGGCGCGTGTCGTAGGAAGCCAGCGATTTTTGCGCGCCCTGGTTAATGAAGGCCGCGATGATGCGCTCCAAAGATATTTGCTGGATTTTTACGCGCTCTCCCAGCTTGGCTATATTTTTGGAAGAAATTGCCCCGTAAGAATCAATAAATCCGCTCCCGAGATCTTTCAAGGCCGCGTCTTCGTTCTGATAAAATTTCAAAGCCACGGTTTTTATGTGCGGTTTGCCCAAAGCGAAATATTTATTGGCTGTAAGATTCGCGGCCACGATTGACCCCAAAGAATCGTGGGTTAAAGAGTTTAATTTATAAGGGCCGGAGCCGACGGGCGCGGTGTTTAATTCCGCCAAAGCGATTTGCGAAGCCGGAACTTTTTCCCAGACATGTTTCGGCAAAATTCCCAGCGTAAGGTTATCCAAAAACGGCGCGTAAGCTTTTTTAAGCCGGAAGCGGATTGTCAGGTCGTCAACTTTTTCCGCGTCCACGCCTTCCCAATTTGCCCGCTTCGGGCTTTGGGCCAGAGGATTTTTTGCCAGAGCAATGGTAAATAAAATATCGTCGGCGTTAAGTTTTTTGCCGTCCGACCAATAAAGCTTGTTTTTTAAAGTAACGGTGTAAGCAAGGCCGTTTTCCGAAACCTCGTATTTTTCGGCGAGCGCCGGTTGCGGCTCGCCGTTTTTGTCATAACGCATCAGGCCAGCGTAAACCAAAGAGACCATGTCGCGGTCGGCGTCCGATTGGGCGAGAAGCGGATTTATAAAACGGGGATTGCCCAAAATGCCTTCGCGCAATGTCCCGCCGAAAGCCGGAGTTTCCACGCCGAATTTTTTATTCAGTTCAGTGAGTATGCCCAGAAACGATACCAGCGCGATAAGCACAAGCACGATGAGCACGAGAATTTCAGCTCGCATGAGAATTGTTTATTTAATAATTAGGTTAAGTAAAGCTATCGCGACGAATAAAATAGTGAGAATAATAGTCCCAATAAACAAGCCTTTTTCCATGCCTCTTTTTGAGCGATAAATCTGGCCGGAACCGCCGAAAGCCGCGCCCAGACCCGCGCCTTTTTGCTGAAGCAAAATAGCCGTAACCAATAGCACGGAAACCGCAATTTGAAGCCAGAGGAGTAAATTACGCATCCCGTTAGAAATAGGACGCGGACGAATATATATCTCGTTTCGCGTTATTAGGTTTGATAATCATAATAATTATGTGAGTTTGGGCTTAGCGTCCGCGATTTCTAACGGGACGCATTATTTACTAAGGTTAGCATGGGGCAATAGGGAAGTCAATTGGTAAAAAAAAGACCGCTTTTGGCGGTCGTCGGTCAAGAAGATTATAAATCATCAGGCCCGGGTGTGGTTTCATAGCTAAAAGCAACCTTTGTGGCTCTCACTCGCACAGATCCTAATGCGTCCTTTCGGTGATGTTTTTGAAACTCTATGGCGACGATATTATTGAAAGGGACAGATGCGGTTGGGTCGTTATACGTTGCCCCGCGCAGGATGACTTGATTTCTTGTAACTTTTACTATTTCTATCCCTTTTGCTGCGTTTAAATCATCCATCGCTTGTTTCCAGGCATCTTTTCCGTTGATGTCCAAAAATAGCATTACTTTAGATTTTCTGATTTTCTCAAATAGCCCGCGCCAATTATTGCTTTCAAAAAGCGCGCTACTTACCGAAATGTTTTTCCGCATATGTCTCTCCTTTCATATATATAGTCTCTGATTAAGAGAATAGCGCTAGATTATTTCCCTGTCAAGCTTTTGCTATGGAGGCGGCAGTATAGCAACGATGTCAAGTTTATGCGATCGCTTAAAGTTGGCATAGTTTATGAATGAAATTATTGAATCAACATCTCTTTTCTATGCAGTTTTCTGTAGTGGTAAATTGCGAATCGGTGGGCTTCGGAGTCCAGCATCAATATTAAATTTTTGAGAGGTTCAGGGAGGCGAGCGAGAGGAATGGGGGAGGACTTGCCGGCTATGAAAATATGGTCGCCGACATGTTTTTTATTTTTGGTGAGGGCGATAATCTTTATTTTTCTCCCCTTACGAAGGGGAGATTTAGAGGGGTTAAGTGCGGCTTCGGCCGCGCCAAGCTGCACCTTTCCTCCATCAACAATGATTATGTCAGGGTATGGCCATTCTTTATGTTTTAACCGCCTAAAAATAACTTCGCGGAGCATCGCGGGGTCGTTTGAACCGCGGACACTTTTTATTTTAAAAAGCCGATAAGCGTTTTTTTTAATTTGGCCGTTTTGAAAAACCGCCATAGAGCCGTAGGCGAATTTTCCCTGAATATTCGCGATATCGTACGCTTCTATTCTATTAATATCGGAAATATTTAAAATTGATTCCAAAGCCCGCAGAGCTTTGGCGAATTCCGCCGGCAAGTCCTGTTTAATTACTCCCCGGTGTTCAAAAATTTTTTCCAGCGCCCTAATTTGGTCGCGGATTTTGCCGGCCTCTTCGTATTTTCTGGCGTCCGAAAGTTTGCGCATTTCTCTTTTTAAAGTTTCGGCGAGCGATTTATTTTTTCCGGAGAGAATTTTTTTGATTGAGGTAATGTTTTTTTGGTAGTTCGCCGCACCCGGGAAAACACTCGGTGTTTTTGGGGATTTAACACCGAGTGTTGAGGAGGGCGCGGCGGTGCAGCAAAATCCCAAGCACCTCCCAATTCGCGCGTTGAGGCATAATCGCTTGTGCGGTTTCTTGCACGTGCAGTATGGGAACGCTCGGCGCAAAGTTTTAAGAACAGACCGCAACGCCCCGCCTTCCGTGAAGGGGCCGATATAATCGGCTTCACGATTTTTCTGGTGCGTGATAAATATTTTCGGAAATTTGTTTTTAGAGAAGCCCACGTAAAAATATTGCTTGTCGTCGCGCATCAAAACATTGTATTTTGGCAGGTGTTTTTTTATCAATTCAGCTTCTCTTATCAGCGCTTCCACCTCGGAATTCAAAATTTCCCAAGAAATAGATTTGGTTTCTTTGGGCAGTATTCGCGAGCGCAGCCGGGCGCGCAGATTTGCCGCCTTCCCTATATATAGCGTTTTGCCGCGATTATCTTTAAAAAAATAAACCCCCGGCGATTGCGGTATTTTCCTCCGCCAGCCGGCGGATTCTAGCTTCAAAGCCATAGCTTTATCTTATGTTCTTGATTTTGCTTGACAAGGGGTGTAAGATTACTCATTCATGCTGAAAAACTGGCCATATATTAAAATCCGCGGGGCGAGAGCGCATAATCTAAAAAGTATTGATTTGGATATTCCTAAAAATAAGCTCGTGGTGATCACGGGACTATCCGGCTCCGGCAAGTCATCTTTGGCTTTTGACACGATTTACGCCGAAGCCGAGCGAAGGTTTGTTGAATCACTTTCTTCTTATGCCAGGCAATTTTTGGGCGTCAAAGAAAAACCGGACGCCGATTCCATTTCGGGCCTTTCACCCTCCATCGCCATTGACCAAAGAAGCGTGGCGAAAAATCCGCGCTCAACCGTGGGGACGATTACGGAGATCTATGATTATTTAAGAATTTTATTTTCTCGGGCCGGAATTCCGCATTGCCCGAAATGTGGCAAAAAAATCGGCAGGCAGAGCGCGGATGAAATTTTGAAGCATATTTTAAAGCTTAAAAACGGAACGCAGATAAATATTTTAGCCCCCGTGGTTAGGGGTAAAAAAGGCGAACACAAAAATATTTTGGCGGAAATAAGGCGGGGCGGATTTTTGCGCGTAAGGATTGACGGAGATGTCATGCGTTTGGAGGACCTGCCCGACGGCAAGGAGGGAGCCGAAGACAAAACTTTGGACCCGAAAAAAGCGCACAATATTGAAGTGGTAGCGGACAGATTGGTTATTGATAAGGAATTAGACAGGCCGCGGCTACGTGAGTCCTTGGAGACGGCGCTGAAGGTCGGCAGAGGAATGGTTTTAATCAACGACACTTTATTTTCCGAGCACTTTGCCTGCCCGGATTGCGGGGTTTCTTTGCCGGAGATTGAGCCGCGGCTTTTTTCTTTCAACACGCCTTACGGCGCTTGCCCGCATTGCACCGGTTTGGGAAGCACTTTGGAAGTTGAACCGGATTTGGTTATTCCTAATAAAAATTTGACGCTGGCGGAGGGGGCAATCAGGGCGTGGGCAACAGCTTCGCATAAAGTCGGCCGACCTGCCTTGCCGGCAGGCAGGCAATCTTGGTATTGGTGGATTTTATCGGATTTGGCGGAGAGGCATAATTTTTCTTTGAACGCGCCATTTGGAAAACTGCCTGCGAGCATTCAAAAAATTATTTTGCAAGGTGATGGAGAAAAGTTTGAGGGCGTTATTGAAAACTTAAAGCGCAGGTGGAAAGAAACCGCGTCGGAATGGACGAGGGAAGAGATTGAAAAATATATGAAAGTGGAAATTTGTCCGGCATGTGCGGGGCGTCGCTTAAAACCCGAAGCGCTGGCTGTCACTTACGCCGATAAAAATATTTCCGAGATTTCCGCGCTTACTATTTCAAATGCTAGAGATTTTTTTAGGCCAAAAATTGAGGGGGCGGCGGCGCTTAAGCCCTTGCTTAAAGAAATTTCGCGCCGGCTGGAATTTTTGCTGGAAGTCGGCTTGGATTATCTGACCATAGATCGCGAATCCACAACGCTCGCCGGAGGCGAAGCGCAAAGGGTTCGCCTCGCCACGCAAATTGGTTCGTCCCTCACTGGAGTAATTTATGTTTTGGACGAACCTTCAATTGGTTTGCATTCAAGAGACCATGCCAGACTGATAAAAACTTTAAAAGACCTGCGCGATTTAGGGAACACGGTTTTGGTCGTGGAGCACGACGCCGAGACAATGCGTGAGGCAGATTGGATAATTGATTTGGGTCCGGGAGCGGGCAAACACGGTGGGAAAGTTATTTTTGAAGGAGAGTACAGCGAGTTGCTAAAAGCAAAAACTTTAACCGGAGAATACTTGAGCGGGAAGAGGGAGGTGAAAGCCGCCGCGCCCTCCTTGAAGTCCGACTTCAAATCCCAAAAGAAGTCAGACTTCTTCCCGGGCGTGACTGCTCTTATCATTAAAGGCGCCCAAGAACACAATCTAAAAAACATTGATGTGAAAATTCCATTGGGGAAATTGGTTGTGGTTTCCGGAGTTTCCGGTTCAGGAAAATCTTCTTTGATTTCCGACATTTTGGCGAAGGCACTTTTAAAATATTTTTACGGCTCAAAAGAAGAACCCGGCAAGCATAAAAAAATTGATGGGCTGGAAAATATTGATAAAGCGGTGCTGGTTGACCAATCACCGATAGGGCGCACTCCGCGCTCCAACCCCGCTACTTACACCGGAGTATTTTCATTTATGCGCGAAATTTACGCGCGCACAGTTGAGGCGCGCGCCCGCGGATACAAAACGGGCCGGTTCAGTTTTAATGTCAAAGGCGGGAGGTGTGAAGTTTGCGAGGGACAGGGTGTGAAAAAAATAGAGATGTATTTTTTGCCGGATATTTACGTGGAGTGCGAGGAATGCCACGGCAAACGGTATAATAAAGAAGCGCTTGAAATTTTATATCAAAATAAAAACATCGCCGATGTTTTGAATTTTTCCATTGAGGAAGCGCATAAATTTTTTAAAGATATTCCGCAAATTGACCAGCGCCTGAAAACTTTGGTGGATGTTGGCTTGGGGTACATGAAATTGGGCCAGCCGGCGACAACGCTTTCCGGCGGAGAGGCGCAAAGAGTAAAACTTGCTTTTGAACTTTCAAAAAAAGCCACGGGCAGAACTTTATATATTTTGGACGAGCCGACAACGGGGCTTCATTTTGACGACATTCAAAAACTTTTAAATATTCTCTCCGCGCTGGTGGAGAAAGGCAACAGCGTTGTTGTGATTGAGCACAATTTGGACGTCTTAAAAAATGCCGACTGGATTATTGACCTCGGTCCGGATGGGGGAGGAAACGGCGGCGAAATCGTCGCCGAAGGCACTCCCAAAGAAATCGCCTCTCACAAAAAATCCTACACCGGCCAGTGGTTGCATAGAATACTATAATCTAACGATTTTCTACATACATCGTTTTGTTACGATCGTGAGAAAACAGTGTATGATGAAAATGCGTAAAAAAGCAACACTAGCCAGTGGTTGAAACGAATTTTATAGCAGGGGAACCACTATGATATATCATAGTGGTTGGGTGATGGTTGCATAGGCGACACTTTTGTACGATCGTAAGAAAGTGTAGCCCAGCAAAATTAGTAAAACTAGCAAAAACAGAGCTATTGATTTTTGGGATAATAAAGTTAGAATAAATTTATGACGCAAGAAGAAAAATTTGTTGTAAATCCTCTTGAAAAATATTTTTTGAACAAAAAACGCTCCGGCGCTAAATGGAAAATAAAAGACAAGCCCAATTATGGCAGCTCGGCTACAGGATGGGATTTACAAGTAGAGCATACAAACCGGGTTTTACTGATTGAGGCGAAATACATAAGAGGACCATTTGCTTCTGCTCTTGCCGGTTTGACAATAGCGCCTCTTGTAAATCGACCAGAAAAAATGAAGCGTTCCAAATATCGGAGCCGGTATGCCGTGGTTTGTTGGGCGGTTGGTTGTGGCTATAAGGGCGGGAAAAGAGATAGAAAATATAAGATGAGCGGTATTTATCAGATTTTATTTGATTGTTTCGCAAGGAATTTACAGTTTTGGAAATACTATTCAAAAATACTGAGCATAGAATACATTTTCTTTGTTGATAAGCGTAAAGTAGCTAAAATCAATTTTATTAAAATTATTAATCTCGCAACTTTATATAAACTTTCGATTGATAAATCTCTCCACGAAATGAGGTTGGAGGCAGAAAAATTATTAAGAACTCTTGAATTTAAATAAAAAAATAAAAAGTACGCAAGAAATAGTGTTTTTTAAATCCACAGCGGGGGAATTTTTTAATAGGCGTTGCTATTGTTGAAATGAAGCGGTCGGATGTAAAATAAATTATGCTGATTTTTATTGATGACTCTGGAGACGCTGGTTTTAAAGTGGCTAAGGGCTCTACCCCCAATTTTGTAATTTCGCTGGTTATTTTTGAAGATCATTTGGAAGCGGAAAAAACTGCGGTTGCGATTAAAGAGTTAAAACGAAAGCTCGGATTCCCCGATGATATGGAATTCCGGTTTTTTAAATCGAGCAGAAAAACGCGGGAGGCTTTTTTACGCGCTGTCAACCCATACAAGTTTCAAATAAGAAGCCTCGTTGTTGATAAAAGCAAGATTAAGAGCGAGGAATTAAAAAACAGCAAAGAGTCATTTTATAGTTATTTTATAAAAATGGCTCTAAAATATAGCGGCTCTGTTAACGATGCGCGGGTAAAAATTGATGGAAGCGGGGACAGGGTTTTTAGAAGAAGTTTTTTGGCTTATTTAAGGCGAGAGCTTAATTCTTCGCAAAGAAAAATTATTAAAAATTGCAAGTTGGTAGATTCTAGAGGAAACGTTTTAATTCAAATGGCGGATATGATAGCGGGCAGTATTAGAAGATCTTACGATGTTAAAGCGAAAGATTCAAATATTTATAAAGAGGTAATCAAAAAACATATTATTGACGAATGGTCATTTAAATAACAAAAAATAGCCCCGAAAGGCTATTTTCAACCACGTTCCTATGCTGGTTGTCCCAGCCACGCCACCGTCCGGTGACAGTTTGGAATACAGGTCTTTGTAGTTTCATTATATATCGGTTTATGCTAACAAGTCAAGGTTATCCACAGGTGGGGGTATAATGCAAAATTTTATAAGAAATCTAAGAAACCATTGACTTAATTTTTGCGTTTTGATAGTATACCCATTAGCACTCGGAGGTCAGGAGTGCTAAAATTTAAGCTAAGTAACAATAAACCACACTATGTTAAACATAAAGCCATTAGGCGATAGGGTTTTGATTGAGCCAATGTCCGACGAGGACAAGGCCAAGCAGTCAAAGGGCGGGATTTTGATACCGGACACAGCGGATAAAGAAAAGCCCATGGAGGGCAAGGTCATTGCAGTTGGCGATGGCAAGATTTTAGAAAATGGGAAACTTCAACCGCTTTCGGTAAAAGTCGGCGATAAAGTTTTATTTTCTAAATATGGGCCGACGGAAATTAAGGTCGACGATAAAGAATATTTAATCGCCAAAGAAGAGGATATTTTAGGAATAATTTTATAAAATAAAAAATCATGAGCGCAAAACAAATTTTATTTAATGAAAACGCCAGAGAGGCGATGAAAAAAGGGATAGACAAATTGGCCGAAGCCGTAAGGATGACTTTGGGGCCCCGGGGCCGCGCCGCGGTTATTGAAAAAAGCTACGGCGCCCCGCAGGTGACTTTTGACGGAGTGACTGTGGCAAAAGAAATTGAGCTCGCGGATAAATATGAAAACTTGGGCGCGGAATTTATCAAACAAGCCGCCGACAAAACAAATGACAAAGTAGGCGACGGCACTTCAACCGCCGTTGTTTTGGCGCACGCCATGATTGAAGAAGGCGAGCGGGCAATAAAAGAAAAAGGTTTTAATGTCATCCAGCTCGCCGAAGAATTAAAAAAAGGAAGCGAAGCGGTGCTGAAAGCGCTGGAAGCCCAAAAAGAGGAAATCAACGACAATAAAAAAATTCAGGAAGTGGCGACGCTTTCGGCAAAAGACAGCGAAATAGGCAAACTCATCGCCGATGTCATGGCCAAAGTAGGCAAAGAGGGCGTTGTGACCATTGAGGACTCCAACACCATCGGCAATGCCTATGATTTGGTTGAGGGTATGCAGTTTGACCGCGGTTATATTTCTCCCTACATGATTTCCGACCAGGAAAAAATGGAGGCGGTTTTGGAAGACCCTTATATTTTGGTGACGGATAAAAAAATCTCGGCGATTTCGGATTTTATAAAACTTTTGGAGGAAGTCGTGCAAACGGGCAAAAAAGATTTGGTGATTATCGCGGATGAAATTGAGGGCGAGGCCTTAGCTACTTTGGTTGTCAATAAAATCCGCGGGGTGTTTAATGTTTTAGCGGTGAAAGCGCCCGGTTTCGGAGACAGGCGGAAAGAAATGCTTCAGGATATCGCGATGGTGGCGGGAGCGAATTTTATTTCGGAAGACCTCGGCAAAAAATTGGAAAATGTCCATGTGGCGGATTTGGGGCGGGCGCACAAGGTAATCGCGGATAAAGATAACACCACGATTGTCGGCGGCAAGGGCGCGAAAAAAGCGATTGAAGAAAGAGTTGCCCAAATCAAAGCGCAGATTCAAAAAACTGATTCGGAATACGAAAAGAAAAATTTAAAAGAGCGTGTCGGAAAACTTTCCGGAGGTGTTGCCGTAATTAAAGTCGGCGCGCCGACGGAGGCCGCGCAGAAAGAATTGAAACAGCGGGTTGAAGACGCCGTTTCTGCAACCCGCGCCGCGATGGAAGAGGGAATTGTCCCGGGGGGAGGCATTGCTCTCTTTAACGTGAATCTTGAACTTGCCTCACAAAAAGAATCAGTTTCTCTGGTTGTAAAATCCGCTTGGGAAATTTTAAATCGCGCGCTGGAAGCCCCAATTTCCGCCATAGCCCAAAATAGCGGAGAAAATGCTGGAAAAATAATCAGCGATCTCAAAACTCAAAAAACTTCCAACCCGCCTGCCGGACGGGCAGGAAATACTTGGCTTGGATTTAACGCCGTGACAAATAAAATCGGCGACTTAAAAGAAGCCGGAATTATTGACCCCTTAAAAGTCACCAAGACGGCGTTTATCAACGCCATTTCGGTCGCGGCAAATTATCTCACCATCGGCGCTGCTATCACAGAAATTCCCGAAAAGAAAGAACCGCCTGCTGGCGGCGGCATGGGCGGGCATATGGACTATTGATTTAATTTTTCTTCTCTGCTAGGGTTATTTCAGAAAGAAGGAGGGTAAGCAAATGAACGAAAAGCGGTTTTTGAAATATTTTCGCAAAGCTGTTAGGGAGACCAAGTGCAGATTCGTGCTGGATGATGGCCGCTGGATTAGATTTATTTTGCCCGGCGACAAGGATCATTATGACCCTATCGCGCTAGTATGCGTGTATCTGAAACAGCTTTACTATCCGAATGAATTAAAAAAGGCGGCTAAACTTCTTAAAATCAGCGAACGGCTCTGCGATAAGATTAACCGCGCGGCATTCCGATATCCTTTATATTACGATCAAAAGCTGCGTCGCTGGATCAGTTTCGATCGGAAGCTACGCCGTTGCCTTTTTTACGCTGCGAGATGCCAAAAATAAGAACAAGAGTTTGCTGGAGAGGGGTAACCAAACACCCTCTTTTTCTTTTTTCTTCTTTTTGCTATAATTTAAGTTATGAACATTTTATATTGGATTTTAGGGATAGCGGTTTTAATCGCGCTTTGGGTTATTTTAGCCTACAACCGGCTGATTTCTTTGATGTATAGGGCAAAAGAAGCGCTCTCGGATATTGATGTCCAGCTTAAGCGCCGGTATGATTTGATTCCCAATTTGGTGGAAACCGTGAAGGGCTATATGGCGCACGAAAGGCAGGTTTTTGAAAATGTGACCCAAGCGCGCGCCAAAGCGATTTCCGGTGGAGGAAAATCTTTAGGCGAAAAAGCGCAGGCGGAAGACACGCTGTCTATGAATCTCAAAACGCTTTTCGCGGTTGCCGAAAATTACCCCGATTTAAAAGCCAACGCCAACTTTTTGGATTTGCAAAGAGAGCTTGCCGACACAGAAAATAAAATCCAGGCCGCTCGGAGATTCTACAACGGAAATGTTATGGCATTAAACACTAAAATAGACACATTCCCGACCAACATTCTTGCGTCTTCGTTCGGATTTTCAAAAATAGAATTTTTTGGGCTGGATTCCGCGGAAGAAAAACAACCGGTTAGCGTAAAATTTTAAATGATTTGGCGATTCGTAAGATTTTTAGCGCTGTTTAATATCCTTCTTATTTTGGGGGTGATTGTTTTTTTGCATTACGGAATCGCGCAAATCAATCTCGCGGACCCGACCAACACTTCCGCCTGGCTGGAAATGGTGAATTGGTCTATGGAGCTTGTGCTATTTTTGTTTTATCTGCTTTTGGCTTCTTTGGCGGTTATTTTCTTCATATATCTTAGGCGGAACAGAAAATAAAAAATATGGCGACAATTTACACTTATCGCGATTCTAATATCCGGAAAACTTGGGCGCTCTTTTCCGTTTTTTTGATTGTAGTTATCGGTTTGGGCTGGATTTTCTCGCGAATTTACGGAAGCCCCGGCATTTTGTTTTTCGCCGTGTTTTTCAGCATTTTTATGAGTTTTATTTCCTATTGGTATTCGGATAAAATTGTTTTGGCGATGACGGGCGCTAAAGCAATTGAAAAAAAAGACGCGCCCGAGCTTTATAATATCGTGGAAAATCTCACAATCGCGGCGGGGCTTCCCATGCCGAGGATTTTTTTGGTGGCGGACCGCGCTCCCAACGCTTTTGCCACGGGCAGAGACCCCGAGCACGCGGTTGTCGCCGTGACTTCAGGCATTTTGGAAATTTTAAATAGAACCGAATTGGAAGGCGTTTTGGCGCACGAGCTTTCGCACATCGGCAACCGCGATATGCTGCTTTCAACCGTGGCGGTGGTGCTCGCGGGATTTGTTTCCTTGCTCGCGGATTTTTTTATGCGAAGTTTGTGGTGGGGGAGGGGCAGGGATGATAATAGAGAAGGCGGAGGGCTTTTTATTTTAATCGGCGTAGTACTTTCAATTTTGGCGCCGATCGCGACAACTTTAATACAACTCGCTATTTCCAGAAAGCGCGAATTTTTGGCGGATGCTTCCGGCGCTTTGCTCACCAGATACCCCGAGGGATTGGCAAGCGCGTTGGAGAAAATTTCAAAAGTTCCGATTCCGGTTTCCCGCGCCACGCCCACAACCGCGCATCTTTGGTTCGCTGACCCGCTTAAGAAAAAAGCGATGCGCCTTTTTATGACCCATCCTCCTGTCGCGGAGCGTATTAGAGCATTGCGCGAAATGAATTTGTAAAAAATTAAAAAATATAGATAATGAGTTTAACTGGAGGCGTCGCATAGTGGTCTAGTGCGCTCGCTTGGAAAGCGAGTATGCCGCAAGGCATCGGAGGTTCGAATCCTCCCGCCTCCGAAAATGAAATAACATCCTTATAAACTTGAGAATGTTGGGATATTGTTATATAGTTAAACTATGGCAAAAAGTTTAAAAACGGCAAAAAAGATGGAGCGGCATTTGAAGGGTATGGCGAATCATTATCGCATTGAGATACTGCTTCTTGTCGCGGAGCGCGAGGGATTGGCTCTTGAAGATATTGTTGAAGCGCTCGGGGCAAACGAGAAAACATTGGGCGAACACACAAGGCGCCTCTATCAGGCCGGGCTTATCAATAAAAAATACCGCGGCAAGTTTGTGGAGCATACCTTATCACCCTACGGCAAAACATTTGTCCGCTTCTTAAAATCGTTCCAACGAGCGTAACAACATCCATAACAACATCCCTACAAACTTGAGAATGTTGGGATGTTGTAGGGATAAGGAGGGGGATTTGGGAGTTGCTTTTTGGGCAAATTTTTGAGAGAATTTGTAGATAAATTATGAAAATCAAAGATCTGCCAAAGCACAAAGGGGCCGGGCATAGAGAGCGCTTGCGAGACAGATTTTTACAATCAGGACTTGATGGGTTTCTTGACTATGAAATTGTGGAATTGCTTTTGACTTTGGGTACTCCACAAAAAGATTGCAAGCAAATGGCAAAAGAAGCTATTAAGATGTTTAGGGGGTTGCGCGGCGCGCTTGACGCTTCATTTACGGAACTACGGCAAATTGAAGGCATCGGCCCGTCTAACGCGTTCGGCATAAAACTTTTTCAAGCAATTTCAGAAAAATACGCGAAAGAAAAAATGCCTAAAAAAATTCCATTGGATTCACCGCAAGCGGTAGTAAATTATCTTAGAGAAAAAATCGGCAGAGAAAAGAAAGAGCATTTTGTGATTCTCGCGCTGGATTCCCGCAATAATTTAATCAGCATCAACGATGTTTCAGTGGGCACTCTCAACGCCAACCTTGTGCACCCGCGAGAAGTGTTTGGAGACGCAATCAAAAGCAACGCGGCTTCGGTAATAGTCGCCCACAACCACCCCTCCGGCGACCCCGAGCCGTCAGAAGACGATTTGGTAATAACCAAAAGATTAGTAGAAGCCGGTAAAATATTGGGCATTGAAGTTGCGGATCATATTATTGTGGCGAAAAACGGATTTTTGAGTTTTACAGAAAAAGGGCTGATACCATAAAAATTCGCTATTCACAGCTAATTCTTGACCTTTTCATGGCGTTTTGGTAAATTGACAATATGGTCAAATTAGTGAATCAGACAATTTTCGCTAATAAAATAAAGGAGAAAAAGCTCTATATATTCAGCGCAAACGATATTCGGGCTCTTTTTGGAGTGTCTGCCGTTGCCGCCTCTGCTTTACTCCACAGATATAAAAAACAAGGATTTATTTTACAGCTTAAAAGGGGGCTTTACGTTTTCCCTGATTTCTTGCCACCAGACGCTTATGTTGCTAACAAGCTTTACACTCCCTCTTATATTTCGCTTGAATTCGCGCTTTCATACCACGGAATTATTCCAGAGACGGTTTACGAAATTACTTCAGTCACAACAAAAGCCACGCGCCGTTTTGAAACGCTAGGAAAATTTTTTTCTTACCGAAAAATAAAAAAAACCGCATATACCGGCTATGAGATTCAAAAACAGCAAGGATTAAGTTTTAATATCGCTAATGCCGAGAAAGCGTTCGTGGATGCAAATTATTTACGGCTTAAAAATAAGCAAAAACCAATTTCTCGGTTTAATAAAGAAAAAATCAATCCCGAAAAAGCTCTGCGTTACGCAAAATTATTCGACAACGCAAAACTTATTGGCATAATTAAATCCACACTAAGATGATATCAATAGAAACGCTTGAAAAATTAGGCAGGCAATATCAAATGGGGGTATTTCCGAATATTGTCCGGGAGTACTTTCAGCATGTTTTTTTGGGAGAATTATATAAATTACCGGATGCTGAAAAGTTGCTTTTCAAGGGCGGCACGGCTCTCCGTATTGTCTACGGTAGCCCGCGTTTTTCCGAAGATTTAGATTTTTCTCTTTTTGGCATCGCTCAAAACGAGATAAAATCTTTTGTTGAGGGTCTTTTTGTGCATGTTTTAGCGGAGATGGCCCGAGCAGACATAAAGGTTGAACTCGGGGATAAAATAGGCGCTACCAGCGGAGGCTATTTTGGTGTCGCCTCATTTCGCATGTTTGAATATCCGCCCGTTGGCGTGGAAATAAATGTATCATCGCGAAAGGGGATGCTCTCTCTGGAGCAGAAGAAAAAACTCGGCCTAATTAAAGGCAGTATTGTCGCGGAAGCGAAGAAAATTAATTTTAAAAACGAACTTGGAGCGTTTTTACCAGTTGATCAACAGGGGATTATACGAGATTTTTCAGCGACGCTTGAGCGCGAATTAAATAGCCAACTAAGCGGAGAATAAAAAATCAAATAACTTATGCCTTCCCTAAATTGGATTGGAAAAGAAAAAGAGTGAGGGGGTTGATTTTTGGGCCGATTTTTGGGAGAATTTGAGTTATCCACAGATGGGTTCTTGCGGATGTTAAATAGAGA